>JBBQXN010000042.1:0-29311 GCA_038209585.1 Burkholderiales bacterium
GCGGGCAGCGCCCGGATGCAGGCTTCGACTGGTTCAATGCCGCCATCCTCTTGTTATTCATCGTGCCGGTCGCCAGCGGCGTGCTGCGCGGCATCTTCGGGCGCAAGTTCGGTGCGCTGCTTACCGGCGGCGGCGTGGGCCTGATCGCTTCGCTGGTGACGGCCAGCCTGGTCATCGGCGTGCTGGCCGCGCTGGCGGGGCTGGTCTTTGCCTTGCTGTCGGGCGCATCGGGCGGCCTGGGGGCGGGTCGCTCAGGCGGCCATGGCGCCGGCCCCTGGATCGGCGGCGGCATGGGCGGGCGCGGCGGCGGCTGGGGGGGCGGCGGCGGAGGCGGCGGCTTCAGTTCCGGCGGCGGCGGCAACTTTGGTGGCGGCGGCGCTTCGGGGGGATGGTGATGCTGGGCAGACTGAAACGCATCTTCAGGCACCGCTGGCTGGATGAATCCGACACCCGCCGGGCGATCCCACCGGAGCTCGTGGAGCGGCTGGCGCGCCGGGTGGCCGCCAGCGAGAAGCGTCACAGCGGCGAGGTCCGGATCTATGTGGAGGCCGGGCTGCCCAACAGCTACCTTTGGCGCGATGCCACGGCGCGGGAACGCGCGGTGGCGATGTTCGGGAAACTGGGCGTCTGGGACACCGAGCGCAACAACGGCGTGCTGATCTACCTGCTGCTGGCCGAGCACGCGATCGAGATCGTGGCGGATCGTGGCTTGAACAGCCAGGTCGACCTCGCCGTATGGCAGCAGATCGTCGACCGCATGGGCACCGCCTTCCACGACGGCCACTTCGAGCAGGGCGTGACGCAGGCCCTGGAGGAAGTCTCGGCGCTGCTGGTCAGGCACTTCCCAGCTGGCGAGCAGGACAACGTCAACGAACTGCCCGACGAGCCGGTGCTGGGCTGAAAAGCCGCAGGTCCACCAGGCGGACCTCCCTTTGCGGACACAGAGGCCTGCTTACCCGCAGCAAACGGACAGACTCGGGCGTGTGGCATCTAATCCGGGCAGGGCAAATTCATGGTTGGCGAGATCGGTTCTAAGATTGACAATGGTCAGGGACTCTCCCCTTTTTAAGATTCGAAGCGACATTCAGACTTTCCATCCTGGCATTCAGTGCCCTGCGCCGCAATGCGCGGCTCCTTCGGGACGGGGAAGTTCCTTTCATTCGTTAAGGGTGCACATGGAAGCAAACGAGTACGCCAGTCTCGAGAAGCTCACCGACAGAGAGCTCTTCGACTTTGTCACCGAGAATGACGGCTCACAGCGCAAGTGGGTAGCCTCGCATCTCTTAGAACTGCGTCGGAACGAGGCTTTAGCAAAGGCGGCCAAGTCGTCGGCAGTGGCCGCGTGGATCGCAGCGCTAATCGCCGGGATTTCCATGGTTGTGGCTGTTGTCGCGCTCGCTTTGGGTGCCGGGCACTAACGCCCCGAATTCCGACAGGAGCCCGCTCGTTGGAGGAACAAAAGGGCATCCAGGGGTGTGTGACGGCTTCGCAAATGGCGCGGCTTTGGCCGTGTCGTTCAAGCCCGGCTCTTTGGGCACGGAAAGTCAATCGATTTGTTGGAACGCAGACATGACATCTCAAGGTCGAAAACTGATTGCTGTCGTTGGTTTTTCACTTCTTGCCATCGCGATGATGGTCGCTATCGTGCGTGCGTACTTGCCTGGAGGGCAGACCGCGTGCTCCAAAAAGTGCAATGACCAGAAGCGTGTGTCCCGCTACACCGAGGCCATCATGGGCTATCGAAACCACGTGGTAGTTCCGGAAAAATGCGAATGCTATTGAATTCAGGTGGCGCCGCTGCCGGTTGCTGCGCATTGGAATTCTCGAGCCGCTGTAGCTTGTAAGCCCATTCTTGCCGATCGAAAATAGAGCTCGCTCCTAGCGATCTCTCGGCCCTCCAGCGAACCGCCTACTTGCTTTCTATGCTGCCCCGGAGAGGTAAGCCCGATTGCGACTAAGAAAAAAGCCCCGGCCTTGCGGCCGAGGCTAGGGCGCGGTTTTTAGCGCTTCTTGTTGACTCTGCCGATTAACGTTTTTGCCGGTACTTGCGCAGCGCAGCGATCTGCGCGGCCATCACGGCCAACTCGGACTGGGCCCGAGCGATATCGAGCTCGCCCTTGGCGTTCTTGAGCGCTTCCTCGGCGGCCGCCTTGGCGGCATTGCTCTTTTCTTCGTCCAGGTCCTTGCCGCGGATGGCGGTGTCGGACAGCACGGTAACGGCGTTGGGTTGCACTTCCAGCACGCCGCCGGCGACGAAGACGAACTCCTCGGTGCCGTCGGCCTTCTCGATGCGCACCGAACCGGGCCGGATGCGCGTGATCAGCGGGGTGTGGCGCGGGTAGATCCCGAGCTCGCCGGCCTCACCGGGCAGGGCCACGAAACGGGCCTCGCCCGAGAAGATCGATTCTTCGGCGCTGACGACATCGACGCGAATAGTGTTGGCCATGATTGATTTCCTTTGCAGAAGAAGGTGGGAGCGCCAAGCAGTCGGCGCTCTGGCAAGGCGCCGCGCGGAACTGGCCTGGCGGCCAGTGAGCACGGCAACGCCGCCAGGGCGTCGAATGCGCCGGCGATCACATCTTCTTGGCTTTTTCGAAGGCTTCGTCGATCGTCCCCACCATGTAGAACGCCTGCTCCGGCAGGTGGTCGCACTCGCCGGCGGTGATCATCTTGAAGCCGCGGATGGTCTCCGACAGCGGCACGTACTTGCCCGGTGATCCGGTGAACACCTCGGCAACGTGGAAGGGCTGCGACAGGAAACGCTGGATCTTGCGGGCACGGGCCACGGCCAGCTTGTCCTCGGGCGCCAGTTCGTCCATGCCCAGGATCGCGATGATGTCGCGCAGTTCCTTGTAGCGCTGCAGCGTGTTCTGCACGGCGCGGGCGGTGTCGTAGTGATCCTGGCCAACCACCAGCGGGTCGAGCTGGCGGCTGGTGGAGTCCAGCGGGTCCACCGCCGGATAGATGCCGAGCGCCGCGATGTCACGCGACAGCACCACCGTGGAATCGAGGTGGGCGAAGGTGGTGGCGGGCGACGGGTCGGTCAAATCGTCGGCCGGCACGTAGACGGCCTGGATCGAGGTGATCGAGCCGACCTTGGTCGAGGTGATGCGCTCCTGTAGCCGGCCCATCTCTTCGGCCAGCGTGGGCTGGTAGCCCACAGCCGACGGCATCCGGCCCAGCAGCGCCGACACTTCGGTACCGGCCAGCGTGAAACGGTAGATGTTGTCGACGAAGAACAGCACGTCGCGGCCTTCGTCGCGGAAGGACTCGGCGATGGTCAGGCCCGTGAGCGCCACGCGCAGGCGGTTGCCCGGCGGCTCGTTCATCTGGCCGTAGACCATGGCCACCTTGGAGTTGGGCAGGTTCTCCAGGTCGACCACCTTGGAGTCGGCCATCTCGTGATAGAAGTCGTTGCCCTCGCGGGTGCGCTCACCCACGCCGGCGAACACCGACAGGCCGGAGTGGGCCTTGGCGATGTTGTTGATCAGCTCCATCATGTTCACGGTCTTGCCCACGCCGGCGCCGCCGAACAGGCCCACCTTGCCGCCCTTGGCGAAAGGGCAGATCAGGTCGATGACCTTGATGCCCGTTTCCAGCAGTTCCTGCGAAGGCGAAAGCTCGTCATAAGCCGGAGCCTTGCGGTGGATGGGGGCCGTCAGCGTCTGGTCCACAGGGCCGCGTTCGTCGATGGGACGGCCCAGCACGTCCATGATGCGGCCCAGCGTGGCCTTGCCCACCGGCACGGTGATATTGGCGCCGGTGTTGCTGACGATCAGGCCGCGGCGCAGGCCGTCGCTGGTGCCCAGCGCGATGGTACGCACGACGCCATCACCGAGTTGCTGCTGCACTTCCAGGGTCAGCCCTGTGCCTTCGAGCTTCAGCGCGTCGTAAATCTTGGGCATCTGATCGCGCGGGAACTCGACGTCCACGACGGCGCCGATGCACTGAACGATCTTGCCTTGAGCTTGTGTATTCGACATTTGGAAATCCTATGGTCAATATTCAATCGGGACGAGCAGCCGCGCGGTGCATGAGCGAACGAAGCAGCAGCAAGGGTCCGGCTTTGCCGGTCCGAAGCAGAGCACCCCCTCGGGGGGCAGCGAGCCAAGCGGGCGTGGGGGCACCATTTCTAGCCGTTGATGGCAGCGGCACCGCTGACGATCTCGGACAGTTCCTTCGTGATCGACGCCTGGCGCGACTTGTTGTAAACCAGCTTCAATTCGCCGATCAGCGTGCCGGCGTTGTCGGTGGCCGCCTTCATGGCCACCATGCGCGCGCTCTGCTCGCTGGCCATGTTCTCGGCCACGGCCTGGAAGACCAGGGCTTCGATGTAACGCGTGAGCAACTCGTCGATGACGCTGGCCGGATCGGGCTCGTAGATGTAATCCCAGGCGTGCTGTGTTTTCTCGGCTTCGGTCTGTTGCAGATGAGACGCCACCAGTGGCAGCAGCTGTTCGATCTGCGGCTCCTGCTTCATCGTGTTGATGAAGTTGGTGTAGCAAACGTAGACGGTGTCCAGCTTGCCGTCGACGAAGGCGTCCAGCATCACCTTCACCGGGCCAATCAGCTTTTCCAGCTGCGGCGCGTCGCCCAACTGCGTGGCATGGCTGACCACATTGGCGCCAATGCGGTTGAGAAAGCTGAAGCCCTTGTTGCCGATGGCCACTGCCTGAATGGCACTGCCGGCGGTCTGCACGGCCCTCATCTTGGCCGTGACAGCGCGCAGGATGTTGGTGTTGAGACCACCGCACAAGCCCTTGTCGGTAGAGACAACGATGAAGCCCACGGCCTTGGCCGTGGTGCCCGTCTTCTCCGCGTCGCGCATGTACGGGCTTTGGTACTCGGGGTTGGCTTGCGACAAGTGCGCCGTGATGTTGCGGATCTTGTCGGCATAGGGCCGCGCCGCGCGCATGCGCTCCTGCGCCTTGCGCATCTTGGAAGCGGCCACCATCTCCATGGCTTTGGTGATCTTCTTGGTGTTCTCCACCGATTTGATCTTGCCCCGAATTTCCTTACCTGCAGCCATGGTCGTAGTTCCTTGTGGGCTGCGGCTTAAGCAAAGCTCTTCTTGAAGGCGCCAATCGCATTCGAAAGCTCTTCTTCAGCACCCTTGTCCATGGCCTTGTCGTTTTCCAGCTTGGCCAGAAGCGCAGCATGGCTGCTCTTCAGGTGCTGGTGCAGGCCGTGCTCGAAGCCCAGCACCTTCTTCACGTCGATGTCGTCCAGGAAGCCCTTGTTGACGGCAAACAGCGTGGCGGCCATCAGGCTGATGGGCAGCGGGCTGTACTGCGACTGCTTCAGCAATTCCGTCACGCGCGCGCCACGGTCGAGCTGCTTGCGCGTGGCGGCGTCCAGGTCGGAAGCGAACTGCGCGAACGCCGCCAATTCACGGTACTGCGCCAGGTCGGTACGGATGCCGCCTGAGAGCGACTTGATCAGCTTGGTCTGCGCTGCACCACCCACCCGCGACACCGAAATGCCGGCGTTGATGGCCGGGCGAATGCCGGCATTGAACAAGCTGGTCTCCAGGAAGATCTGGCCGTCGGTGATCGAGATCACGTTCGTCGGCACGAAGGCTGAAACGTCGCCGGCCTGCGTTTCGATGATCGGCAGCGCCGTCAGCGAACCCGTCTTGCCTTTGACTTCGCCCTTGGTGAAAGCTTCGACGTAATCGGCATTCACGCGCGCTGCGCGTTCCAGCAAGCGGCTGTGCAAATAGAACACGTCGCCAGGGTAGGCCTCGCGACCTGGCGGGCGGCGCAGCAGCAAGGACACCTGGCGGTAAGCCACGGCCTGCTTCGACAGATCGTCATAGACGATCAGCGCGTCTTGCCCACGGTCGCGGAAGTACTCGCCCATGGTGCAGCCCGAATAGGCGCTGACGTACTGCATGGCCGCCGATTCCGAAGCCGAAGCTGCGACGACGATGGTGTATTCCATGGCGCCGGCTTGCTCGAGCGAGCGCACCACGTTCTTGATCGAGCTGGCCTTCTGGCCGATGGCGACGTAAACGCAAGTGACGCCCTGGCCTTTCTGATTGATGATGGTGTCGATGGCCACTGCCGTCTTGCCGGTCTGGCGGTCGCCGATGATCAGCTCGCGTTGGCCGCGGCCGATGGGCACCATGGCGTCGATCGACTTCAGGCCGGTTTGCAGCGGCTGGTCCACGCTCTTGCGCGCGATCACGCCCGGGGCGACCTTCTCGATGACGTCGGTCATCTTGGCATTGATCGGGCCCTTGCCGTCGATCGGCTGGCCGAGCGCATTGACGACGCGGCCGATCAATTCGGGGCCCACGGGCACGGACAGGATGTTGCCCGTGCACTTGACGGTGTCGCCTTCGCTGATGTGTTCGTATTCACCCAGGATCACTGCGCCCACCGAGTCGCGCTCGAGGTTCAGTGCCAGACCGAAGGTCGGCTGGCCACCGGGGGTGGCGGGGAATTCCAGCATCTCGCCGGCCATCGCGTCGGACAAGCCGTGCACACGCACGATGCCGTCGGTGACGGACACGACAGTGCCCTGGTTCTTGATGTCGGTCGAACCGGCAAGGCCTTCGATGCGGCTCTTGATCAGCTCGGAAATTTCTGCGGGATTCAGTTGCATGGTGTTCTCCTGGGACGGGGGTGCCGACGACGCTGGTCAGCGGCGCCCGGTGCGAGTGCCCTGATGGGGGCTCAGGCGGTCAATGCAGTTTTCATGCGCTCTAGCTGCGCCTGGACCGAGGCATCAAACACTTCGTCGCCCACCTCGGCACGGATGCCGCCGATGAGACTGGTGTCGACTTCCATGGTCAGCTCCAGCTTGCGGCCGAAGCGCTTCTCCAGCGCAGCGCGCAACTCGGTGAGCTGCGCGCCAGACATCGGAAAAGCACTTGTCACGCGCGCCTGCGAAACGCCTGACCGGGCGTCCAGCAGCGCCTGCGCCTGCGCGGCCATCTCCTGCACGGCCGACAGGCGGCCGTTGTCGATGACGGTGCGCAGCAGGTTCTGCACGGGCTGGGACAGTGTTTCGCCCGTCGCTGCGCAGATCAGGTCGAAAACCTGTGCCGACGTGGCCTTGGGGTGGGCAGCAAAATTTTGCACTTCAGGCTCTGCCGCCACACGCGCAACCGCATGCAGCTGCGCCATGGTGGCAGCGTCGGCACCCGCAGCAAGCAGGGCTTCGGCATAGGGCCGGGCGATGGTGGCAAGTTCGGCCATGGCTCAGAGCTCGTTCTTCAGGCGCGCCAACAGCTCGGCATGCACCTGGGTGTCGACCTCGCGATGCAGGATCTGCTCTGCGCCTTTCACGGCCAGCAGAGCCACCTGGTCACGCAATGCTTCACGCGCGGTCACGACCTGCTGCTCGGCATCGGCCTTGGCGGCAGCCATGATCTTGGCAGCTTCTTCGACCGCACGGCGTTTGGCGTCTTCGATCAGGCCCGCCGCCATGCGCTCGGCATCGGCGATGCGCCTGGTGCTTTCTTCACGCGTGGCGGCAAGTTGCTGCTCGACGCGTTGATTGGCGTTGCTCAGCTCCAGCTTGGCACGGTCGGCGGCGGCCAAGCCGTCAGCGATCTTGTGGGCCCGTTCGTCCAGGGCTTTGGTGATCGGCGGCCAGATGAAGCGCGCCGTGAACCAGGCCAGGAACAGAAACGGAATCCACTGGATGAACAGACTGGCATTGATGTTCACAGAGGCACTCCCTGAGGGTGGGGATGATCGTCCGTGATCAAGCCAGAACGAACGGGTTGGCGAAGGCGAACAACAGCGCGATGGCCACGCCGATCAGGAAGGCGGCGTCGATCAGACCGGCCAGCACGAACATCTTGGTTTGCAGCTCGTTCATCAGCTCAGGCTGGCGCGCTGAAGCTTCGAGGAACTTGCCGCCCATGATGGCAATGCCGATCGAGGCGCCGATAGCACCCAAACCCACGATGATGCCGCAAGCCAAAGCGACGAAGCCGAGAACGTTTTCCATTTTTAAAGCTCCTAAGGGTGAGAAAAAAGTGAGGGTGAAAGTGAGGGCGAAATAAACGGGCAATGAAGCCCGGAAGGGTTCAATGCTTGTCGTGCGCCTGTCCGATGTAGATCAGGGTCAACATCATGAAGATGAACGCTTGCAGCACGATGATCAGGATGTGGAACAAGGTCCAGACGATGCCGCCGATGACGTGGCCGACAGCCAGGCCGACGCCGGTGGCGCTCAAGGCCCAGGCGCCACCCATCAGCGCGATGAGCATAAATACCAGCTCGCCGGCGAACATGTTGCCGAACAACCGCATGCCATGCGAAATCGTCTTGGCGGCGAATTCGATCATCTGCATGAGGAAATTGAAAGGCCACAGCAGCGGGTGATTGCCGAAGGGCGCGGTGATCAGCTCGTGACCCCAGCCGCCCAGACCCTTGATCTTGATGCTGTAGTAGATGCACAAGAGCAGCACCATGGTGCTGATGCTCAGCGTGGTGGAAAGGTCCGCAGTGGCCACTACGCGCAAATAGTCTTTAAAGCCCATCGCCGGGCCGGCCACTGTCCAGATCTGCGGCAGCAAGTCCACAGGCACCATGTCCATGAAGTTCATCAGGAAGATCCAGACGAACACGATGAGTGCCAGCGGGCCTACGAAGCGGCGGCTAGTCTCGTTGTGGATCACGCTCTTGGCCTGGTTGTCGACCAGTTCCACCAGCATTTCCACTGCACCCTGCCAGCGCCCAGGCACGCCAGCCGTGGCGCGCCGCGCGCCGACCCACAGCAGCACCAGGGCTAAAACACCCAGCAACGAAGAAACGACGATGGAATCGAGGTTGAAAACACCGAAATCGACGATGCCTTTTTGCTTGACGCTCTCGAAAGAGAAATTCTTCTGCAAATGCTGCAGGTGGTGAACGATGTACTCACTCGCGGTCGGCGCGTGTCCTTCGGCTGCCATGTGCTCAATTCCTGTCGATCAGTTCTTCTTCGAGCCACGCCAAAGCAGCGCAACCCAGTAACACTTCAAACAAAGCACCAAGCCCGCCAGCAAAGCCGGCCAGCTCAAAGGCTGAACTATTTTTGCAGCCAGCAAAAGCATGGCCACCGAAACACCCACCTTCACCGCCTCCCACACGAGAAAGCTGACGACTCCTGCGCCAGCCGACACACGTGCAAGGGGGCTGCTGATGCCGCGCGCCATCAAGGCACTCGGCAAGACCACCGTCGCTGCCCCGTAGAGAAACGACCAAAACCAAACCTGTTGCCTGGTAATCAGCACCAAGATCAGCGCTGCTGCCAACCCCACGGCAGCCTGAACCCCCACCACACGCCAAGGCGAAAGCGGCGGATGAAGCTTTCGCAAGGCCTGCGCTTGCTCGCGCGTCAAAGCCTGAAAAGCTGGCTCTTCAGCATCGCACGCATTGGCTTTGTTCTGATCCGTGCTCCGCTGTCCCTTCAACTTCAGTGCTGGCGTGTTCGCCATGACAAAAACCCTAACGTGGCCAGCAAAGCCTCGGAATTATACGAAGAAACCCGCAGGCGCCGAAAGCTTATGAAACAGTTGGGCATGGGCCGTAAGCTCCGGGCGTTGGCAACGACCACCATGGCCCTGCTGGGAACTTGCCTGATTCAGCATCCTCACAACCGTACATGCCCATTGCGAAACACCCCATGAAAGCCCTGCTGCGCGGCCTGTTGTTTACCGGGGCCTTGTGGCCGCTGGCTGTGCTGGCGCAGTTCAGCGGCGATGCGTCAACGTCTGTCGTCACCACGCCCCAGGTACGCGCCGAACTCATTGCCCACGCACCCGAGGGCGTGGCCGCGGGCAAGCCTTTGTGGCTGGGCTTGAAGATCGAACACCAGCCGCACTGGCACACCTACTGGAAGAATCCGGGTGATTCAGGTCTGCCGACGACACTGGCATGGACACTGCCCGAAGGCATGCAGGCCGGCGACATTCAGTGGCCCACACCGAAGCGCCTGCCCATTGGTCCGCTGATGAATTACGGCTTCGAAGACACGCTGCTGCTGCCCGTGACTGTGACCGTGCCTGCAGGCTTCAGCGGCCAGACTCTGGAACTGAAGCTGCGCGCCGACTGGCTGGTGTGCAAGGAAGTCTGCATTCCAGAAGGTGGAGATTTCGTGCTGCAGCTGCCAGCCCAGGCCGCCACGGCCGCGCACGGCGATTTGTTCGCTGCGGCACAGCGCACCCAACCCCTGGCGCTGGCAGGAGCAGGAGCAGGAGCGCCGGCGCAAGCCACGGCCGAGGTGCGCGAAGGCGCACTGCTGCTGCGTGTGGCGGGGCTGCCTGCCGACTGGCAAGGCAAGAAGATCGGCTTCTTTCCAGAAACCCCGGGCTTGATCAACAACGCGGCCAAGGTGCCTGGCGAATGGAACGGCGGCACTTGGTCGGCCAGCATCCCGCTGGACCCGCAGCGTAACGACGCGCCACAGCAAATCCCAGCCGTGCTGGTGGCCGATGGGCAGGTGCGTGGCGCCCAGTTGCTGGTGCAGGTCAGCGGCAATTGGCCGGCCACGGGCACGGCCGGGGCCGGGGCGCTGACTGCCGCGCCGTTGCCTGAACTGGGCGCTGGCACGGTCAGCAACAGCACACCGGCTGCCAGCCTGTCACTGGGCGTCAGTCTGTTGTTCGCTCTGCTGGGCGGCGCGCTGCTCAATCTGATGCCCTGCGTGTTCCCCGTGCTGTCGCTGAAAGTGCTGGGGTTTGCCCAGCATGCGGGCGACCGCAAGCAGTTGCTGGCCGGCGGCCTGGCCTACACCGCCGGTGTGGTGGCGTCTTTTGTTGCCCTGGCGGCGCTGCTGCTGGCACTGCGCGCTGGTGGCGAACAACTGGGCTGGGGGTTTCAGCTGCAGTCGCCGGCTGTGGTGGCGGCGCTGGCGGCCTTGTTCACCCTGATCGGGCTGAACCTGGCGGGTGTCTTCGAGTTCGGCTCGGTGCTGCCCAGCAGCCTGGCCGCAGCACGGGCGCGCAACCCGCTGGTGGATTCGGCCCTGACCGGTGTGCTGGCTGTGGCCATTGCCAGCCCCTGCACCGCCCCTTTCATGGGCGCTTCGCTGGGCATGGCCGTGACCCTGCCCACAGCGCAGGCGCTGCTCATCTTCGCTGCACTCGGTTTGGGCATGGCCTTGCCTTACCTGGCAGCCAGCGCCTGGCCCGGCCTGGCGCGCGCGCTCCCGCGGCCCGGGGTGTGGATGGCGCACTTCAAGACGGTGATGGCCTTCCCGATGTTTGCCACCGTGGTCTGGCTGGTCTGGGTGCTGGGCCAGCAAGCCGGCATCGACGGTGTGGCGGCTTTGCTGGGCTTGCTGCTGGCGCTGTCTTTCGCCGCCTGGGCGCTGGGCTCGCCCGCGCTGGGGCCCAAGGCACGCGGCGGTTTCGGCACCGCCGCCGTGCTCTTGCTGGGTGCGGCCCTGTTCTGGGGCGCGCCGACACTGCGCACCGAAGCCATCGCTGCTGCCGGCGTCAGCCAGTCTGCCCAAGGCGACTGGCAGCCCTGGAGCACCGAGCGCGTAGCGCAGGCGCAGGCCGAAGGCCGGCCGGTGTTCGTGGACTTCACAGCAGCCTGGTGCGTGACTTGCCAGTTCAACAAGCGCACGACCCTGGCAGACGCTGCCGTGAAAGCCGACTTCGCGGCGCGTAATGTTTTGCTGTTGCGCGCCGACTGGACGCGGCGCGACCCCTTGATCACAGCCGAGCTGGCGCGTTTTGGCCGCAACGGCGTGCCGGTGTATCTGCTCTACACCCCGGGCAACGCAGGGCCGAGGGTGCTGAGTGAAATTCTGACCGTCGATGAAGTGCGCGGCGCCCTGGCCTCGGGCGCGCCGGCCTGATTTCCATTCAACCCACTGAAGGAGTTGCAGATGAAGCGTTTTGCCCTTGTCACCGCCCTGGCCCTGGCCTGCGGCAGCGTTTTTGCCGCCGCCAGTGTCGGCCAGCCCGCACCTGGCTTCAGCGCCACCGACACCGACGGCAAGACCGTGTCGCTGTCTGACTTCAAAGGCAAGCATGTGGTGCTGGAATGGGTCAACCCCGGCTGCCCTTTCGTGGTGAAACACTATGGCGCGGGCAACATGCAGGGCACGCAGAAAGAAGCCACCGACAAGGGCGTGGTCTGGCTGGCGATCAGCAGCACCTCTGCCGACCATGGCGATTACAAAAAGCCAACCGACCTGGCCGCCTGGATGAAGAGCCAGAAGGCCGGCGCCAGCGCGACGCTGATGGACGACGACGGCAAGGTGGGCAAGGCCTACGCAGCGCGCACCACGCCGCACATGTACATCATCAACCCGGCCGGCACCCTGGTTTACGCCGGCGGCATCGACAGCATCCGTACCGCCAACCCCGCCGATATCCCCAAGGCCACCAATTACGTCAGGCAGGCCTTGGCAGAGACGCTGGCCGGCAAGCCGGTGAGCACGGCGCAAAGCCAGCCTTACGGTTGCAGCATCAAATATTCGTCTGGGGCTTGATCGGCGCTTGAGAGGCGCTTGATCGAAGCCTGACAGCCGTTCAGCTGGGCAGACGCTGGTATTTTTCTGCCAGCGCCAGGAAGGGCGCGGTGTCCACATGCTGACCGATTTCTTCGGTCAGAACAGCCGCCACGGCTGGCGCTTGTCGTGCCGCCTCGGCCGCGTCCAGGAACAGCAGGCGGCAGCGCCGCGCCAGCACGTCTTCCACCGTGCGCGCCCATTCAAAGCGCGCGGCGAAGCGCACCATGGCTTCGCTCAAGGCGGGGCGACCGGTCTCTGCATCGTGCCAGAGCCAGCGGTCTGCACCGGGCAGATCAGCCAACAAGGCGGCTTCGCTGCCGTACAGGTGCGCACCCGGCGGCTCGGTCAGCGGCCGGCCCGGTGCTGCACCCAGAAGCCGCAGGTTGGCTGTGGCCCCCGCAGCACGTCGCGGCAGCAGGCCGCGCGCCATGGCACGGTCCAGCACGTCCTCGGCCATAGACCGGTAGGTGGTCCACTTGCCGCCGGTGACCGTGACCAGGCCACTGGCGGCCACTTGCACCGTGTGTTCGCGCGACAACTTTTGCGTCGCCGCGCCGGGCTCGGCAGCGACGGGTTTGACCAGCGGCCGCAGCCCCACCCACACCGAGCGCACATCGGCCGGCTGCGGCGCGCGCAGCAGGTAGCGCGCCGATTCGCGCAGGATGAAGCCCACCTCTTCGGCAAAAGGCTCGGGTTCGCGCGCTGTGTCCAGGCGCGGCGTGTCGGTGGTGCCCAGGATGGTCTTACCCAGCCAGGGCACGGCAAACAGCACGCGTCCGTCTGCCGTTTTCGGCACCAGCAGCGCATGGCCGCCCGGCAGGAAGGCGCGGTCCACGACCAGATGCACGCCCTGGCTGGGCGCCACCATGGCTTGGACCTTGGATGCCGGCGGTGCGTCCATGGCACGCACCGCGTCCACCCACACGCCAGTGGCGTTGACCACGCAGCGCGCTGGCAATTCACCCGTGACACCAGATTCCGTGCACCGCCACTGCAAACCGCGCACCTGCCCGCGCTCGTGCACCAGGCCGCTGACAGCACAGTGGTTGAGCACCAGCGCGCCATGCGCTGCAGCCGTGCGGGCCAGGGCCAGGGCCAGGCGGGCATCGTCGAACTGGCCGTCCCAGTAGCGCACGCCGCCCCACAAGCCGCGCGGCTGTACGCCAGGCAGCAGTTCCAGCGTGCGCCGGCTGCTCAGCCATTCGGTGCCGCCCAGGCCCTGACGACCGGCCAGCGCGTCATATGCCTTCAACCCCACCCCGTAAAAGCCGCGTTCCCACCAGTGGTAGCCCGGCATGACAAAGGGCAAAGGCTGGGCCAGGTGCGGGGCGTTGGCCAGCATCGCGCCGCGCTCGTGCAGGGCCTCGCGTACCAGCGGGATGTCGCCTTGCGCCAGATAGCGCACGCCGCCGTGCGCCAGCTTGGTGGCGCGTGAAGAGGTGCCCGAAGCGAAATCGTGCGATTCCAGCAGCACCACCGACAAGCCGCGCTGCGCCGCGTCCAAGGCCACGCCCAGGCCCACGGCGCCACCGCCGACGATGGCCAGATCGACTTCGCCCGCCGCTTGCAGGCGGGCCAGCAGGTCCGGGCGAATCGACATGCTCGTCAACGGCACGCGAAGTTCACAGGCAGGCCCGGCACGTCCACGCGCAGGCTCAGCACATGGCCGGCCAGTGGCTGTGCGGCCAACTCATCGGCGGGGCGATTCTCTCGCGCAGTGGTGATGAACAGGGTGCGCAGATCAGCCCCGCCGAAGCAGGGCATGGTGGCGCAGCGCACGGGCAGCGGCAGGTCGGCCAGGCGCGTGCCGTCTGCCGCCAGGCGCACCAGACGCTGGCCTTCGTACATGGCGACCCAGAAGGTACCTTCAGAGTCCACGGCAGTGCCGTCGGGGCGGCCGGCATAGTCCGTCAAGGGCTGGTCTGGCTGGCGCAGCGGGAATTGGGCGAAGACGCGCTGGCCAGAAAGCGTGCCCTGCACCGGGTCGAAATCGAAAGCGCTGATGCAGTGCGCCGGGGTGTCGGTCCACAGCAGGGTGCGGCCATCGGGCGACCAGGCCAAGCCGTTGCTGAGCGTGATGTCGCCAGCCATGCGGTCGAGTTGCCCGTTCGCCCAGCGGTACAAGGCCGCTGCGGGCTCGGTGCGCGGCTCGAACATCGAACCCACCCAGAAGCGGCCTTGCGGGTCGGCCTTGCCGTCGTTGAAGCGAAACAGCGCGGTGTCGTAGGGCGCTTCAGTCAAGGCTTCGCGCTGGCCGCTTCGGGTATCGAAGCGCCACAACCCGTCACGCATGGCCAGCAGCAGGCCACCGCCCGCCAGGGGCGCGCAGCTGGCAGGCTCGCAATCGAAATCCCATTGCGTGTGCTGGCTGCTTTCCTGCACCCAGCGGTGCAGCGCCTGGCCGGGGATGTCGCACCAGTACAGCGCGCCTTCGTCGGGGTGCCAGAACGGCGACTCGCCCAGCCGGCAGGCGGGCGCAGGCAGCATCTCGAACACGCTCACGCGGCAGAAACCTCGAGCTTCATCCAGGCGTCCAGCGTGGCGCCAGCCTCCAGCGCGCGCAGGCCATGGGCGCCGGGGTCGGTCATGTGGATGGCATTGCTGACATGGCTGACCGGTTCGACGCAGTAATAGGGCTTGTCGGCCGGCGTGTAGACCACCAGGTAAGGCAGCGAAGATGTCAATCGCAGCGACAGCTTGTCGTCGCGAATGCGCGCCGGGCCGCGCCAGCCTTCAAAGCAGTTGTCGAAAGCCAGGTGCGCGACATCGCCGTCGATGCCGGGCTGGGGCACGCGGCGCGTGGGCAGGCCGCTGGCGTCACTTTCCCAGCGGTCGGTCAGTTCCACATGCAAGCGGCTGTGCGGCCGCTTGGGGAAATACGGGTGCCAGCCCAAACCCACCGGCTGCTTGTGCGCAGCCAGGTTGGTGAACGACAGATGCACTTCCAGCGCGCTGGCTGAAAGCACAAAACGCTGGCGCACGTCGAAGGCAAAGGGCCAGTGGGCGTCGGGCTCGTGTACGTAGCCCAACTCGACCTGCTCGCTGTCTTGCCGCAACACCTGCCAGGGCCGCTGCCAGGCCACGCCGTGCACTGAATGCGGGTTGTCGTCGAAATTGGTCTGCGTGGTGTAGTCCTGCCCCAGCCAGCGGAAACGCCGGTAGCCCAGGCGGTTCGAGTAAGGCACCAGCGGAAAACTGGCCGATTGGCGCGCCCCCGCCAGATCAGCCGGCGGCGTGCTGCGCATCACGGCGATGTCGCGCAGCCACAGGCCAGCCGCGGCGCCGCCCAGGTCGGGGCGCAGAGCCAGTTTCAGGTCGCCGCTGGTCAGTTCAATGCCGGTGTCGGTCATGGGGCTCTTCTTTTTGGGTGGGGTAAGGTCTCTGCCGATGATGCCCCAAGCACGGTCAGCCCTGGCATTACCTAAGCTTCCAACACTACCAACAGTACCAACACTGGTAACACCACCAACACCACCAACACCACCCACGCTACCAACGTGTGGCCGCCACTCCGAGATCGGCCTTGAGGCGATGCGCGCCAGGAATGGTGTTGAAGTCGTACGGCGGCACCTCGACGAAACCCAGGCTGGCGTAGAGGCCGCGCGCTGCCTCCATGTCGTCCAGGGTGTCCAGCAGCAGGGTCGAATAGCCCGCCGCGATGGCGCGGTCCAGCAAGGCCTGCGTGAGCAGCCGGCCCAGGCCGAAGCCACGGAAAGCACGTCGGATGAACAGGCGCTTCATCTCGCAGGCGCAGGGGTAGTCGGCGTCGGGCAAAGGGCGAAATGCGCCGCAACCTGCGGGCTGGCCGTCGACCAGGGCGAAGAGCAAGCTGCCTTCGGGGCTTGATATTCGCCCGGCAGGCCGGCCATTTCTGCCTAGAAGTCCTGAAAGGCCAGATCGACCTGCAGACCTTGGGGGTAGTCGCGGAACAACGGCCGCACCAGATTCAAAAACGTGTCGGGCTCGCCATCTTCGGCAGCGACGATGCGTACCTCAGCCAAGCTGCGCCACCCCGTAGGCCAGACCCACGCTGGCTGCAGCCAGCACCAGCGCCAGGCTTCGCGTGCGCAAGTTGTCGGTACTGGCCGGTGTGCCGGGCGGCAGCAGCTTGTCACCGCTGACCATCGCACTGACGAGGTTGTTCTTGCGCACCAGCAGGTACAGCAGCACCGCTGCCACATGCAGGCCCACCAGCCCGATGACCAGCCATTGCCCGGCCTGCTTGTGCCAGCTGGTGGCCAGCAAGCCGGTGTCTGTGCTGACAAAGCGGTTCAAAGGGCCAAGGTTGAAGATCTCGTCGTCGGCCACCAGCCCGGTGCACAGCTGCACCAGCAGCACGACAAGCAGGGCAAACACTGACAGGCTGGCCACCGGGCTGTGGCCCACATCCAGTTGTTCATCGGGGCCAGCGCGCCCACGCAGGTAGCGCAGCAGGGTGGCAGGCGCGTAGATGAAGCTGGCGAATCGCGACCAGCGGCCACCCACCAGACCCCACAGGATGCGAAAAGCCAGCAACGCCAGCACCACATAACCAAAGCGGAAGTGCCAGGCCATGGCGTTGCCGCCGATCTTGGCACTGACGACACTGCCCACCACGGTGGCGGCCAGCGTCCAGTGGAAGGCGCGGGTGGGGAAATCCCACACCCGAACCGGGGCGGTGGGCGGGGCGTTCGAGCGCGAAGCATGCATGCTTCATCTTTGCAGCCATCGCGCATGTCTGCAAGCGCTGTGCAGGCCGTGAAACCGCCATGCAGGCCGCATGGCCTGCTTACACTGGCCCGCACAGCCACCCTCAGCACACAGGAGAACCCTGCATGAAGATCTCGCTCGTCGCCGCCGCCACCATCGCCGGCCTGCTGGCCGCCTTGCCCGCCACGGCCCAGTTCCAGAAACCAGAAGATGCGGTGAAGTACCGAAAGGCCGCATTCACGGTCATGGGCACGCACTTCGGCCGCATCGGTGCCATGGTGCAGGGCCGCGTGCCTTTCGACGGCGCTGCAGCCGCTGCCAACGCGGAGATCGTCAACCAGGTTTCGATGTTGCCGTTCGCCGGCTTTGTCGAGGGCACTGCTGGCACGGAAAAGGGCACACCCAACGGCAAGGTGTGGAGCGAACGCGCCAAGTTCGACGCCGGTGCCAAGAAGATGCAGGAAGAAGTGGCCAAGCTCGCTGTGGCTGCCAAGTCCAACGATCCTGCCGTGCTGAAAACAGCCTTCGGCAACGCTGCAGGCACCTGCAAGGCCTGCCACGACGACTACCGCAACCCCTGAGCAGGCAGGCGCGGTGCGGTCAGGCGCTGCGCAGTTCCACTTCGCCCAGCGGCGTGGCCAGACGGGCGATCAAGGGCACGCCAGGTTCGGCCGAGACCGCCACGCCGCGCAAGCGCAGCACGTCTCGGGCGCGGTCTGGAATGCCGCTGAGCGCGAGCGACTGCAGCGACACCCCTGAATCAGGCATGGCCTCGGCCGGATGCGGCCCGTGCCACTGAAGCAAGGTCGGCAGCGCGCCGGCGTTGTTCAGCAGCCCGTCTTCACGCAGCAATATCTGCCAGCGCAGCAGCCCGGCAGGCGTTTGCCGGCTGGCATCCACCGGATCGCCGGGCTTGCAGCCCACGGTGATCAGACCCCAGCGGTGCATGTCCAGCATGGTGGAGCGGGCGACGAAATGGATGAACCTGGGCCCGTGTTCGCGCAGGTTGACTTGCAGGCCACTGTCGTCCAGCCCGAACCAGCGCTTGCGCCCGGGCGGTGGCGCCTCAGGGTCGATGGCGATGATTTCCAGGTAGGCGTTCGGGTAGGCCGGCGTGCTGATCTTCAGCAGCCGGTTGTGCGTGCTCATCAGCGCGTGCTGGCCGCCCGGGCCGGGCGTGACGCCCAGAGTGGCTTCGCACCAGGCCACGCCCTGGTCCAGCGTGGCTGCAGCCACCACCAGGTGATCGACGCGTACGCTCACAAGCTCACCTGGCCTTCGATGCAGGGCGCCACGTCGCCACCGATCCAGATGTCGCCACCGATCTGTTCGACATGAACACGCCCTGCGCGCCCCACTGCCGCGCCTTGCGATGCGGCATAGGCCGGTGGCGCCAGACCGGCGCCGATGAGCCATTGCGCCAGACCGGCATTCAAGCTGCCGGTGACCGGATCTTCCAGCACGCCCAGGCCAGGCACGAAGGCGCGCACTTCAAACTGGGTGTCTGCGCCCGGTGGCTGCGCGGCGATGAGACCCAGCCGGATGTCGCCCAGAGCGGCTGCATCCGGCCGCACGGCCAGCACGCGGGCGCTGGACGCCAGCATCAGCGCGCACCAGCCAGGGCCGTTGTCTACCCACTGGTGGTGCAACACGTCGCCAGCGTGCAGGCCCAGCGCGGCTTCGGTGCGTGCCAGCAAAACCGCGTCCAGCGGCCCCGTGCGAAGCAAGGGCGGCGCGGCAAAGGCCAGGCGCTCGGCACGCCTGATGGGCACCAGCCCGATGCCGCATTCCTGCACCACGCGCGCAGGAATGCGCGGCTGGCCGCCGGCTGCCAGCCAGGCCCAGCAGCTGCCCAGCGTGGGGTGGCCGGCGAAAGGCAGCTCGCCACCGGGCGTGAAGATGCGCACGCGGTAGTCGGCGCCGGGCTGTGTGGGCGGCAGCAGAAAGCTGGTTTCCGAGAGGTTCGTCCAGCGCGCAAAGCCGGCCATCGTGGCCTCGTCCAGGCCCTGGGCCGCGTGCACCACGGCCAGCGGGTTGCCTTTGAGGGCTGAACTGCTGAAGACGTTGACCTGATGAAAGCGCCTCAAGCAGCCTGCTCCTGCAGCGCCTGGTGCAGCACCCGGCCCAGCGTGGCCACGCCTTCTGTGATGCTGGCGGGCGGAGCGGTGACGAAGCTCAGGCGCAGGCTGTGCGCCGCGCCGCTGGCGGCATCGGGGTAGGCGAAGAAAGGCGCGCCAGGCACGAAAGCCACGCCGGCCTGCACGGCACGCGGCAGCAGGGCGGTGGCATCCAGCACGGGCGGCAGTTGCACCCAGAAAAACATGCCGCCGCCGGGCATCGTCCAGGTGCAGCCCGGCGGCATGTGGGCCAGCAGCGCCGCCTGCATGGCGTCGCGCTGGGCACGATAGCGCGCGCGGATGGTGGGTACGTGCGTGGCGAGAAAGCCGTCTTTGATGACTTCATAGACGACACGCTGGTTGAAGCCCGGCGTGTGCAGGTCGGCCGCCTGCTTGGCCTGCAGCAGCTTGGGAAACAGCGCAGCTGGCGCCAGCATGTAGCCCAGGCGCAGGCCCGGGGCCAACACTTTGCTGAAAGAGCCCAGATACAGCGCCTGCTCGCCCAGCCGGGCTGAGAGCGGCGGCGGCGGCGGCGCGTCGAACCACAATTCGCCATACGGGTTGTCTTCGACCACGGGCAAACCGGCGCTGAGCGCGGCCGTTGCCAAAGCGTCGCGCCGTGCCGTGTTCAGGCAGCGGCCGCTGGGGTTCTGGAAGTTGGGCAGGAGGTAGGCGAATCGCGCGCCTTTGGCTTGTTCCAGCCCTTCGGGCAGCGGGCCTTCCGCGTCGCCGGCCAGGGCCTGGAACTCGGGTTCGTAGGGGGCGAAGGCCTGCAAGGCACCCAGGTAGCTGGGCTGCTCGACAGCGACACGGCTGCCGGGGTCGATGAGCAGCTTGCCCGCCAGGTCCAGCCCCTGCTGCGAGCCCGACGTGATGAGCACCTGGCTGGCATCGGCGGCCAGCCCCTGCGACTGCAGCTCGGCCGCAACCCATTCGCGCAGTGGTGCGTAGCCTTCGCTGGCGGCATATTGCAACGCCTGGCGAGGCTGTTCGCGCAAGACGCGGGCGCTGGCCTCGGCCATGGCCTCTACCGGAAAGCTGTCGGGCGACGGCAGCCCGCCAGCCAGTGAAATGATGCCCGGCTGCTCGGTGAGCTTGAGGATTTCGCGGATCGAAGAGGGGTTCAGACGTTGTGCGCGGCGGGCAGCTTGCCAAGTCATGGTGTGACCTTTCCTGAAATGCTGGGGGGTTTGGCTGGTGCAGAAGCCGGCATGTGCCTGCCGATTACCACCACGCCAATGACGGCCAGGGAAAACACGAGCGTACTCGGCTGCAGCACCTCGCCCAACACCGGCACGGCAAACAGCAGCGCCAGAAAAGGCTGCAGCAACTGCATCTGGCTGACCCGCACCACGCCGCCCAGCGCCAGGCCGCGGTACCAGGCAAAGAAGCCCAGCCACATCGAAAACACCGCCACGTAAGCGAAGCCGCCCCAGGCCTGCAGCCGCACCGGCGTCGCGGGCCAGAACCAGAGCGCGGCAGGCACGGTCAGCGGCAATGCCGCGACCAGGATCCAGCAAATCACCTGCTGCGCTGGCAGCTCGGCCGCCACGCGCGCACCGGCGACGTAGCCCACGGCCGTGCTGAGCACGGCAGCTACCAGCAGCCAATCGGCGGGAGACAACTGCCCGCCGCCTTGCCATGCCGCAAAAGCCAGCACCAAGGCGCAGCCGGCCACGGCGCAAATCCAGAAACCCAGCGAAGGCCGCTGCCGCAGGCTGATGGCCGCCACCACAGCGGTGGCCAAGGGCACGATGCCGGTGACGACTGCGGCGTGCATGGCGTCTACCTCGCGCAGCGCCAGGGCCAGCAGCAACGGATAGGCCAGCACCGTGCACAGCCCGCTGAGGGCCAGCGCCGGCCAGTGGCGGCGCGCCGGCACGGTCACGCCCGTGCGCAGGTGCAAAAACAATAAGTACGACAGGCTGAGCAGCCCGGCGACTGCCGCGCGCCCCGCAGTCACGAAAGCGGGTGGCAACTGCGGCGCGCCCACATCGCCCACGGCGAGGCGCGTCATGGGCAAAGTCATGGCGAAGATGGCGACACCCAGGCCGCCCAGAGCCAAGCCGCGACGGGTAGCGCTTTGGTCAGCTTCGCTTGGCATCGCGGGAGTCTAATGACGGCTGCAGTTCCGCAACGAAATCGGCGACGACGAACACCGCGACCCGGGTTTCGTTTGAAACATTCGGTTGCATTTGCCCCGCTTCTGGGCGGTCACATGTCACGAAGCAAGCGCTCCAATGTGAATCACGATGATGTTTGAACCTACGCAGACTGCCGAAGCTGCTGAACTGATGCGCGTCAGCGCCTTTCGGCGCTACTTGCAGGACGACGCGGAAACGGAACCCGCACGGCTGAGCACCCGCCTGTCGGCGCTGAATCCTTCACTGGTGCAAGACCTGCGCCGCTTCGAGGCGCCGGCGGGCCCCACGCCGGCCACGGCCCCGGCACTGGAACTGCTGGAAGTGCTGGCCGCTTCCGTGCGCCACGGCCGCCGCCTGCGCATGCACCTGCAACACGAGATGCGGACCTTGCCGCTGACGGTGTTTCCATCGCCGCGCCTGGTGCATTGCCCGCTGCCCATGGCCCTGCTGCTGGAACTGCGGCTTGCAGACCTGCAGGTGCTGCATGTGGAACCTGCCGTGCTGGGCGCGCCCGGCGACGGGCCCGGTACGCGGCTGGCTGAACCGCAGCTTTATTCACCGCTGGGCCCGCTGATGTGGGAGCTTTCGCTGCGTGGGGCGCGTGAAGACCTGCTGCCCGAAGTGGCTGGTGTGGCGGCTTACCGCGTGGCGCCGGGTGCCGACCTGAGCGCACTGGACCTCACGGGCACATTGGCTGCTGCCGTGCAGCGGCTGCAGCGCGCCAACGCCAACCTGCGCGACATCGCCGGCTGGCCAGGCTTCGACCGCAGCCGTGCCATGCGCCTGCTCAACGGCCTGTACCTGCAGGCCGCGCTGATCATCAGCCGCACGCACCCGGCGGCCAGCAGTGAAACCCGGCCGCGCAGCCGAGTCGGCGGGCTGGACTAGACAGGCCGGGGCTGCAGAGCCCTTCAAGTGCTGGATTTCTTGGCTGCGGCCTTCTTGATCGCGGCTTTCTTGGTCGCAACCTTCTTGGTGGCCACTTTCGCAGCGGGTTTTCCGGCAGGTTCGGCAGCGGTGCCCACAGCCGGCTTGGCTGCGGTCTTGGCTGCCGTCTTGGCCGGCGCTTTCGCCGCCCGCGGCTCGAACTCGAAGCTGACCTTGCCTTCTTTGGCGTCGAAGGCCAGGAACGCCTTGAACTTGCGCCGCGTCTTGTTGCTGACGAAGTTCTCCAGCAGCGCTGTCTTGCCCGTCGTCAGCAACTGCGTCATCTGCTCGCGTTCGACCGGTTGCTGCAGGATGATCTTGCCGCTCTTGAAGTCGCAGGTGATGTGTGCGCCCACGGCCTGCTCGCACACATAGCTGCTGCCGTGTTCGTAGACATGGCTCTTGCATTTGGGGCAGGCGCCCAGGCTTGGCTGGTCGCTGAAGTCCACGGGTTCGCCGTCGCCTTCGCCCTTGGCGTCGTCGCCAAAGTCGAATTCCAGCTTCCAGTTCTTGATCTCGTCGTCAAACGCCAGCTTCATCTCGGCCGTGAAGGGCCAGCCGGCTTTGCTGCGAAAACCTTCCAGCGGGCCGATCTTCTTGTCGCGCAAAAACGTTTCAACCTCGACTGTCTCGAAAGCGCGGCCGGCAGGGATCTTCGTGATCGAGAAGCCGCAGCCTTCTTCCGCATCGCTATGGCCCATGCAGGTGAAGCGGCGGTAGTTTTCTTTCACCACCCCGCCGCAGTTGGGGCAGGCCGTCGCCAAGGTGGCGTAGTCGCCAGGAATCGTGTCACGGTCGTATTCCTTGGCCTTTTTCACGATGCGCTCGGCCATCTTGGCAATGCCGGCCATGAATTCGTCGCGCTTCAGGCGGCCTTGCTCCATTTCCGACAACTGGTATTCCCACTGCCCGGTCAACTCGGGCTTGGTCAGGTCTTCGATGGCCAGGCCGCGCAGCAGCGTCATCAGCTGGAACGACTTGGCCGTGGGTACCAGTTCGCGGCCGTCGCGCAGCATGTACTTCTCGGCGATCAGGCCTTCGATGGTCTGCGCGCGCGTGGCTGGCGTGCCCAGGCCTTTTTCCTTCATCGCGTCGCGCAGGTCTTCGTCCTCGATCATCTTGCCCGCGCCTTCCATCGCAGACAGCAAGGTGGCTTCGGTGTAGCGCGC
Organism: Burkholderiales bacterium; assembly: GCA_038209585.1. Lineage (GTDB taxonomy): Bacteria > Pseudomonadota > Gammaproteobacteria > Burkholderiales > Burkholderiaceae_C > Rubrivivax. The sequence continues at coordinate 23,515 of JBBQXN010000042.1, forward strand.
CGGCGGCTTGGTTTTCAGCGCGGCGACATCCACGCTTTCAGCCAGCACTTTCTCGCCGGCGTCCACGGCGACCAGGTTGGCGCCGTTCTCAGTTCCTTCCTGAACTTCCTTGCCGTATACCGCCAGCCATCCCGGCTTGACCAGCACCTTGCCATTGGTCTGGAACTTGTAGTCCTTGCCCGCTGCCGCCAGCGTGCTGATGCGGGTGGTGACCATGAATTCGGCCGAGGGGTAGAACACGGCGATGAAGCGCTTGACTACCAGGTCGTAGAGCTTGGCCTCGATCTCGCTCAAGCTGCGCGGCGCCTGCAGCGTGGGGATGATGGCGAAGTGGTCCGACACCTTGGCGTTGTCGAAAACACGCTTGGTGGGCTTGATGTAGCCCTCGTTCAAGCCAAAGCGGGCATGCCTGGCCAGTTCACGCAACGGGCCCGGCAGGTCTTCACTGGCGATCATCTCGAAGGTCTGTTTCACCGTCGGCACATAGTCCTCGGGCAGGGCGCGGCTGTCGGTCCGCGGGTAGGTCAGCACCTTGTGCTTCTCATACAGCGCCTGCGCCAGGCTGAGCGTGGTCTTTGCCGAAAAACCAAAACGGGAATTGGCCTCGCGTTGCAGCGTCGTCAGGTCGTACAGCAGCGGGCTGGCCTGCGTGCTGGGCTTGGCTTCCTCAGAAACGCTGGCCGGTTGGCCCTGGCACGCCGCGCGGATGGCTTCGGCCGCAGCTGCGTTCCACAGCCGGTCGGCGCGCGTGTCGGCATCGTCTGGGTTCTTCTTGAACGCCGGGTCGAACCACTTGCCGTCGTACTGGCCGGCCTGGGCGTCGAACGTGGCTTTCACTTCCCAGTAAGGCCGAGAGACATGCTTGCGGATCTTCTCTTCGCGCTCGACCACGATCGACAACGTGGGCGTCTGCACGCGGCCCACCGTGGTGAGGAAGAAGCCGCCGTCGCGGCTGTTGAAGGCCGTCATGGCGCGCGTGCCGTTGATGCCCACCAGCCAGTCGGCTTCTGAGCGGCTGCGCGCGGCGTCGGCCAGGCCCTGCATCTGTTCTTCACTGCGCAGCTTGTCGAAGCCGTCGCGGATAGCCTGCGGCGTCATGCTCTGCAGCCACAGGCGCTGGATGGGTTTCACGGTGGGGTTCTTCTGCGAATCAGCCGCGTACTGAACGATCAGCCGAAAGATCAGTTCGCCCTCGCGCCCGGCGTCGCAGGCGTTGATGATGTCGGTGACGTCCTTGCGCTTGACCAGCTTGACGACAGCGTTCAGCCGCGTCTTGGCCTTGTCGATGGGCGCGAGGTCGAAGTGTGGCGGCACCACGGGCAGGTTGGCAAAGCTCCACTTGCCGCGCTTGACGTCGTATTCCTCGGGCGCCTTGATTTCCACCAGGTGGCCCACGGCCGAAGTGACGACGAATTGCTCGCTCTCGAAGTACTCGGCGTACTTCTCGAACTTGCCTGCGGTGGGCGTCAGCGCGCGCACGATGTCCTGCGCCACGCTGGGCTTCTCGGCAATGATGATCGTCTTGCTCATGTCTTCCTTTGTTCTATCTGTGTTCTGTCTGTGTTCCAGCTTCGCAGCGACGCTGCCTACAATCGCCGCTTTCTCGCGCGCTCGCCTGCACCCACACGCCTGTACGCACACGCATGCGCACACACGCATGCGCCCATGGATTCAATGTACCGAATGGCAAAGACATCACAAGCCGCCGCCAAAAAGGTCCCCCAACCGTCTGCCAGCGCCGACTTGCGCCGCATCCAGGTGCGAAGGAGCGGCGTTCATGGCAAGGGCATGTTCGCACTACGCGACATTCCTGCCGGCACCCGGCTGATCGAGTACACGGGTGAGCGCATCGACTGGCCCGAAGCCTTGCGCCGCCACCCGCACGACCCTGACCAGCCCAACCACACCTTTTACTTCAGCCTGGACGACGGCCGTGTGATCGACGCCAACCGAGGCGGCAACGCCTCACGCTGGATCAACCACGCCTGCGACCCCAACTGCGAAGCCGACGAGAACGCCGGCCGCGTCTTCATCGACGCCCTGCGCGACCTGCACGCCGGCGAAGAACTGTTCTATGACTACGGCCTGGTCATCGACGAACGCTACACGCCCAAGCTGAAGAAGGAATACGAGTGCCGCTGCGGTGCCCCGAACTGCCGGCACACGATGCTGGCGCCCAAGCGCCGGTGAACGGCGCTGGCTGTCTCTGAATGACGCTGGAGGCCAACATGCCAGGGGATCCCGTTGAGTGGGCTGATCTTCAAGCCATGTTGACGCTCGCTCTGCAAGCGCCATCTCCCGGCCTGCACGTGCAGGTGCTGGACGAAGTGGATTCGACCAACACCCGGCTGCTGGAACGCGCACGCCACGACCCCACACCCTGCTTGCTGGTGGCCGCCCGACAGACCGCCGGCCGAGGCAGGCTGGGCCGGCCCTGGCAAACCCAGCCCGGAGCCTCGTTGAGCTTTTCCATCGGGCTGCCGCTGGCCCCCCAGCGCTGGGAAGGCCTGTCCCTGGCCGTGGGGCTGGCTCTGGCCGATGCGCTGGACCCCCCTGACACCACGCCAAGCAACCTGCCCAGCAGGCACGCGAATGCCAACCCGGCCACCCCAGCCCTGGGCCTGAAATGGCCGAACGACCTGTGGCGGTGGGAAGGCCCCGGCCTGGGGCGCAAGCTGGGCGGCGTGCTGATAGAAACCACGCTCCAGCATGCACGGCAGCGCCAACAGCGCTATTGCGTTGTCGGCGTGGGCCTGAACATCGCGCCGCTGGCCGCGCCTGGCGCCGAAGGCCGAGCCTGCCTGCAGGAACTGCAGCCGCGCGCCACACCGGCAGCCGTCCTGCTGCAGGTGGCTGCGCCGCTGTTGCAAGCGCTGCGCACGTTCGAGACGGCCGGCTTCGCGCCCCTGGTTGCGGCCTACGCGCGACGCGACTTGCTGCGCGGGCAGGCCGTGCACACCACCGCACAGGCCGACCACACCGGAGGCCCGGGCATCGCCGAAGGCGTGGACAGTAACGGCGCCCTGATCGTTCGGGGCGAGCGACTGCAGCGCATCATGAGTGGCGAAGTCAGTGTTCGCTTCTCTCACAATCCCCTGCCCGTGACACCCACATGCTGAGAAGCCTGTTGCTGGCCGTGCTGGCGGCCAACCTGGCGTTCCTGGTCTGGTCGCAGGGCTGGCTGGCACCCAGCTGGCCGGGCCCCAGCCCAGCGCAGGGCGAACCGCAGCGACTGACCAACCAAGTGCGGCCGGATGGGGTACGGGTGCTGCCGGTCGATGCAGGCAGATCGCAAGCCGCTGCCGCGCGACGCGCTGCCGCAGCCTGCCTGGAAGCCGGGCCGTTCAGCACGGCCACGCTGGCTGCAGCACAAGCGCGCCTGACAGCCACCAGCCTGCCGCCGGAAAGCTGGGTCCAGCGCAGCGATCGCAACGGCGAACTCTGGCTGCGTGCAGACCGCGCGCCGGCTGCCATACAGGCTCAGCTGCGGGCCCTGCCCGCTGACGATCTGGCAGACGGATTCAAGCCCTGCCGGGCGCCCTGACGCGACCCGCGCCGCGCAGAACCAGCACCGCGATCAGCAACAAAGCCAGCCAGGGCCAGGACATGGCACCGCCACCGCCACCGCCGCCCATGGCGGGGGGGTCGGGCGGTGCGGGCGGAACGGGTGCAGCAGCCACCAGCACGACAGCGTCGCTGCTGGCACTCAGGCCCTGGTCGTCGAATACGGTCAGCCGCAGCGTGAAGCTGCCTGGTCCGGTAGGCGTCAGGCTGGCGCTGGCCGCATTGTTGGCGCCGCTGAAGCCCCCGGCGATGCTGCCGCCACTGACCACTGTCCACGACCAGCCCACGATGCTGCGGCCGGCCCCGGTGGTGGTGGTGCCGCTGCTGAACACCACCGGACTCCCGGCCATGGGGGCGGCGGTGTCCAGCGTGATGCCGGCGACCAAGCCAGCCACGGCGCCCACGGCGGCACCCGCGTCCAGCATGCCGGCACCGCAAAAGCTGGTGTTGCAGTAACACTGCAATTGCGCGACGCTGCTGCTGGGTGCGCGGCATTGCACCACGGGGGTAGGGTCGCTGCCGTTGTCGCCGCCGCTGGTTGGGAAAGGCCGGGCCGTGCTTTGCAGTGTCGTGCGCACCTGGGCCGGCGTCAGCGCCGGCTGGGCCGAGAACATCAGGCCCACGGTTGCAGCCACCAAAGGCGAGCTGAAGCTGGTACCCACGGTGATGTCGAAGCTGTCGGTCCATGCGGAAACCGTCGGGCTCTGCAAGCCCCGGTTCGTTGCAGCCAGGATGGGGTAGACGCAAGCATCACCCGCGCCGATGTTGACGCAGTTGCCACCGGGTGCTGCCAGGGTGATCTCAGGCCCCAGGTCAGAAAACCCGACCTTGGTGCCGACATGGCGCAACGCCGCCACTGCCACCACGCCGCGGCAGCTGGCGGGCGTACCCACCGGGCCGCCGGCGCTGTTGCCGGCTGCCGCCACGATGACAACGCCGCGGGCCAGCACTTCGTCCACGGCGGCCTGGTAAGAAGCGCTGCAGGCGCCGCTGGCGCCCAGGCTCATGTTCAGCACTTTGGCCGGGTTCGGGTTGTTGGGCACACCCGCCACCGCAATGCCTGCCGCCCAGCGCATGCCGGCCTGTATGTCGCTGTCCACGCCGAAGCACTTGCCCAGTACACGCACCGGCAGCACGCGCACGCCTGGCGCAGCACCGGCCATGCCCAACGCGTTGTTTGTGGACGCGCCCACTAGGCTGGCAGTGGCCGTGCCGTGCCAGGAGCTGCCAGATACCTCGCAATCCCTGAAGGTGCTGGTAGCAGCCTCGGCGCTCGTCACCCAGTCGCCCGGGTCGCTGGGGTCGCCGTCGCGGCCCCCGCCGTCGTTGGCCACGGCGGCGTTGTTGACGAAGTCGTAGCCCGGCAGCAGCTTGCCCCCGCTTTCCACCCGCCCCAGATCGGGATGCTCGAAACGCACGCCTGTGTCCAGCACTGCCACCACCACGCTGGCGTTGCCTGTGGTGCGGGCCCAGGCGGTTTCGATGTCGATGGCCGACACCACCGGCGACTGCGGCGCGCGCAGGTACCACTGCCCGGCGTCTGGACCGCGCGGGCGCGCGCCAAACGCTGCTGCTGCATACAAAGGATCGTTCGGTGCGGCCGTGCGGTACTTGCGGCCATTGGGCTCGGCGAACTCGATGTCGGGGTCGGCGGCCAGTTCGCGCGCCAGCGTGACGGCATCGACGCCGCTGCCGCGCAGCACCTGCATGCGCTCACCCACGGCGCCGCCGCTGCGCAGCAGGCGCCCGCTGCGGCTGGCCATCAGGGCGGCGCGGCGTTCCAGCACGTCGGCCACCTGGGCACCCTGGGTGCGTGCTGCCAGCGCGTGGCGGCGCAGCACCTGCGCTTCAGGCTTGAAGCGCACGATGACTTCGCTTTCCTTGATTTCAGCGCTTGGTGGGACCTGTGCCCGCGCCGCCTGCGCAGAAGGCGCGATGCCCCACCACAACCCGCTGGCGATCAGCACCAAAGCCAAGACACGGGCCGGGCAATGGATCAGACCGGGCAAGGCGGCAGATGAAGCTGGCGGGAGATGAGGCATGGCTGGAAGTTTAGGCAGCTTGTTGTGCCGCTGTGCCGCTGTGCCGGCCCGACGGTGGCAACGATGGCAAGGCACACAAAGATTTTTCGGTCAGTTACAGCCACACGTCAAATCCCCTGGCTCGCAGGATATCTGGGCGCGCACCCGGCGCTTACGCACTGGTTGTCGGCCAAAAAATCAACGACTTGACG
>JBBQXN010000043.1:0-28801 GCA_038209585.1 Burkholderiales bacterium
TCGAGTTCAGCGGGAAAGATGTTCGGTCAGCATGCGCTGCACGCCTTGCTGCCACGCTGGCAGCACGAGGCCGAACGCTTCTTGCACGCGGCGCGTGTCGAGCCTGGAATTCAGCGGGCGCTGGGCGGGTGTGGGATAGGCTATGGTGGATACCGGCTTCACCGCATCGGGCGCAGTTTTCAGCGCCACACCGGCAGCCAGTGCCTGCGCGATGACGAACTGCGCATAACCATGCCAGCTGGTATGGCCGGCCGCGGTGCAGTGGTAAGTGCCTGCCAATGCGGGCGTGGCCAGCGTGCGCAGAAGTGCATGCGCTGTCACGTCGGCCAGCAGTTCTGCGCCGGTGGGCGAACCGATCTGGTCGTCGATGACGGCCATCGTGTCGCGTTCAGCCGCCAGGCGCAGCATGGTCTTGGCGAAGTTGCCGCCGCGCGTGGCGTAGACCCAGCTCGTGCGAAAGATCAGGTGCTGGCAGGCGCTTGCGCGGATCAGCGTTTCGCCTTCGAGCTTGGTGTGGCCATAAACACTGAGCGGACCGGTGGCCGCGTCTTCGCCGCGCGGCGCGCTGCCGCTGCCGTCGAAGACGTAATCGGTGCTGTAGTGCACCAGCAAGGCGCCACCGCGCGCAGCCTCTTGCGCCAGCACGCCAGGGGCGGTGGCGTTGATGGCGCGGGCCAGGTCGGGCTCGCTTTCAGCCTGGTCCACAGCGGTATGGGCTGCTGCATTGACGATCACTGCCGGTTGCATGCGGGCCACCAGCGCCCGCAGCGACTCAGGCTGCGAGAAGTCGGCCTTCAAGTCGCCAGGCGTGTCGAAGTCGCAAGCCGTGAGCACGCCCAGCGGCGCCAGCGCACGCTGCAGTTCCCAGCCCACCTGCCCACCGCAGCCTAGGAGCAGTATTTTCATCGTGTGCTGTAGTTGGTGGCCAGCCAGTCGCGGTAGCCGCCGCTTTGTACATTGGCCACCCAGTCGCCGTGCGCCAGGTACCACTGCACGGTCTTGCGGATGCCGGTCTCAAAGGTTTCTGCCGGCTTCCAGCCCAGTTCGCGTTCGATCTTGCGCGCGTCGATGGCGTAGCGGCGGTCGTGGCCCGGGCGGTCTTTCACATGCGTGATCAGGCGGGCGCTGGGCCCGTCTGCTGCCGGCGCCAGCTCGTCGAGCAAGGCGCACACCGTGTGAACGATCTCGAAATTGGTTTTCTCGTTCCAGCCGCCGACGTTGTAGGTCTCGCCCCTCCGGCCCCCCGCCAACACGGCGCGGATGGCGCTGCAATGGTCGGTGACGTACAGCCAGTCACGCACCTGCAAACCGTCGCCGTAAAGCGGCAGCGGCTTGCCGGCCAGGGCGTTGACGATCATCAGCGGGATCAGCTTTTCCGGGAAATGCCAGGGCCCGTAGTTGTTGCTGCAGTTGGTGGTCACTACCGGCAGGCCGTACGTGTGGTGCCAGGCCCGCACCAGGTGGTCGCTGGCGGCTTTGCTGGCGCTGTACGGGCTGTTGGGCTCGTAAGCGTGGGATTCGGTGAAGGCGGGCGCGTCTGGCGCCAGGCTGCCGTAAACCTCGTCGGTGCTCACATGCAGAAAGCGGAACGCTGCGCGTTCGCCTTCCGGCAGAGCCTGCCAGTGGGCGCGCGTGGCTTCCAGCAGGTTGAAGGTGCCTTCGACGTTGGTCTTGATGAAAGCACCCGGGCCATGGATGCTGCGATCGACATGGCTTTCAGCGGCGAAATGCAGCACGGCGCGCGGGCGGTGTTCTGTCAACAAGCGCTCGACCAGAGCGCGGTCGCCGATATCGCCCTGCACGAACACATGCCGCGCGTCGCCCTGCAGGCTGGCCAGGTTCTGCAGGTTGCCGGCGTAGGTCAGCAGGTCCAGGTTGACGACAGGCTCGTCGCGGTGTGCGGGTGTCGCCAGCCAGTCAAGCACGAAGTTGCTGCCGATGAAGCCGGCGCCGCCCGTGACCAGGATCGTCATGTCGCTACTCTTCCGTACGTATCTTCGAAGCGCACGATGTCGTCTTCACCCAGGTAGCTGCCCGACTGCACTTCGATGATCTCCAGCGGCAGCTTGCCCGGGTTGCGCAGCCGGTGCGTGCTGCCCAGCGGGATGTAGATGCTCTGGTTCTCCGCCAGCAGCACCACTTTGTCGTCCACCGTTACCTCGGCGGTGCCGCTGACGACGATCCAGTGCTCGGCACGGTGGTGGTGCATCTGCAGGCTCAGCGATGCACCGGGCTTCACCAGGATGCGCTTGACCTGGTGGCGCGGGCCGTTGTCCACGCCGTCGTACCAGCCCCAGGGACGGTGCACCTTGCGGTGCAGCGCATGTTCGCCGCGTTGTTCCGTGCCAAGGTGGGCGACGATCTTCTTCACGTCCTGGCTCTTGGCGCGGCTGGCCACCAGCACGGCATCTGCCGTTTCCACCACGACCACGTCGTTCAGACCCACCACGCTGACCAGGCGGCTGGTGGCGTGCACCAGCGTATTGCGGCTGTCCTTGACGATGGCGTCGCCCACGCAGGCATTGCCGTCGGCGTCTTTCGGCGCCACTTGCCACACGGCGTCCCACGCGCCCAGGTCGTTCCAGCCGGCGTCCAGCGGTTGCATGCGGATGTCGAGCAGGCCCGGGCACTTCTCCATGACGGCGTAGTCGATGGAATCGGCTGGCACGGCGGCAAATTCGGCCTTGCCCGGGCGCACGAACTTGGCATCGACGGCTTTGGCGGCCCAGGCGGTGCGGCAGGCGCTGGAGATGTCGGGGCGGAAGCGTTCCAGTGCGGCGATCCAGACCGAAGCCTGGAGCACGAAGATGCTGGCATTCCAGAAATAGCAGCCTTCGGCCAGGTAGCGCTGCGCCGTCGCCAGGTCGGGCTTTTCCACGAACTGCGCCACGCGTTGGTCGGGTGCCTGGCCTTCAGCGCGGATGTAGCCATAGCCGATCTCGGGTGTGGTGGGCTGGATACCGGCAATCACGATGGCACCCTGCGCAGCTTGCAGCACCGCGCGTTGCAGCGCAGCCGTAAAGGCGGCTTCGTCCTGAATGGTCTGGTCGGCTGCGGTGACCACCAGCACCGGGTCGCTGCCGTCTTCCATGGCCTGCAAGGCGGCCAGCATCATGGCCGGCGCGGTGTTGCGGCCGCAGGGTTCCAGCAACACGGCGGCGGGTTCGACCTTCGATTCGCGCAACTGGTCCAGCACCAGGAAGCGGTGTTCTTCATTGCCGACGATCAGCGGCGCCGTCAGCACCTGCCCGGGGGCAGTCAAGTGCTGCAGCCGCGTGACGGCCTGTTGAAACAGGCTGTTGTTGCCTGACAGGATGAGGAACTGCTTGGGGAAACCTGCGCGCGACAGCGGCCACAGCCGCGTGCCGGAACCGCCGGCCATGATGACGGGTTGAACGGCGATGCTCATGAATTGAATCCGTTGGGGTGTGTGAGTTGCCAGCGCCAGCTGTCAGTGCACATGCGCGCCAGGTCGTGTTCTGCGCGCCAGGCCAGCAGTTGCAAGGCCAACGCCGGGTCGGCATAGCAGGCGGCCACGTCGCCAGGCCGGCGCGCGGCTACGCGGTAAGGCACGGGGCGGCCGCTGGCTTTTGCGTAAGCGGCCACCACGTCGAGCACGCTGTAGCCGCGGCCGGTGCCCAGATTCACGGTCAGTGAGCCTGGCGCATCGAACAAACGGCGCACTGCCGCCACATGGCCTTGGGCGAGATCGACGACGTGGATGTAGTCACGTACGCCGGTGCCATCGTGCGTGGCGTAGTCCTGGCCGAAAACCGTGAGTTCCGCGCGCCGGCCCACGGCCACCTGGGCCACAAACGGCATCAGGTTGTTCGGCGTGCCCTGCGGGTCTTCGCCGATCAAGCCGCTTTCGTGCGCACCCACGGGGTTGAAGTAGCGCAGGATGGCGCTTTGCCATTCGGCATCAGCCGCGCCCAGGTCGCGCAGCATCTGCTCGCCCATCAGCTTGGTCTGTCCGTAGGGGTTGGTGGCGTGCAGGCGCGCGCCTTCGTGCAAGGGCAGGGCTTCGGGTTCGCCGTAGACGGTGGCGCTGGAACTGAAGACGAAACGCTTGGCGCTGTGACGCTGCATCACCCGGCAGGTGGCCAGCAGGCCGCCCAGGTTGTTGGCGTAATAGTCCAGCGGCTTCGTCGTCGATTCGCCCACGGCCTTGAGCGCAGCAAAGTGAACGGTGGCATCGATGCGATGGCGCTGGAAAACGTCTTGCAGCGCCGCTTCATCGCAAACGTTGATGCGCTCGAACACCGGTGCCATGCCAGACAGTCTTTCCAGGCGGGCCAGCACTTCGGGCGAGCTGTTGGAAAAATCGTCCACGCCCACCACGTCGTAGCCCGCTGCCAGCAAAGCCAGCCACGTGTGCGAGCCGATGTAGCCGGTGCTTCCGGTGAGCAAAACGGTGGCCATGCTGCTGCCCTTCGTGCCTGCGGCTTACTGCAGCACGAACTGGCCGTAGCAGCTGGCCGTCTTGGCCGAGTAGCGGTCGTTCAGTGCCGGGGTGCTGTTTGCGCCGCGCTTGTCGTAACTGGCCTGGCAACCCACGGTCAGGCTGCGCAAGGCGGCCCAGCGCAGGCCGAAGGTGGCGACATGGCCTGTGTCCTTGCCGCGAATGGCACCCAGGAACTGACCGCTGTTGTCGAGCTGGCGGCGGTAGGTCTGCAACGAGGCGCTGGCGACGATCTTGCCAGTGACGTCGTAGTCAGCCGCCACACGCAGGCTGTCGGTGATCTGGCTGAAAGCCGTGGTCGCCAGGTCGGAGCTTTGGCCGGTGTCGCGCGCTGCGCGCAGATTGCCGCGAAAACGCCCGCCCGGGTTGTAGGTCCAGACCAGGGCCCCTGTGGCGCCGCTGAAATCGCGGTCGCTCAGCTGGTCGTAGCGCGTGCGGCCTTGACTCAGGGTGGCGTCGAGCTTGCTGGACCCAGAAGGCACCCACACGACGTTGAAGTCAATGTCGGTGCGCTGGCGTTTATCGCGCGGGTCGGCCTGGCTGATGAGCAGGTTGGGGTACACGCTGCGCGAGCTGCGCAAGCCCACGCCCAAGCTGGTGGCGCCACCCAGTCGGTAGCGCACGCCCAGCGAGCCGCCGGTTTGCGAGTATTCGGCGTAAGACGCGGCAGCGGCCTCGTAGGCCAGGTTGTTGTAGTTCACCCCCGCTTCGATCGACAACGGCCCGGCCATCCCCAGCCGCACTGTCGCACTGACACGTTGCGCGTCTTCTGCATTGCCGCCGCCGATGAATCGGCCCTGGCGGTCGCGCAGGTCTGCGCGCTGGGTGCGGTCCGCGCCGACGTTGACATTGCCCGACAGCCGTTCGATGGTTTCCCAGTCCAGACCCAGATTCAGGCTGTAGCCGGCGCTGTTGAACTGGTCGTTGTCGGCATAGCGGTTGGTGCGCAGGGAGGCACTGCCCGACAGACGCTGGCGGCCAAAACTCTGGTCGATGCCGGCCACCAGGGCGGTGCTGGAAATGGTGTCGTTGGCACTGCCGCCTGCTGGCGCCACCTGGCCTTCGCGCAAGCGCAGAAGGTTCGACTCGTATGTGAAGGTTTGCGCTACGCCGATGTAGTAGGGGCTGCTCTGCGACAGTGCAGCGGTGGTGAAGCTGCTCAGGCCCGCGAGCATGAGCGCGCCCACAACGCGGGAGATCGTGGAGGGCTTGGAGAGCATGAAGGGCGAGGAGGGTGGACGCATGCGCAAATCCCTGTGTTGAATGACTTGGCCAGCCGCTGTTTCAGTAAGCATTGCGGTCGAAAAACACCAGTTTGATGGTGCGGGCAATGATCTGCAGGTCCAGCCCCAGCGACCAGTTGCGCAAGTACTCCAGATCGTATTCCACGCGGGCCTGCATCTTTTCGATGGTGTCGGTCTCGCCACGGTGGCCGTGAATCTGGGCCCAGCCCGTGATGCCGGGCTTGACCTTGTGGCGCACCATGTAGGCCTTGATGAGCTGGCGGTACTGTTCGTTGTGCGCCACGGCATGCGGGCGGGGGCCGACGATGCTCATGCGGCCCTGCAGCACATTGATGAATTGCGGTAGCTCGTCCAGGCTGGTACGCCGCAGGAAGGCGCCAAAGGGCGTGATGCGGTCGTCGTCCTTGGTGGCTTGCTTGACCACGCTGCCGTCGTCTTGCGTGCGCATCGAGCGGAACTTGTAGACGATGATTTCTTCGCCCCCCAGACCGTTGCGCCGCTGGCGGAAGATGGCCGGGCCGGAGGACGTCAACCTGACGCCGGCTGAAATCAGCAGCAGCAGGGGCGATATCAGCGCCAGGATGAGCCCGCCCAGCACGACGTCAGATGCTCGCTTGACCAGGCGATTGGTCCCCGTGAAGGGCGTCTCGCACAGGCCCACCACGGGTACGCCGTTCATGTCTTGCAAGCGCCCCTGGATGATGCTGATGCCGAAAACATCAGGCACGAAGAAGATGCTGGCGGTGGTGCCCTGAATCTGCGCCATCAGTTCCAGGATGCGTGGCTGCGAACCCAGCGGCAGGGTGATGTAGACCTCGTTCACGCCGTGTTCGCGCACATACCAGGCCACCCGCTTCAGGCTGCCCAGCAAGGCGCCCGCAGCTTCAGCGTCCAGGCGGTCGTCGGCGCGGTCGTCGAAGTAGCCCAGAAACATCAGGCCGATGTCGCCCTTGGCGCGAAAAGCCTGCGCCACCTTCACGCCCAGCGCGCCTGCGCCCACCACCACGACGGTGCGCCGGTTCTCCGGCAGTGCAGCGGTGTGGCGCAGCCAGGCCCGTGACAGAAAGATGCTCGTCCAGTGCAGCACAGGGGTGATCAGCACCCACCAAAGCAACACTTCCAGCTTGAACAAGCCCAGGCTGCGCGTGGCGTAGCCGCACAGCAGCAGGATGAAGACCAGGCTGAGCCAGCTGGTGAAGATGTCGACGGCGGCGTTGAGCGGCCGGTCCCAGAAGCGGTTGCGCCCGGGGAAAGTCAGCGCAAAGATCAGCAGGCAAAGCGTCAGGTCCGAGCGCACGATGGGCTCGTTGAAAAACCACGAAATCGCCAGGAACACCGCCACCGTGATGGTCGGTTCCAGAAACGCCGCCACCAGCGACGTCACCGATTGCGGTGCGTTGAAGAAGGTTCTTTTGTAGGCTCGGTCTTCGAACATGTCTGGCAAGCGCGCCGAGCTGGATGGTGAAAAAGACAAAGTCAGGATTCTGGCCCAACCTATGGCCGTGTCCGCCTTCACAGCACTCACCTGTGCAGGGGGCCCTTGCCTACAATCGCGCAATGCTTCACACACTTCAATCCATGTTGGCGCCGGCGGTGCTCGAACGGCTGACCTTGGTCGTCAACCATGTGCTGGGCAGCGAAGACGTAGCCACCGAGCGAATGCGGCCGCACGCGGGCCGGCGCATCGAGCTGCAGCTTGATCGCTGGCCGTCTTTGCTGCCTGCGCCGCCATCGCTGGCCTGGCGCGTCACGCCGGCGGGCCTGCTGGAATGGCAGGGGCTGCAGCCCGCACCGGGCGCCGACCTGCGTGTGCAGGTCGATGCATCCAACCCGGCCGCGCTGATGGCCAGGCTGCTGTCCGGCGAGCCGCCTGCGCTGCAGATCGACGGCGACGCGCAATTGGCGGCCGACGTGAACTGGCTGGTGCAAAACCTGCGCTGGGACGTTGCTGCCGACCTGGAACGCCTGTTTGGCCCGGCCGTGGCTCAGCAACTGCACCGCGCCGGGAGTGCCTTTGCCAGCGCCTTGCGCAGCGCCGTGCGCGCCGCCCAGGGCCTGGGCGGCCGCTGGCGCACGTGAGCCCCGGGTTGAGGCGCGCGTTGAAGCGCGAATGAAGCACTTCGGCCGGCTGATCTTCATCGTCGTCACCATCCTGCGCTTCGGCCTGGACGAGGTGGCGCTGTCGGCGTTTCCCCAGCGCTGGGTGCGCTTTCTGGTGCGCGTGGTCACGCTGGGCCGCCGGCTGGACGCACCGCGCGGCGAACGCCTGCGCTTGGGGCTGGAGCGACTGGGGCCGATCTTCGTCAAGTTCGGCCAGGTCCTGTCCACCCGGCGTGACCTGATTCCGCTGGACGTGGCCGACGAACTGGCGCGCTTGCAAGACCGCGTGCCGCCGTTTCCTGCCGCGCAGAGCCGCGCGCTGATCGAGAAGGCCTTCGGCCGGCCCATCGAGCAGATCTTCTCCAGCTTCGACGCCGAGCCCATTGCCAGCGCGTCCATCGCGCAGGTTCACTTTGCCGTGCTGCACGGCGGGCGTGAGGTGGCGGTGAAAGTCGTGCGCCCGGGCATGCTGAAGATCATCGACCAGGACATGACGCTGCTGCACACGCTGGCGGCCTGGGTGGACCGGCTCAGCGCCGACGGAAAACGGCTGAAGCCGCGCGAAGTGGTGGCCGAATTCGACGGCTACCTGCACGATGAGCTGGATCTGGTGCGCGAAGCCAGCAATGCCGCGCAGCTGCGCCGCAACATGGAAGGCCTGAACCTGGTGCTGATGCCAGAGATGATCTGGGACTACTGCACCCAGGGCGTCATCGTCATGGAACGCATGAAGGGCGTACCCATCAGCCAGATCGACCGCATCCGGGCGGCGGGGGTGGATATCCCGAAGCTGGCACGCGACGGCGTCACCATCTTCTTCACACAGGTGTTCCGTGATGGCTTTTTCCACGCCGACATGCACCCGGGCAACATCCAGGTGAGTCTGGACCCGGCCACGTTCGGCCGTTACATCGCGCTGGATTTCGGCATCGTCGGCACGCTGACCGACCGCGACAAGGAATACCTGGCTTACAACTTCCTGGCTTTTTTCCAGCGCGACTACAAACGCGTGGCCGAGCTGCATATAGAAAGCGGCTGGGTGCCGTCGGGCACGCGCGTGGATGCGCTGGAAGGAGCGATCCGCGCCGTGTGCGAGCCGCAGTTCGACCGGCCGCTGAAAGACATCTCGCTGGGCCAGGTGCTCATGCGGTTGTTTCAGACGTCCCGCCGCTTCAATGTGGAGATCCAGCCGCAGCTGGTGTTGCTGCAGAAGACTCTGCTCAATATCGAAGGCCTGGGGCGCGAGCTCGATCCCGAGCTGGACCTCTGGATCACGGCCAAGCCATTCCTGGAACGCTGGATGAACGAGCAGATCGGCTGGCGCGCCTTGCTCAACCGTCTGAAGGATGAAGCGCCTCGCTACGCCCAGCTGATGCCCGAGCTGCCGCGCCTGCTGCACAGTGCGTTGCAGCAAACGTCCCGACCTTCGGAATCCAAAGCGTTTCAGACGCTGCTGGCTGAGCAGCGGCGCACCAATCGGCTGCTGCAGACTGCAGTGTGGCTGGCGGCCGGGTTCGTCATCGGCATGGTGGTGATCCGAGTCGTACTGGAGTTTCACGCGCAGGGCTAGATTCCTCAAATCGCCGTTGCCCGCCTAGAATGCTGGGTTTTCCTTCGAGCGTCTGCACCCCCATGCCCATTTACGCATACCGCTGCGCCACCTGTGGCCATGCGCAAGACGTTTTACAGAAGATGTCCGACCCTCTTTTGACGGTCTGCACCGCCTGCGGCGCGCCCACGTTCGAGAAACAGGTGACCGCTGCCGGCTTTCAGCTCAAGGGCTCGGGCTGGTACGTGACCGACTTCCGCAACGGCAACACGGGCGCGCCAGCCAAGAAGGAAGGCGAAGCCAACGCTTCTGGCGACGCTGCTGCTGATGCAGACCAGCCGGCGACCGATAAAGCGGACAAGAGCGCTGCAGGTGACAAGCCAGCCGCGGACAAGCCAGCCGCGGCCAAGTCTGCCGGAGCAGCCGACAAGCCGGCGGCCGCAGCCGCTGCAGCCCCTGCTGCGTCGTCGGCTCCTGCCACCGCGCCTGCCGCCAAAGCGCCTTCGCCACCGGCCGCCGGCGGCTGAAGCCCGCGGGCGCAGCGTCGTGAAAAAGTATCTCGTCGCCGGCTTTCTGGTATGGATGCCGCTGGCCATCACCATCGGCGTGCTGACCTGGCTTTACGGTGCCTTGAACGGCGTTTTTGCCTATGTGCTGTCGCTTTCGCAGGCGGTGCTGCCGCGCGAAGCGGCTGACAACCTGGAACGCCTGAGGGACGTGCCTTTTCTGGGCGTGGCGATGTTGGTGCTGGGCTTGCTGCTGACGGGCATATTCGCCGCCAACATGGTCGGGCAGTGGTGGTTGCGCCAGTCTGGCCGCGTCATCAGCCGCATTCCGATCGTCAAGTCGATTTACAAGTCGGTCAAACAGGTCAGCGACACGCTGTTTTCCAGCAACGGCAATGCTTTCCGCGAAGCGGTGCTGGTGCAGTACCCGCGCCAGGGTTCTTGGACGATTGCTTTCGTCACCGGCCGGCCCGGCGGTGAGGTGGCTGAACACTTGGCCGGCGACTTCGTCAGCGTCTACGTGCCCACCACGCCCAACCCGACTTCGGGCTTCTTCCTGATGATGCCGCGCGCAGATTTGCTGCATTTGAGGATGAGCGTGGACGAAGCGCTCAAATATGTCATCTCGATGGGCGTGGTCGGGCCTGCCGGCCAGTTGCCCGAGGGTTTGGTCGTCGCGCGAAATTGACGGGGCTGGCCTGGCATGGCTGCCGGCCTTTCAGCCCCGCCCGCGCCCCGCCCCGCCGCCCTGCATCGCCCAAGCATCGCCCAAGCATCGTCACGTCTCAAGCATTGAATCCGGAGTTAATTCCATGAGAACCACCTACTGTGGCCTGGTCAACGAGGCCTTCCTAGATCAAACCGTCACCCTGATGGGCTGGGCCCATCGCCGCCGCGACCATGGCGGCGTCATCTTCATCGACCTGCGCGACCGCGAAGGCCTGGTGCAGATCGTCTGCGACCCCGACCGCGCCGAAGTGTTCGCCACCGCCGAGGTCGTGCGCAACGAGTTCTGTCTGAAGATCGTCGGCAAGGTCCGCGCCCGCCCGGCGGGCACCGAGAACGCGGCCCTCACCAGCGGCAAGATCGAAATCCTCTGCCATGAGCTCGAGGTGCTCAACCCCAGCGTCACGCCGCCTTTCCCGCTGGACGACGAGAACCTGTCGGAAACCGTGCGCCTGACGCACCGCGTGCTGGACCTGCGCCGCCCGCAGATGCAGAAGAACCTGAAGCTGCGCTACCGCGTGGCCATCGAGGTGCGCAAGTTCCTGGACGACCAGGGCTTCATCGACATCGAGACGCCGATGCTGACCAAGAGCACGCCCGAAGGCGCGCGCGACTACCTGGTGCCTTCGCGCGTCCACGACGGCCACTTCTTCGCGCTGCCGCAAAGCCCGCAGCTCTTCAAGCAACTGCTGATGGTGGCCGGCTTCGACCGCTACTACCAGATCACCAAGTGCTTCCGCGACGAAGATCTGCGTGCCGACCGCCAGCCTGAGTTCACTCAGATCGACATCGAAACCAGCTTCCTGGGCGAAGACGAGATTCGCGCGCTGACCGAAGCCATGATCCGCACCGTGTTTCGCAAGACGATGAGCGTGGAACTGCCGGTGTACGCCGAGATGACCTATGCCGAGGCCATGCACCGCTACGGCAGCGACAAGCCCGACCTGCGCGTGAAGCTGGAATTCACCGAGCTCACCGACGTCATGAAAACGGTCGATTTCAAGGTGTTCTCTGGCCCTGCCACCACCCCCGGCGGCCGCGTGGCGGCACTGCGCATCCCCGGCGGCAGCGAGATGAGCCGTGGCGAGATCGACGGTTACACCGAGTTCGTGAAGATCTACGGCGCCAAGGGCCTGGCCTGGATCAAGGTCAACGACGCCGGCAAGGGCCGGGACGGACTGCAGAGCCCCATCGTGAAAAACCTGAGCGACGGCGCGCTGGAACAGATGCTGGCGCGTACCGGCGCCTGCAACGGCGACCTGATCTTCTTCGGCGCCGACAAGGCCAAGGTCGTCAACGATGCCCTGGGCGCCTTGCGCGTGAAGATCGGCCACAGCGAATTCGGCCGCGAGCACGGCTTGTTCAACGATGTCTGGGCGCCTTTGTGGGTGGTGGACTTCCCGATGTTTGAGTTCGACGAGGAAGGCAAGCGCTGGAACGCCGTGCATCACCCGTTCACGGCGCCGAAAGATGGCCACGACGAACTGATGAAGACCGATCCGGGTGCGTGTATCTCCAAGGCCTATGACATGGTGCTCAACGGCTGGGAGATCGGCGGCGGCAGCGTGCGTATTCACCGCGCCGACGTGCAGGCGCGCGTGTTCGAGGCGCTGAACATCACGCCGGAAGAGCAGCGCATCAAGTTCGGCTTCCTGCTGGACGCGCTGCAATACGGCGCGCCGCCGCACGGTGGCCTGGCCTTCGGCCTGGACCGCATCGCCACGCTGATGACGGGTGCGGAGAGCATCCGCGACGTGATTGCTTTCCCCAAAACGCAGCGCGCCCAGTGCCTGCTGACCGGCGCGCCGAGTGCGGTGGACGAAGCGCAGTTGAAGGAGCTGCACATCCGCCTGCGCAATACGGGGGCAGCGAGTAGCTAAAATAGCTCTTCGCCAACCCGCCAAAGGGGATTCGCTTGGAAGTCACCGCCACCGAAGCCAAGAACCGTCTCGGGCAGATGCTGGACCACTGCCAGCGCGAGCCCGTGGTGATCGAAAAATCGGGTCGCCGCCACAGCGTGCTGCTCTCGGCGGCGCAGTACGACGCATTGGTCGCTGCCAGCCAGGGGCAGCTGTTGGAAGAGGCGCCGCCGCGAACGGCCGAGGAGTTCTATGCACGGCACAAGGATTGGGTCGACGAGAACAACCGCAGGTTCGAGAAATACGGTCTCTGGAACGAAGAGTTCCGTACCTGGTGACCGCGGTGGCGCAATGGGACGTGTACGTCAACCCCAGCGCGCGCATGCGTGAGGTGCTGCCCTACCTGGTGGTGCTTCAAAGCGACTTGTTGAGCGACCTGGGCACGCGGCTCGTCGCGCCTCTGGCCCGGCGCATGCCACCGCCCCAGGGCGTGACGGAGCGCTTGTCGCCCAGCCTGGTGGTGCAGGGTGAAGCGCTGACCTTGGTGGTGCAGGAAAGCGCGCCCATCGATGCCCGCGCCCTGCGCACGCCGGTGGCATCTGTGCGCAGCGAAGCGCACCGCATCGTGGACGCCCTGGATGCCGTGGTCAGCGGTGTCTGAGGCTCTCACCGCCCCCACCCCCGCCCGCGCGCCGAAGATTCCGCGTTCGGTACTGGTGGTCATCCACACACCGGCGCTGGACGTGCTGCTGCTGGAGCGCGCCGACCGCCCTGGCTTCTGGCAAAGCGTGACCGGCTCGCTGGACGCTGAAGACGAAGTTCTGCGTGCCACGGCACGGCGCGAGGTGCTGGAAGAAACCGGTATCGACGCCGACAGAACGGGTGCGCTGCGTGACTGGGATCTGACCAACACCTACGAAATATTTCTCAGCTGGCGCCACCGCTACGGCCCGGGCGTCACGCACAACACCGAGCATGTCTTCGGCCTGACCGTGCCGCCCGCCACGCCCGTGGTGCTGGCCCCGCGCGAACATCTGCACTACCTGTGGTTGCCCTGGCGCGAGGCTGCAGAACGCTGTTTTTCGCCCAGCAATGCGCAAGCTGTTCTGATGCTGCCGCGCGTCATGGGCATGGAAGCGCCGGCATGACGCGCCTGCAACCGCTGCAAAGCACCCTGCTGCCGCCCTACACCGGCATCAGCGGCCTGCGTGTGGCCACCTACAACATCCACAAGGGCGTGCGCGGTGTGGGCATGCGCAAACGCCTGGAAATTCACAACCTGGGCCTGGCCGTGGAAGCGCTGGACGCCGACCTGGTGTTCTTGCAGGAAGTGCGCTTGTTCCACCACCGCGAATCGCGGCGCTTCGAGCGCACGTCGTTCGGCTGGCCGGCCCAGGGGCAGGCCGAGTTTCTGGCGCCCGAAGGCTACGAAGTGGCCTACCGCACCAATGCCGTCACGCGCGGTGGTGAACACGGGAATGCCTTGCTGGCGCGCTGGCCGCTGGGCGACGTGGGCCACCACGACGTGAGCGACCACCGCTTCGAGCAGCGTGGCCTGCTGCATGTGCCGGTTTCTTGGAATGGCGTCACCGTGCATGCCGTGGTCGTGCACCTGGGCCTGGTGCATGCCAGCCGCGTACGCCAGGTGCAGCGGCTGGCGACTTATATCGCCACCCATGTACCGGCGGGCGCCATGCTGGTGGTGGCCGGCGACTTCAACGACTGGGGCGAGAAGCTGGACGGGCCGATGGCCGACCTGGGCCTGGCGCGTGCACTGGCGCCGGACTTGACGCTGTCCAAGGCACGCCTGCAGCAGGCCACGTTCCCGTCGCTGGCGCCAGTCTTTGCGCTGGACCGCTTCTACCTGCGCGGCCTGGCCTGCACGTCCACCATGGTGCCGCGCGGCATCAGCTGGGCACGCATGTCAGACCACCTGCCCCTGGTGGCTGAGCTGCAACCCGACTGAGGCGCAGCACATGTCGGCCCGCGACGAGCTCACCCGCCTGCGCGCCTGGACAGCGGTGCCCAAGCCCAGCTTCGTGGGCGGCAACCAGGTGCAGCTGCTCGAAGGTGGTGACGTGCTCTTCCCGCGCATGTGCGCAGCCATCGACGCCGCGCAGCACGATGTCTGGCTGGCGACCTACATCTTCCACGACGACCCGGCGGCGCAATGCATCGTGCGCTCCTTGCGTGAAGCCGCAGCGCGTGGCGTGGCCGTGCACGTGGTGGTGGACGGCTTCGGCAGCAAAGCCACCTTGCCCCTGCTGCGCCAGAACCTGGAAGGTGCGGGAGTGCAGCTGGAGGTCTTCCGTCCGCTCGAGCGCTGGTATGCCTGGCTGCAGCCGGGGCAGCTGCGGCGGCTGCATCAGAAGCTGTGTGTGTGTGACGAAACCGTGGCCTTCGTGGGCGGCATCAACATCATCGACGACCGCCACGACATGAACCATGGCTGGACAGAAGCGCCGCGCCTGGACTTCGCCGTTGAAGTGCACGGCCCGCTGGCCGCCGGCGTGCACGCCACCGCGCGGGCCATGTGGGCGCGTGCCCACCTGGCCCGCGCCTGGCGCGAGGAAGTGCGCACGCTGGTGCGCGGAGCCCGCCCCGCGCGCCAGGCGCTGGACCTGCTGCGCCAGCTGCGCGGCGCGGCCGCCTTGCCGGAAGGCCATCGCACGAAGCAAGAGGAGCAACCGCCCATGCGCGCCGCCTTCATCGTGCGCGACAACCTGCGCCAGCGCCGCGCCATCGAACGCAGCTACGTCGAAGCCATCCGCAAGGCCACCAGGCGCGTGGACATCGCCGTGCCGTATTTCTACCCCGGCCGCAGCTTTCGCCGCGCCTTGCGCCACGCTGCGCGCCGCGGCGTGCAGGTGCGTTTGCTGATGCAGGGCAAGGTGGACTACCGCATTGCCGCACTCGCCGCGCGCGCGCTGTACGACGAACTGCAGGGCAACGGCGTGCGCATCTTCGAATACACACCGGCCTTTCTGCATGCCAAGGTCGCCTTGGTGGACGACGACTGGGCCACGGTGGGCAGCTCCAATATCGACCCGCTGTCGCTGCTGCTGAACCTGGAAGCCAATGTCGTCGTGCGTGACCCTGATTTCAGCCGCAGCCTGGCGGCACGCTTCGACGCGGCGTTTGCCGTCTCGCGCGAAGTCAAGCCCGGTGTGGCAGTGGAAGGGGTGGACGGCCAGCCGGTCGAGCCAAACCAGCTGGGCCGCGCAGGTTGGCGCAGCTGGGCCCGCCGTGCTGCCGTGGCCTGGGTGGCCAACGTTTACTTGCGCCTGGCGGGCATCACTGGCCGATATTGACTGGGTGCAGCGGATCTGGCCCGTAGGCGTTGGCCCCAGGCGTGCCCCGCAGCAGGCCGTTGACCACCAGCGCCACTACCCAGCCCAGCACAGGAACCAGCACCACCAGTACCCACCAGCCGCTGTGCCCGCGGTCGTGCCAGCGCTTGATGGAAACCGCCAGCGTGGGCCACAGCAGCGCCACGTTGACGATGTTCTCGGCCAGCTCAGCACGGATGCGCGCAATGCCCAGCAGCGCAAACAGCAGCAGCCCCAGGCCCATCGGCACCAGCACGCCGTACAGCCACCAGTCGCCCCGCGCGATGCGCCCGCGCGGGTCCAGCAGCACGCGCCAGGGTGGGGTTTCGATCAGGGGATCATGCAGAGCAGACATGGGCAAAGTATCGCTTTGAAGCGCCGGTCATCGGCGGGCGCGCTACGCTAGGCGCCATGCCAAGTTCACGCCGTTCCACCCGCTCCAGTCGCGCTGACCGCCGGGCCTCGCTCGACGTGGCGCAGCAAGACGGCGGTTCGCACGGCGCCTTCACCCGGGGCGTGGTCGACCGGCTGCTGCAGGAAGAAGATTTGCCGATCGCGGCCGTTTCCGGCACCAGCGCTGGCGCACTGAACGCTGCCGTCTTGGCCTGCGGCTGGGCCGAGGGTGGACCCAACGGCGGACGTGAGGGCGCGCGGGCAGCACGCCGCGTCAGCGGGATCACCTGCAACGCCGGCCTGCTGGGCGAGCTGCGCGCCATCGCTTTCGTGCAAAAGCTGGTGGCCGAAGGGCGGCTGGACGCGATCCTGCATGCCCTGCAAGCCCTGCATGCGCTGGGCGTGGCTGCGGCCACAGCCTGGCTGGAGCAACGCCGCAGCGATGTGGCCGTACGCGCTTCGCTGGACATCCGCAAGATCTTTCTGGGGCAGGGCGGCTGATGGTGGAGCCACAGGAAGACTCGGTGGTGTTGCGGCAGGACCTGATCGAGCTGCGGCAGGACCTGATCGTGCTGCGGCCCGAGGGCATGTATTGCCCGGCAGGCGACTTCCACATCGACCCCTGGCGCCCGGTGGCGCGCGCGGTGCTCACACATGCGCATGCCGACCACGCGCGGCGCGGCCATGGCGCCTACCTGGCCACTGCGGTGAGCGCCGGCGTGCTGCGCGCCCGCCTGGGCGACATCAGCCTGCAAGGCCTGGCTTACGGCGAGGCGGTGCACATCAACGGCGTTCGCGTCAGCCTGCACCCTGCCGGGCATGTGCTGGGCTCGGCTCAGGTGCGCATCGAACACGGCGGGCAGGTGTGGGTGGCTTCAGGCGACTACTACACGCGCGGCAGCACTGAAGACGCAGCCGAGCACAACCCCACCTGCACGCCCTTCGAGCCCGTGCGCTGCCACACCTTCATCACCGAGAGCACCTTCGGCTTGCCCATCTACCGCTGGCGGCCGCAGGCCGAGGTGATGGCCGACATCAATGCCTGGTGGGCTGCCAACGCTGCCGCCGGCCGCGCCAGCCTGCTCTTGGGCTACAGCTTCGGCAAGGCACAGCGCATGCTGGCCGGCGTCGACTCCGCCATCGGCCCCATCGTCGTGCACAGCGCCGTCGAGCCGCTGAACCGCGCCTACCGCGATGCCGGCGTGGCCTTGCCGGCGACGCAACTCGTCAGCGACGTGAGCGATGCCGCAAGCTTCAAGCGCGCCCTGGTGGTGGCCCCGCCGGCCGTGCTGGGCAGTGCATGGGCCAAGCGCTTCGGCGACGCCAGCGACGCTTTCGCCAGCGGCTGGATGCAGCTGCGCGGCGGGCGCCGCCGCCGCGGGCTGGACCGTGGCTTCGTGCTCAGCGACCATGCCGACTGGCCCGGCCTGCAGCGGGCCATTGCCGCCACCGGCGCAGAACGTGTCATCGTCACGCATGGCTACGAAGCCGTGATGGTGCGCTGGCTGCAGCAGCAAGGCTTGCAGGCCGGCAGTTTCCAGACCCAATTTGGCCAGGACGAAGAAGAGTCGGCGCAAGATGCGCCACCCACCATTGAAGGAACCCCCGCATGAAAATTCTGCTGCCCATTGACGGGCCCAAAACGGCGCTGGCCGCTGTTCGCCATGTGATCCAGCTGCAGCTGGCGGGTTTGAAAACAAGTTGCGTGCTGGTCAACGTGCAAGAGTCCGCCACGCTGTATGAAGTGGTGGTGGCGCACGACCGCGATGCCATCGCCGACGTCAAGCGCGATGCCGGCTCAGACCTGCTGGCCCCGGCAGAAGCGCTGCTGCAAGGTGCAGGCATCGACTTTGAGAGCGAAGTGGCTGCGGGTACGCCCGCCACCCTGCTCATCGAGCTGATCGAGAACTACCGCTGCGACGCGGTCGTCATCGGCACGCACGACCTGGGCCCCGTGACCATGGCCTTGCTGGAACACAGCCCGGTGCCGGTGACGGTGCTGCGTTTGCCTGAGACCGAAGACGGCGAGGGCTGATCGCGCCGATGCGCCTGTTCGCCACGCTCTTCGAAGCGCTGGACGCCAGCACCGCCACGAGCGACAAGCTTGCTGCACTGAGCCGCTACTACGCCGCCGCGCCGGTAGCCGATGCCGCCTGGGCCACTTATTTTCTGGCCGGCAACAAGCCGCGCCAGGTGGTGCCCACCGCCTTGTTGCGCGCGCTGGCCTGCCAACGCGCAGGCATCGACGACTGGTTGTTCGACGCGAGCTACCAAGCCGTGGGCGACCTGGCAGAAACCATTGCCCATGTGCTGCCGGCGGGCAGCACGCGCAGCGACCATGGGCTGGCATATTGGGTTGAAGAGCGGTTGCTGCCTTTGCGCGGCCTGTCTGTAGAGGAACAGTCGGCACGCATCCTGGCCGCCTGGGACGAGCTGGGCGCCACCGGTCGCTTCTGGTTGTTCAAAATGATAGGCGGCGGGGTTAGCGTGGGCGTGAGCAATCTGGTGGGGGAGCGCGCGCTGGGCGCCCCCGCCGGGCTGGACCCCAAGCTGATCGCGCAGCGCATGATGGGTCAGACCACGCCGAGTGCCGAGCGCTTTGCCGCCTTGCTCTCGCACGAAGTCTCGCCGCTGCAGGACGCCGGCCAGCCTTACCCGTTCTTCCTGGCGCACCCGTTGCCGCCTGTATTGACCGACTTCGAAGGCGTGCTGGGCCCGGTAGGCGACTGGCAAGTGGAATGGAAGTACGACGGCATCCGCGCGCAACTGGTCAAGCGCGCCAGCCAGGTCTGGCTGTGGTCTCGCGGCGAAGAACTCGTCACCGAACGCTTCCCGGAAGTGGCCGCTGCAGCCCAGGCTTTGCCCGACGGCAGCGTGCTGGACGGTGAACTGCTGGTGTGGCCTGAAGCGGCAGATCAGCCTGCGCCGTTTGCCAAGCTGCAGCCGCGCATCAACCGTAAAACATTAGGCAAGAAGCTGCTCACTGAATCGCCGGTGCGCTTTCTGGCCTACGACCTGCTCGAAGCGGCCGGCAGCGACCTGCGCGGCCAGCCGCAGCACGCTCGGCGTGCGGCGCTGGAAGCCCTGTTGCAGCAGCAGAGCATCGGCGCTGCGCCATTGGTGCAAGCGGCAGACTGGCCGGGCCTTGCAGCCTTGCGTCAGTCGTCACGCGAACGCGGCGTCGAAGGCTTCATGCTCAAGCAGCGCAGCGCGCGCTACGGCAGCGGCCGCACGAAGGCCGACGGCACCTGGTGGAAGTGGAAGGTGGACCCGATGAGCGTGGACGCCGTGCTCATCTACGCGCAGGCGGGGCATGGCCGGCGCGCCAGCGTCTACACCGACTACACCTTCGCTGTATGGAGCCGGCCGCCCGCCAGCGCCGAAGAAGCGCAAGCTGTTGTCGAGGCCATCGCCGCACGCCGGCCAGCAGTGGCAGGCGCCTTGCAACTGCTGCCTTTCGCCAAGGCCTATTCAGGCTTGACCGACGAAGAGTTCAAGGCTGTGGACCGCGTCATCCGCGCCACCACACTGGAAAAATTCGGCCCCGTGCGCAGCGTCAAGCCCAGCCTGGTGTTCGAGATCGGCTTCGAGGGCATCCAGGCCAGCCCGCGCCACAAAAGCGGCATCGCAGTGCGCTTCCCGCGCATGCTGCGCCCGCGGCCCGACAAGCCGCTGGCAGAAGCCGACAGCCTGGGCACGCTGCAAGCCTTGCTTTGACATGCATGGCATGGCGCTTGCGCCTGCAAGCCCATGACCACCGCCGCCGACCGCCTGACCCTGTTGCTGGAAAGCACCGGCGAAGGCATCTTCGGCATCGACATGGACGGCCGCTGCACCTTCGTGAACCGTGCAGCCGCACAAATGCTGGGCTGGCGCACCGAGCAGGTGCTTGGTCAGAACATGCACGCGCTGATGCACCATTCGCATGCAGACGGGCGCCATTACCCGGAATGCGACTGCCCGATCTTCAATGCCTTCCGCCGCGGCCTGCCCTGCCGCATCGCCGACGAAGTGCTGTGGCGAGCCGACGGCAGCCATTTCCCGGCCGAGTACAGCAGCCACCCCATCATCGAAGACGGTCAGGTGCAGGGCGCGGTGGCCACCTTGATGGACATCACCGAACGCAAGCGCACTGAGGAACTGCTGAAGAAGAGCCACGACGAACTGGAGCAGCGCGTGGCCGGGCGCACGCGTGAATTGCGCGACCTGGCCAACCACCTGGAAGCGGTGCGCGAAACCGAACGCAAACGGATCGCGCGCGAGATTCACGATGAACTGGGCTCGTTGCTGGTGGCCCTGAAGATGGACACGCACTGGCTGCACCGCCGCGTGGCAGCCCGCAACGAACTAGAGACCCAGGAACTGCAGGGCAAGTGCCAAAGCATGGGTCGGCTCATCGACACGGCAGTAGACAACGTCGGTCGCATCATCACCGACCTGCGCCCCAGCATCCTGGACCATCAGGGCCTGTGGGCGGCGCTGGAATGGCACGCCCAGGAATTCACCGACAGCAGCGAACTGCACGCCACGCTGCAATGCCATGTCGCTGCCGGGGTGCCTGCGCCGCAGGGCGGCTTGGCGATTGCGGTGTTCCGCATCTTTCAGGAAATGCTGACCAACGTGGCACGCCATGCGCAAGCGCGCAGCGTGCGCATCGGCATCCATGTCGACGGGCCGCCGGGTGCGATGCTCTACATCGATGTGCGCGACGACGGCGTGGGCGCAGCCCCTGCAGCATGGACCGACCCGCACAGCTTCGGCGTGCTGGGCATGCGCGAACGCGCCGGGCATTTCGGCGGGCGCATCGGCATCGACAGCGCGCCGGGGCAGGGGACGCGGGTGCGGTTGGTCATGCCACTGGAGACGCCGCCCGAGACGCCGCCCGACGCGCCGCCCCAGACGCCGCCCGAGACGTTGCGAGCGAGCGATGAGGGCTCGTCGTGATCCAGGTGTTGATCTGCGACGACCACCAGATCGTGCGCCAGGGCATCAAGCTCATCCTGACCGACGCGCCCGACATCGCCCTGGCGTTTGAGGCGGCCAATGGCCCCGACGCGGTGGCGCGTGTTCGTCAGGGCGGCATCGACGTGCTGCTGCTGGACATCGCCATGCCGCAGCGTGACGGGCTGGACGTGCTGAAGCAACTGAAGGCCGAATTCCCCAGGCTGCCAGTGCTGATGCTGTCCACCTACCCCGACCGGCAATACGCCGTGCGCAGCCTGAAGCTGGGTGCTGCCGGCTACCTGAACAAAAGCGCTGACAGTGAACAGCTGATCGAAGCCATACGCCGCGTGGCCCTTGGTGGCCTGTTCATCACCGCCAGCGTGGCCGAGCAACTGGCCAGCGCCGTGGGCGCCGGCGCGCGCGACGACCAGCCGCTGCACGAACGCTTGTCGCAGCGCGAATACCAGGTGTTCCGCTTGCTCAGCCAGGGCCAGAGCGTGGGCGAGATTGCTGACAAGCTGGCGCTTTCATCCAATACGGTGAGCACTTACCGCGCACGCATTCTGGACAAGACAGGCGTACGCAACGATGTGGAGCTGGCGCTTTACGCAGTGCGGCAGGGCGTGCAGGGCGGCTAATCCAGGCCAATCCAGGCTAGTTCAGGCTAGTTCAGGCTAGTGCTCTGCCGCCGCCCGCCCGGCCAAAGGCAAAGACAGCACCAGCCGTGTACCCGGCCCCGGACCGGCCTGCACGCGCAGGCTGCCGCCGTGCAGCAAGGCAATGCGCTGCGCAATCGCCAACCCCAGCCCGCCCACGCCGCCGCCCGGGCGCGACAGCGCAGGTTCACGCACGGGCTGGCCGGCTTCCAGCCGCCGTGCCAGTTCAATAGGCAGGCCGGGCCCGGTATCAGCCACCAGCACGCGGGCTTGCGTGCCATCGCTGTCCAGGCTGACCTGCACCGGGTGCAGGCCGGGCGCATGGCGCACGGCGTTGTCGATCAGGTTGCTCAAGGCGCGTTCGATGAGGTGCAGGTCGCCGTCCAGCAGCACGGCTGCAGGCGCCGGGCCGGCCAGAGCCACCGCCTGCTGCGGCACGCCGGGGTGGAATTTCTGCACCGTGTCGGCCACCAGTTCATCCAGGCGAAAGCGCTCGCGTTGAGGCAGGTCGTCGGTGGATTGCAGGGTCGCCAGCTCAAACAGCTGTTGCGACAGACGCCGTACCTTGTCGCTTTGCGACAGCGCTGCCGTCAACAGCTGGTTGCGGCGCGCCGGTGCGGCTGCCAGCGCATCGTCGTTCAGCGCTTCCAGGTGGCCATGCAGCGCGGTCAGGGGCGTGCGCAGGTCGTGCGCCACGTTGGCCATCACGTCGCGGTGTGCGGCTTCTTGCTCGGCCCGCGCTTGCACCTGTTCGGCCACGCGCTGCGACAGGCTGTCGAAAGACTGGGCGATGGCGTCCACCTCGTGCCGCGGCGCTGCGGCTGGGCCTCCGCCAGCAGGGGGCGGCATGCTGTGGATGTCCCAGGCCTGCATGCGCTGGACCAGTTTAGTCAGCGGGCGGGTGAACTGGCGCAGCACCCAGGCACCCAGCAGCAGCGTGGCCAGCCCGCCGGCTGCGACTGTCCAGGCCGCGCCGCGCCACAGTGGCTGCTGGCTGAATTCACTGCCGGGCGTGACCCCGGCACTGGGCAAGACGATATAGAGATAGCCCGGCGGCCTGGCCTGGCCTGGCAGCGGCGGAAACATGGCTGCGCTGAAGCTGCGCGCCGCGCCGCCCATGGGGTCGGTGCCGCGCATCGGCAACGGGTTGCCGGCCAGAAAAGCGCGCACTGGTTCCAGGTCCACGCGCGGCGTGCGCACCATGCCGGGCTCGCCGATGTAGTGGTCGACCAGGCCCTCAGCGTCCAGCAGATACACCTGGATGCCCGGGTTCACCGTCATCAGCATGCCCAGCAATTCGCTGCGAGCGGCGCGGTCAGATTCATCGGCCGACCGCACGGCAGGCCAGTGCCCCACGATGTGCGCGGCCAGGCCGCTGGACAGCCGCTGCAGACTTTCTTCTTCCTGCTGCAAAGCCACATGCCGCACCACGCCGGCCACCAGCAGGCCGAAAGCCAGCAACAGCGCGGCCAGGGCCAGGCTCAGGCGACGCGTCAGGGTGGCCTTCATGCGACGGACACGCGTGGCTGCGGGTCGAAGCGGTAGCCCACGCCCCAGACGGTGGCGATGTGGCGCGGCACGTCGCTTTCAGATTCGATCTTCTGCCGCAAGCGGTTGATATGGGAGTTCACGGTGTGCTCGAAGCCGTCGAAGCCTGGGCCCCACACCTGTTCAAGCAGGCTGCTGCGGCTGAACACCTGTTGCGGGTGACGCAGCAGAAAGTGCAGCAGGTCGAATTCGCGCAGGGTCAACGTCACGACCTGGCCGTGGTGGCTGAGCTGGCGCCGCAGCGGGTCCAGCTGCCATTGCCCGGTGCTGCCGAATCGCAGCGCGGCTTGGCCTTGGGGCTGGCTGCGTGCGGCGCGGCGCAGCAGTGCGCGCACGCGCGCCACCAGCTCGGCCATCGAGAAGGGTTTGGCCAGATAGTCGTCTGCGCCCACTTCCAGGCCCAGTACGCGGTGGATTTCTGCCGCGCGCGCACTCAGCATGATGATGGGCAGCGCGGGCTGGCTCTTGCGCGCGTGGCGGCACACGTCCAGCCCGTCGGCGCCGGGCAGCATGCCGTCCAGCAGCAGCAGGCTCCAGGGTTCGCGGTCCAGCGCCGCCATGGCTTGCAGGCCGTCTACTTCCCGGTGCAGGTGGTACCCGGCTTGCTGCAGATGCAGGCTGACGACATCGGCCACCGCGTCGTCGTCTTCCACCAGCAGCAAGCGCGTTTCCATCAGCGCATTGAACCAGACCGGCGGCGCGCCACGAAGCCCACACCCGCCAGACCGGCGATGAGCAAGGCATAGGTGCCTGGCTCGGGCACCGGGGACACCGTGAATCCGATGCGGTAGACCTCGCTGCCGGCAGTCAGGCCGCTGTTGAAGACGTAACCGGCACTGGTGGTCAGCCCGTTGAAGGCGGCGAGCTCGGCGAAATTGAGAGCGACGACGGAGTTTTGCGGTGCGCGCAGGGCACCGGTGCCGACGAAGGCGGCGGCGGCGGGGTCGAAGACTTCCGATCCGGCGTCCCAGATCTGGGACGCGCGCTGCGTGATGCTGTTGATCAGCAGATTGCCCGCGTCGTCGAACAGACGGTATTGCATGGGGTTGTCGTTACCGATGAAGAAGTCGTTGCTGGGCACGACCATGGAGGCGAACGTGAAGAAGCGGTTGACGCTGGGGTCCACCGTGAAGCTCATGCTGGCCGTGGCGCCGGGAAACAGAGTCCCGCCGACGCTGCCCAGAGTGGCCGTGGGGTCGGCAGCCGCAAAGGCCGGAAACCAGGCGTTGCCGTTGCCGGCTTCGGCCACGCTGATGATCGAAGCCCCGGCCGCCTGGCCCATGTTGAAGGAATCGTAGCTGCCGTTGTTGAAGCCCAGGCGCAGCGCTGCGAAGGAAACGCCGTTGGCTGCAGCCAGGTTCTGCACGGTCACAGTCACGATCTGGCTCTGCGCCATGGCCGGTGCGGCGAATGCCAGAGCGGCACAGGCCGCCAGGGTGAGTAGGGTGCGCGCGGTACGGGCGTTGGAAGAAGAAGGCATGAGATGAAGCTCCTGAAGGGGTTGGACGGAATGTGCAAGGCCAGCAATTGCTGCCAGCCAGGCGCATGCTCTCTGCACAGCCTCGCGCTGCTATCACCCAGGTTTCACGGCGCCGTGAGAAATCTCAGATCTCAGTTCCCCTACAGCAAGCATTCAGTACCCCTACCGCTGCGTCACGTGACCAAAGCGCATATGGTCAGTTCCTGATTTGTTGAGTTCACACGCTGAAAGTTAATTGGTGAATTTCGGATCAGTTCCATTTTGATAACCGAGGAGATTCACATGCATGACATCATCGATACCGCAGTAGCCGCCGGCAACTTCAAGACGCTTGCCGCAGCCGTCACGGCCGCCGGCCTGGTCGACACCTTGAAGGGCGCTGGCCCGTTCACCGTCTTCGCCCCCACGGACGAAGCCTTCGCCAAGCTGCCTGCCGGCACCGTGGACGCGCTGCTGAAAGACATCCCCAAGCTCAAGGCCATCCTCACGTACCACGTCGTTGCCGGTAAGGTCATGGCCGCCGACGTGATGAAGATGGACGGCCAGACGGCCACCACCGTCAATGGCGCTGGCCTGAAGGTCAGCACCACGGGTGGCGTGAAGCTGAACGGTGAAGTCAACGTCGTCAAGACCGACATCGACTGCACCAATGGCGTCATCCACGTTGTTGACTCTGTGCTGCTGCCCGCCTAATTCTCAGATCCAGACCTGCATCACAAGAAAGCCCGTCGGCATCTGCCGGCGGGCTTTTTTCATGGCGCTGCGCTGTTGCTGTAGCTGTAGCCCTACAGGCCATGCCACCTGCCACCACAGCACATCGCCTGCTGCTGCGATGGCGCGCACGAAACCTGCTTTCTACAGTTCATCTGCACCCGCGAACCCCGCGAACCCAGCGAACTCTCGTAAGGAAGCATTGATGAGCCAGGACAGCCGCTACGACCCGTTTGATGCCGATCGCCCGTTGCTGATGGGTTGCCGCTGTGGCCAGCACCGCAGTGATTCGGAGCACAACCAAGCTGAAAACGCTCAGGCAGAACTGCGCATGCGCAGCGAAAGCGCCGAGTTCGAGGCCGAGAGCCGGGGCTTCATCGAAGCCAGCCTGATGAAGGCCATTTTTCCGCAGGACGATGTACGCCGCAATTTCCTGCGCGCCGTGGGCCGCAGTACGGCCATGGCCGCAGTCGGCAGCGTGCTGCCGCTGGCCAGCCTGCAGGCCATGGCGCAGGAAGCCGGCAAGGGCGGGCTGGAGAAAAAGGATTTGAAGATCGGCTTCATCCCCATCACCTGCGCCACACCGTTGATCATGGCCAAGCCGCTGGGTTTCTATGAAAAACAGGGCTTGAATGTGGAAGTGGTGAAGACGGCGGGCTGGGCGCTGATCCGCGACAAGATGCTGAACAAGGAATACGACGCCACGCACTTCTTGAGCCCCATGCCCCTGGCCATCAGCATGGGTGCGGGCAGCAACCCCGTGCCGATGAACGTGGCCACCATCCAGAACACCAACGGCCAGGCCATTACCCTGGCCAACAAGCACAAGGGCACGCGCAACCCGAAAGACTGGAAGGGCTTCAAGTTCGCCGTGCCCTTCGAGTATTCGATGCACAACTTCCTGCTGCGCTACTACGTGGCAGAGGCGGGTCTGGACCCCGACCGCGACATCCAGATTCGCGTGGTGCCGCCGCCCGAGATGGTGGCCAACCTGCGCGCCGGCAACATCGACGGCTACCTGGGCCCCGACCCCTTCAACCAGCGCGCGGTGTTCGAGGAAGTGGGCTTCCTGCACCTGCTGACCAAAGACCTGTGGAACGGCCACCCCTGCTGTGCTTTCGGCACCAGCACCGAATTCATCCAGAAGCATCCCAACACCTTCGCTGCCCTCTTTCGTGCCGTGTTGACGGCTGCGGCGATGGCGCGCAAGGCCGAGAACCGCGAGCTGATCGCCAAGGTGATTTCACCAGCGGCCTACCTGAACCAGCCGGAAACCGTGGTGGCGCAAGTGCTCACCGGCCGCTTCGCCGACGGGTTGGGCAATGTGCAGACCGTGCCCGACCGGGCCGACTTCGACCCCATCCCATGGCAGAGCATGGCCGTGTGGATGCTGACGCAGATGCAGCGCTGGGGCTATGTGAAGGGCGACGTGAACTACAAGCAGATTGCAGAGAAGGTGTTCTTGCTGACCGATGCGAAGAAGACGATGAAAGGCCTGGGCATGCCCGTGCCTGATGGCGCGTATCCGAAGTTCACCATCATGGGCAAGGTCTTCGACCCGGAAAAGGCGGGGGCCTACTCCAAGAGCTTCGCCATCGGCAAGGCCTGAGCATGGCAGCCACTGTCGTGACGCGAACTGAAGGCTTCCGCGCTGGCGTGCTTTCCCTGGCCTTGCTGGCCTTGCTGCTGGGGGTGTGGCAGCTGGCCACGTTGCCGGCGGCCAGCACAGCGCCCTTGAAAACGTTGACGGCGCAGGAAATCGAATACGCCAAGCTGCTGGGCAAGGACCCCACGGCAGGCGGAGCACCTGATGCAGCCAAGTCCGGTTTCCCCACACCACTGCAGTTAGGTGCGGTGGCGGTCAAGCACCTGAGCCAGCCTTTCTACGACAACGGCCCCAACGACAAAGGCGTGGGCCTGCAGCTGGCCTATTCGCTGGGCCGCGTCGGCCTGGGCTTTTTGCTGGCCGCGCTGGTGGCCATTCCGCTGGGCTTCGTCATCGGCATGAGCCCGCTGATGTACCGCGCGCTCGACCCGTTCATTCAAGTGTTGAAGCCGATTTCGCCGTTGGCCTGGATGCCGCTGGCGCTGTACACCATCAAAGACAGCAGCATCAGCGGCATCTTCGTCATCTTCATCTGCAGCATCTGGCCGATGCTGCTGAACACGGTGCTGGGCGTGGCCAGCGTACGCAAGGAATGGCTGAATGTGGCGCGCACGCTCGAAGTGAGCCGGCTGCGGCTGGCTTTCGAGGTGATCCTGCCGGCAGCCGCACCCACCATCCTGACAGGCATGCGCATCAGCATGGGCATTGCCTGGCTGGTCATCGTGGCGGCCGAGATGCTGGTGGGCGGCACGGGCATCGGCTACTTCGTCTGGAACGAGTGGAACAACCTGAGCCTGCCCAATGTGATCTTTGCCATTCTCGTCATCGGCGTGGTGGGCATGCTGCTGGACTTGATGTTTGCGCGGTTGCAAAAGGCGGTGACATATGCAGACTGACTTTCTCAAGGTCGAAGGGCTGGCGAAGACCTATCCGGGCTCGACCGAGCCGGTGTTCGACGGCGTCAATTTCGGCATCGCGCGAGGCGAGTTCGTCTGCATCATCGGCCACAGCGGCTGCGGCAAGACCACCATCCTCAACGTGCTGGCGGGGCTGGAAAGCGCCAGCACCGGCCATGTCTTCATGGACCAGCGCGAAGTGGCCGGCCCCAGCCTGGACCGTGGCGTGGTGTTCCAGGGCCATGCGCTGATGCCCTGGTTGAGCGTGCGCAAGAACATTGCCTTCGCCGTGCGCAGCAAGTGGCCGGAGTGGAGCCGCGTGCAGGTGACGGAACACGTAGAGAAGTACGTGGCCATGGTGGGCCTGGGCGCGGCGATAGACAAAACGCCCAGCGCCTTGTCGGGCGGCATGAAGCAGCGCGTGGGCATCGCGCGGGCATTCGCCATCCAGCCGCGCATGCTGTTGCTGGACGAGCCTTTTGGTGCGCTGGACGCTCTGACGCGGGGCAGCATTCAAGACGAGTTGCTGCGCATCTGCGCCCAGACGCACCAGACGGTATTCATGATCACGCACGATGTGGATGAAGCGATCCTGCTGGCAGACAAGATACTGTTGATGAGTAACGGCCCGCAAGCGCGCATCGCGGAAATCGTGGTAAATACCATGAGCCGCGAACGCATGCGCAGCACCATCCACCACGATCCGCAGTACTACCGCATCCGCAAATACCATGTCGATTTTCTGGTCGCGAGTGCCGCTACTCTGTCCAATGTACTGGCGCCCGCGCAGCC
>JBBQXN010000044.1:0-28026 GCA_038209585.1 Burkholderiales bacterium
ATGGAAGAGCTGATCCACCACTTCAAGCTGTTCACCGAAGGCATGCACGTGCCTGAAGGGCAGGCCTATGCGGCCGTTGAGCACCCGAAGGGCGAGTTCGGCATCTACTTGGTCAGCGACGGTGCCAACAAGCCATACCGACTGAAGATTCGAGCGCCGGGTTTTCCGCATCTGGCGGCCCTGGACGAGATGGCGCGCGGCCACATGATTGCTGACGCCGTGGCCATCATCGGCACGATGGACATCGTGTTCGGCGAGATTGACCGATGAATTTCAACGACCAGACACTGTTGCGATTCGCCAAGGAAGTGGCGAAGTACCCCCCCGAACAGAAAGCGTCGGCAGTGATGGCCTGCCTGGGCATCGTGCAGCAAGAGCAGGGCCACGTGTCAGCACAAGCAGAGACAGCCATTGCTGCCATTCTGGGCATGGCGCCGATCGCGGTTCACGAGGTCACGACTTTCTACAACATGTACAACCAGCAGCCGGTGGGCAAGTACAAGCTCAACGTCTGTACCAACCTGCCTTGCCAATTGCGCGATGGCGACAAGGCACTGCGGCACGTGTGCAGCCGCCTGGGCATCGAGCCCTACGGCAGCACGGCAGACGGCATGTTCACGGTGCAACCCAGCGAATGTCTGGGCGCCTGTGCAGACGCGCCCGTGATGCTGGTCAACGACCGCCAGATGCTCAGCTTCATGACGAACGAGCGTCTGGACGAACTCTTGGATACCTTGAAGGCACACAGTTGATGTTCATGCCCGACCTTTCGAAGTTTCAGGCGGCAGGCGTCGAGAGCTGCTTCCACGACCGCCACATCGGCGCGCAGATCTATGCGGGTCTGAACGGCAGCAACTGGCGCCTGGCTGACTACGTGGCGCGCGGCGGCTACAGCGCGCTGAAGAAGATTCTGGGCACTGATGGTGGCGAAGGCATGACGCCTGAACAGGTGATCGCCGAAGTCAAGCTTGGCGGCCTGCGCGGGCGCGGCGGCGCGGGATTTCCGACGGGTCTGAAGTGGTCCTTCATGCCGCGCCAGTTTCCGGGTGCGAAGTACCTGGTGTGCAACAGCGACGAAGGCGAGCCGGGTACCTGCAAGGACCGCGACATCCTGCTCTACAACCCGCACATCGTCATCGAAGGCATGGCCATCGCGGCTTATGCCATGGGTATCCGCACCGGCTACAACTACATCCACGGCGAGATCTTCGAAGCCTACGAACGTTTCGAGCAGGCGCTTGAAGAGGCGCGTTCGGCTGGCTTCCTGGGCGACAACATCCAGGGCAGCGCCCACAGCTTCCAGCTTCACGCATTCCACGGTTTCGGCGCCTACATTTGCGGTGAAGAGACCGCGCTGCTCGAGAGTCTGGAAGGCAAGAAGGGCCAGCCGCGCTTCAAGCCGCCTTTCCCGGCCAGCTTCGGCCTGTACGGCAAGCCCACCACCATCAACAACACCGAGACCTTCGCGGCCGTGCCCTGGCTCATCAACCACGGCGGACAGAAATACCTGGAATGCGGCAAGCCGAACAACGGCGGCACGAAGATATTCAGCGTCGTCGGCGACGTCAACCGCCCCGGCAACTTTGAAGTGCCGTTGGGGACGCCTTTCTCCAAGTTGCTGGAACTCGCCGGTGGCGTACGCAGCGGGCGCACGCTGAAGGCGGTCATTCCCGGCGGTTCTTCTGCACCCGTGCTGCCGGCGGCCGTGATGATGGACACGACCATGGACTACGACGCCATCGCCAAGGCCGGCTCGATGCTGGGCAGCGGCGCCGTCATCGTCATGGACGACTCGCGCTGCATGGTCAAGAGCCTGCTGCGCTTGTCTTATTTCTATCAACACGAAAGTTGCGGGCAGTGCACGCCTTGCCGCGAAGGCACGGGCTGGCTGTGGCGCATGGTCGACCGCATCGAGCATGGCAAGGGCCGCGCCGAAGACCTGGACTTGCTGGACAGCGTGGCCGACAACATCAAGGGCCGCACCATTTGCGCCCTGGGTGACGCCGCGGCCATGCCGGTGCAGGCCATGCTGAAGCACTTCCGGCCCGAATTCGAACACCATGTCGCGCACAAGACCTGCATGGTCGCGCAGACCGCCTGAACCATGGCTGAGATCACACTCGACGGCAAGCAGGTGACGGTCACGGACGGCAGCATGGTCATGCATGCGGCCGACGCGGCGGGCATCTACATCCCGCATTTCTGCTATCACAAGAAATTGTCGATCGCAGCGAACTGCCGCATGTGCCTGGTAGACATCGAAAAGATGCCCAAGCCCATGCCGGCCTGCGCCACGCCGGTGACCAACGGGATGATCGTTCGCACGAAGAGCGACAAGGCGCTGAAGGCGCAGAAGTCGGTGATGGAGTTCTTGCTCATCAATCACCCGCTGGACTGTCCCATCTGCGACCAGGGCGGCGAATGCCAGCTGCAAGACCTGGCTGTGGGCTACGGCAAGAGTGCCAGCCGTTACGAAGAAGAAAAGCGCGTCGTCTTCCACAAGGACGTGGGCCCGCTCATCAGCATGGAAGAGATGAGCCGCTGCATCCACTGCACGCGCTGCGTACGCTTCGGCCAGGAAGTGGGCGGGGTGATGGAGCTCGGCATGATCCACCGCGGCGAGCACAGTGAAATCACCACCGTCACGGGCGGCACGGTGGACAGCGAGCTGTCAGGCAACATGATCGACATCTGCCCGGTCGGCGCCCTCACCAGCAAGCCTTTCCGCTACAGCGCCCGCACCTGGGAGCTTTCGCGCCGCAAGTCGATCTCGCCGCACGACAGCACGGGCGCCAACCTCATCGTGCAGGTCAAGTCCGGCAAGGTGATGCGCGTGGTGCCGCTGGAAAACGAAGCCGTCAACGAATGCTGGATCGCCGACCGCGATCGCTTCAGCTACGAAGCGTTGAACAGCGATGCGCGGCTGACGCAGCCGATGATCAAACAAGGCGGCGCTTGGCAGGCGGTGGACTGGAATACCGCACTCGGCTATGTCGCCGACGGCTTGAAGCGCGTGAAGATCGAGTTCGGCACGGCACGCATGGGTGCTTTGGCAAGTGCCCTGTCGACGACCGAAGAACTGCACTTGCTTGCCAAACTGATGCGCGGCATCGGCAGCGAAAGCATCGACCACCGCTTGCGCCACAGTGACTTCAGCCATCCCGCGCCCGCAGGCAAGGCACGTTGGCTGGGCATGCCCATCGCTGACTTGTCGCAACTGGATCGCGCTTTCGTTATCGGCTCTTTTCTGCGCAAGGACCACCCGCTGTTTGCGCAGCGTCTGCGCCAGGCCGAGAGACGCGGCGCGCAGGTGCACAGCCTGCATGCGGTACACGACGATTGGTTGCTGCCGCTGGCCACTCCCTGGTCTTGCGCACCTTCTCACTGGCCACAGGCTTTGGCTGAGGTGGCTATGGCAGTGGCCAAGGCAGCTGGTGTGTCGAGTCCCGTGGAGGGTATCGAACCCGGTGAACAAGCGCAGGCCATCGCAGCTTCGCTATGGAACGGTGAACGCAAGGCTGTGCTGCTGGGCCACGCTGCCGTGCAGCATCCCCAAGCCTCGCGCCTGCTGGCGCTGGCCAGCTGGATCGCGCGCCACACCGGCGCCAGCGTCGGCATGTTTGGTGAGTCTGGCAACAGCGTGGGCGCGCAACTTGTGGGCGCCATGCCAGGCCCAGGCGGCATGAACGCGCAAGAGATGCTGTCGCAGCCCATGAAAGCTTTGCTGCTGCTCAACACCGAGCCGGTGCTGGATGCAGCAGACGCAGCCACGGCACGGCGCGCGTTGGCTGCTTCGGGTTTGGTCGTTGCGCTCACCTCGTTCAAGGACGCGGCCGCCGATGTGGCCGATGTGCTGTTGCCCATCGCCCCTTTCACTGAAACCGCCGGCACCTTCGTCAACTCCGAAGGCCGGGCGCAAGGCTTCCATGGCGTGGTCAAGCCACTGGGCGACAGCCGCCCGGGCTGGAAAGTGCTGCGCGTGCTGGGCAACCTGCTGGATCTGCCAGGCTTTGATTTCGAGACATCGGAAGAAGTGCGCGAAGCCGCCCTGGGTGACCTGGCAGGACTGGCTGCACGCCTGGACAACAGCACTGCCGCCACGCTGGCGCCTACGCCTGCGCCTGCAGCGGTGACGGGTGCGGCTGGTGCCGAATTGCAGCGCGTCGCCGACGTACCCATCTACGCCACTGATTCCATCGTGCGGCGGGCCACTTCACTGCAGCTGACGGCTGATGCCAGGGGCGAGCCTGTGGTGGGCCTGCCGAGTGTCTTGTGGCAACAGCTGGGTCTGGCCGCAGGCGCCCGCGTGCTCGTGGCACAGGGCGAAGGCGCCGTGGTGCTGCCAGCACGAGAAGACAAGACGCTTGCCAAGGGAACAGTGCGCGTTCCCGCAGGGCATCCGATGACGGCGGCGTTGGGCGCCATGTTCGGTGACATCACGGTAGAGGCCGTGCGTTCGGTTGCGGCGGTCTGAGCATGCTTGAATCCCTTCAGCAGTTCGGCACCGCCACTTTCGGCCCCACTCTGTGGCTGGTGCTGTGGAGCCTGATCAAGATCATTGC
The DNA here is from genome assembly GCA_038209585.1 of Burkholderiales bacterium. Taxonomy (GTDB): domain Bacteria; phylum Pseudomonadota; class Gammaproteobacteria; order Burkholderiales; family Burkholderiaceae_C; genus Rubrivivax. The sequence goes on from JBBQXN010000044.1 coordinate 4,563, forward strand.
CGTCGTGCTGCCCTTGATGGGTTGCGTGGCCTACCTGACGCTGTGGGAACGCAAGGCCATCGGCTGGAGCCAGATTCGCCCGGGGCCCAACCGCACCGGTCCGTATGGCTTGCTCCAACCGATCGCTGATGCCGTCAAGCTGATATTCAAAGAGATCATTCGCCCCACCGCAGCCAACAAAGGGCTGTTCTTTCTGGGCCCGGTGATGACGATCATGCCGGCGCTGGCCGCCTGGGCCGTGATTCCCTTCGGCCCGGAAGTTGCGCTGGCGAACGTCAATGCCGGCGTGCTGCTGCTGTTGGCCATCATGAGCATGGAGGTCTACGGCGTCATCATCGCCGGCTGGGCCAGCAATTCGAAATACGCCTTTCTGGGTGCCATGCGCGCCAGTGCGCAGATGATCAGTTATGAGATCGCCATGGGCTTCTGCCTGGTGGTCGTGCTGATGGTCTCGGCCAGCATGAACCTGAGCGAGATCGTGGCTCAGCAGGGCCGCGGGCACATGGCAGAGATGGGCCTGACGATGCTCAGCTGGAACTGGCTGCCCTTGCTGCCGATCTTCGTCGTCTTCTTCATCAGCGGCCTGGCCGAAACCAACCGCCACCCTTTCGACGTGGTCGAAGGCGAATCGGAGATCGTCGCCGGCCACATGATCGAGTACTCGGGGATGAGCTTTGCCATGTTTTTCCTGGCCGAGTACGCCAACATGATTCTGGTGAGCACGCTCACCGTGCTGTTGTTCCTGGGCGGTTGGCTGTCGCCGTTTGCCTTCCTTGATTTCATTCCCGGCTGGATCTGGCTGGCGATCAAGGTCTTTTGCGTCGCTACCATGTTCCTGTGGGTTCGTGCCACCTTCCCGCGCTTCCGCTACGACCAGATCATGCGTCTGGGCTGGAAGATCTTCATCCCGATCACCCTGGTTTGGCTGGTGGTCGTCGGCCTGTGGATGCAGACGCCGTTCAACGTCTTCAAACCCCTATGAGCACATTTACCGCCATTCGGCAGGTTTTCTCCAGCCTGCTGCTGACCGAACTCTTAAAAGGCATGGCGTTGACCGGCCGGCACTTTTTGTCGAAGAACGTCACCGTGCAGTTCCCGGAAGAGAAAACGCCCCAGAGCCCGCGATTTCGCGGTCTGCACGCGCTGCGACGCTATGAAAACGGCGAAGAGCGCTGCATCGCCTGCAAACTGTGCGAAGCGGTCTGCCCGGCCATGGCCATTACCATCGAAAGTGACGTGCGAAAAGACGGCAGCCGCCGCACCACGCGCTATGACATCGACCTGACGAAGTGCATCTTCTGCGGTTTCTGCGAAGAAAGCTGCCCAGTTGACAGCATCGTCGAAACTCACCACTTCGAATATCACGGCGAAAAGCGCGGCGACCTGTACTTCACCAAAGAGATGCTTCTGGCCGTGGGCGACCGTTACGAGCCCGAGATAGCCGCAAGCCGCGCTGCCGACGCCCCTTACAGATAAAGACCCCCAAGCTCGCTGGCGCTCGCTGCCCCGCCAGGGGATCGTCCGCCAGTGGCCCGGCGGAGCCGGATCCACGGCGGAAAGATTGATTCAAGCCGCCGAACAAACCAAAAACATGGACACCACTGCCGGTCTTTTCTACACCTTCGCCGCGATCTTGCTGTTCGCGGCATTTCGCGTCATCACCGCGCGTAGCACGGTGCATGCGGCACTGTTTCTGGTGTTGGCGTTTTTCAGCGCCGCCTGCATCTGGATGCTGCTGCATGCCGAATTCCTGGCTATCACCCTGGTACTGGTCTATGTGGGTGCGGTCATGGTGCTGTTTCTGTTCGTAGTGATGATGCTCGACACCGGCTCGGACAGTTTCCGTGAGGGTTTTTGGAAGCACCTGCCGCTGGCTGGCTTGGTCGGCGCCTTGATCGCACTGGAGATGGCCCTGGTGCTGATGCGCGGCTTCAACCTGGAAGCGCCCGCACCCACGGCGCGCGCGCTGGAGATGGGCAACACGCGGCTGCTGGGCATCGAGCTCTACACGCACTATCTGTACCCGTTGCAACTCGCTGCTGTGTTGCTGCTGGTGGCCATCATCGCTGCCATCAGCCTGACGCTGCGTGAGCGCAAGGTCAGCCGGCACATGGACGCTTCGCAGCAAGTGCTGGCGAAGAAGGCCGACCGGCTTCGGATCGTCAAGGTGGCGCCCACCATCGAAAAGCCGAGTGAGCCCAACGAGCCCAACGGGCCAGGGGCAGACGCTGGTGCCAAGGGGCCAACGCCATGAGCCTGGGCCCCATCACACTGGGCCATTACCTCAGCCTGGGCGGCATCTTGTTCGCGCTGTCGGTCGTGGGCATCTTCATGAATCGCCGCAACCTCATCGTGTTGCTGATGGCCATCGAACTGATGCTCCTGGCCGTCAACCTGAACTTCATCGCGTTTTCGCATTACCTGGGCGACATGTCGGGCCAGGTGTTTGTCTTCTTCATCCTCACTGTGGCCGCGGCCGAATCGGCCATCGGCCTGGCCATCCTGGTGGTGCTCTTCCGCAACCGGGCGTCGATCAACGTCGCAGAACTCGACGAATTGAAGGGCTGAAATGTCCCTCCCGAGCTCGCTTTCGCTCGCCACCCCCCGAGGGGGCCGTCGTCTGACGGGCCGGCAAAGCCGGACCCAGGTCGGAAGGCTTGGCTCGCAACACGCCTAATCGAACATGGCCTCTTTATCTACCGGTCTGCTGCTCACCATTCCGCTGGCGCCTTTGGCCGGCTCGCTCATCGCCGGCTTGGCCGGCAAGTGGGTGGGCAGGCGCGGCGCGCACTTCTTCACCATCATGGGCGTGTTCATCGCCTTCGTTTGCTCGGCCTATGTGCTGTCGAAGGTGGCGGGCGGTGCGCGCTACAACGAGACGATCTACACCTGGATGGTGGTGGGCAAGTTGGTGATGGAAGTGGGCTTTCTCATCGACGGCCTGTCGGCCATGATGATGTGCGTGGTGACCTTCGTGTCATTGATGGTGCACATCTACACCATCGGCTATATGGAAGAAGACCCTGGCTACCAGCGCTTCTTCAGCTACATCAGCCTGTTCACCTTCAGCATGCTGATGCTGGTGATGGCCAACAACTTCCTGCAGCTCTTCTTCGGCTGGGAAGCGGTGGGCTTGGTCAGCTACCTGCTCATCGGCTTCTGGTTCAAGCGGCCCAGCGCCATCTTCGCCAACATGAAGGCCTTTCTGGTCAACCGTGTCGGTGATTTCGGTTTCATTCTGGGCATTGGCCTCATCGCCGCTTATGCCGGGTCACTGAACTACGGTGAAGTGTTCGCCCAAGCGCCGGAACTGGCCAAGCTGAACTTCCCGGGCACCGACTGGATGCTCGTCACCACGGCCTGCATCTGTCTGTTCATCGGTGCCATGGCCAAGAGCGCGCAGTTTCCGCTGCATGTGTGGCTGCCCGATTCGATGGAGGGCCCCACGCCCATCAGCGCACTGATTCACGCCGCCACCATGGTCACGGCCGGCATCTTCATGGTCGCGCGCATGAGCCCGCTGTTCGAGCTGTCGGACACCGCGCTGAACCTGATCATGGTCATCGGCGCCATCACGGCGCTGTTCATGGGCTTCCTGGGCATCATCCAGAATGACATCAAGCGCGTGGTGGCCTATTCCACCATCTCGCAGCTGGGCTACATGACGGTGGCGCTGGGCGCTTCTGCCTATAGCGTGGCGGTGTTCCACCTGATGACGCACGCCTTCTTCAAGGCGCTGCTGTTTCTGGCTGCGGGCAGCGTCATCATGGGTATGCACCACGATCAGGACATCCGCAACATGGGCGGCCTGCGCAAGCACATGCCCATCACCTGGATCACGGCCTTGCTGGGCAGCCTGGCTTTGATTGGCACGCCATTGTTTGCGGGCTTCTACAGCAAGGACAGCATCATCCTGGCGGTCGAAGCCAGCAATCTGCCGGGCACGCCTTTCGCCATCTTCGCCGTGGTCGCTGGCGTGTTCATTACCGCCTTCTACTCGTTCAGGATGTACTTCCTGGTCTTCCACGGCAAGGAACGCTTTCATCACAAGCCTTTTCCGCCGGAGCACCATGATGACGAGCATGGGCATGCGGATGATGCGCATGCGCACCACGACGCTACACCGCACGAGTCGCCCTGGGTCGTCACAGCGCCCCTGGTGCTGCTGGCCCTGCCTTCGGTGCTGATCGGCTTCATCACCATCCAGCCCATGCTCTTCGGCGATTTCCTTAAAGACGCCATCACCATCGACGCTGCCAAGCACCCGGCCATGGCCAGCCTGGCTGAGCAATTTCACGGTGCCGCGGCGATGGCATTGCACGGCCTGCAGACACTGCCCTTCTGGATGGCTGCTGCCGGTGTTTTCACCGCCTGGCTTTTCTACCTGAAGATGCCGGCCATTCCTGCAGCGCTGGACCGCCACCTGAAGCCGCTGCGCACCCTGCTCGAAAACAAGTACTACCTCGACTGGTTTAACGAGAAAGTGCTGGCTCCAGGCGCGCGCGCAGTGGGCCTGGGTTTGTGGAAGGGCGGAGATCAGGCCTTGATCGACGGCGCCATCATCAACGGTTCGGCCCGCGCTGTGGGCTCGCTAGGCGGCCTGGTGCGTCGCGTGCAAACCGGCCACCTGTACTGGTATGCCCTGGTCATGATGCTGGGCATCTTCGGCCTGCTGACGTGGCAGCTGTGGCCGTACTTCAGCGGGTTGATGCGGTGAAGACACGCGTGAAGAACAAGAACAAAGGAACGAGGGCCCCATGGGTTTGTTGAGTCTTGCCATCTGGTTGCCCATCGCTGTCGGTGTGCTGCTGCTGGCTACAGCGCGCGACGACAACGCGGGCACGGCGCGCGGCGTGGCGCTGGCGGGTTCGATCGCTTCATTCCTGATCACGCTGCCACTCATCACGCGTTTCGACAAGACCACTGCTGCACTGCAGTTTGTCGAGAAGATGCCCTGGATCGACCGCTTCAACGTCAATTACCACCTGGGTGTGGACGGTCTGTCGGTGTGGTTCGTGCCGCTCACTGCCTTCATCACCGTCATCGTCGTCATGGCAGGCTGGGAAGTGATCACTCAGCGCGTAGGCCAGTACATGGGCGCCTTCCTCATCCTTTCCGGGCTGATGGTGGGCGTTTTCTCGGCCGCAGACGGCCTGCTGTTCTATGTCTTCTTCGAAGCCACGCTGATCCCGATGTACATCATCATCGGCGTGTGGGGCGGGCCGAATCGGGTCTATGCGGCATTCAAGTTCTTCCTCTACACCTTCGCCGGCTCGCTCTTGATGCTGGTGGCACTGGTGTTCCTGTACTTCAAGAGCGGCGGCAGCTTCGAGATCGCGGCATGGCACAGGCTGCCTTTGCCGCTGCCGGCGCAAAGCCTGCTGTTCTTCGCCTTCCTGGCGGCTTTCGCTGTGAAGGTGCCGATGTGGCCGGTGCACACCTGGCTGCCCGATGCGCACGTGGAAGCGCCCACTGGCGGCTCGGTGGTGCTGGCAGCCATCATGCTGAAGCTGGGCGCCTACGGCTTTCTGCGGTTCTCGATGCCGATTGCGCCCGACGCAGCACGCGAATACGACTGGCTCATCATCTCGCTCAGCCTGATTGCCGTGCTCTACATCGGCGTGGTCGCGCTGGTGCAGCAGGACATGAAGAAGCTGGTGGCCTACAGCTCGATTGCGCACATGGGTTTCGTCACACTCGGCTTCTTCATCTTCAACGAACTCGGCGTCAGTGGCGCCATCGTGCAGATGATCAGCCACGGCTTCGTCAGTGGCGCCATGTTCCTGTGCATCGGCGTGCTCTATGACCGCATGCACAGCCGCGAGATTTCCAGTTACGGCGGCGTGGCCAGCACCATGCCCAAGTTCACGGCCTTCGCCGTGCTCTTTGCGATGGCCAATTGCGGTCTGCCGGGCACCGCCGGTTTCGTTGGTGAATGGATGGTCATCCTGGGTGCCGTGCAATACAACTTCTGGATCGGCCTCTTGGCTGCCAGCACCCTGGTCTTCGGCGCGGCCTATACGCTTTGGATGGTCAAGCGCGTGTACTTTGGCGACGTGGCCAACGACGAGGTGAAGGCGTTGCAGGACATCAATGCACGCGAATTCACCATGCTGGCCGTACTGGCGGCGGCGGTGTTGTGGATGGGCCTGTATCCCAAGCCTTTCACCGACGTGATGAACGTTTCGGTGGCTGACCTGTTGCGGCATGTTGCCGTATCGAAATTGCCATGAGCCCAACTGAAATAGGGCCTAGACAGCCATGAACTGGTCCGTCCTCATCCCTGAAATCTGGCTGCTCGTGGCAGCCTGCGCCGTGCTGCTGATCGACCTGAGCAGCAGCGATCCACAACGCCGGCTCACCTTCTGGCTCACCCAGGCGAGCCTGACCGTGTTTGCCGGGCTGCACTTGCTGCGCCACAACGCCGGCGAAACGGCCTACGGCATGGGCGGCATGGTCGTCACCGACCCGATGGGGCACCTGCTGGCCTTCTTCGCCACGCTCAGCGTCATGATCACCCTGGCTTATGCGCGCCCTACGCTGGGCAGCCGCGACATGCTCAAGGGCGAGTTCTACATGCTCGCTACCTTCATGCTGCTGGGCATCTCGGTGATGTGCAGCGCCAACCATTTCCTGGTGCTCTATCTGGGCCTGGAACTGATGAGCTTGAGCTTGTATGCGTTGGCCGCCCTGCGCCGCGACCACGCCATCAGCACCGAAGCGGCGATGAAGTACTTCGTCCTTGGCGCCCTGGCCAGCGGGTTCCTGCTTTACGGCCTGAGCATGATGTACGGCGCCACCGGCACGCTGGAAATACCCAAGGTGCTGGAAGCCATTGCCACCGGCCGCATCAACCAGGAAGTGCTGGTCTTCGGTGTTGTCTTCGTCGTCGCCGGCCTGGCCTTCAAGCTGGGTGCCGTGCCTTTCCACATGTGGGTGCCCGACGTGTATCAGGGCGCGCCCACGGCCGTGACCTTGTTGATTGCCGGTGCGCCCAAGTTTGCAGCGTTCGCCATCACCATTCGGCTGCTGGTGGAAGGCATGCTGGGCCTGGCATTGGATTGGCAGCAGATGTTCATCGTGCTCGCAGTGGCCAGCTTGGCGCTGGGCAATCTGGCGGCTATTGCGCAGACCAACTTGAAGCGCATGCTGGCCTATTCCACCATCGCGCAAATAGGCTTTGTGCTGCTGGCCATGTCGGCTGGTGTCGTCAGTGGCAACACGGTTTCGGCAGGCAATGCCTACAGCTCGGCCATGTTCAATCTGCTGGCTTATGTGATGACCACGCTGGGCACCTTCGGGCTCATCATGTTCCTGTCACGGCAGGGCTTCGAGTCTGAACAGATCGACGACCTGGCCGGCCTGGCGCAACGCAGCCCCTGGGTGGCTGGTGTGATGACGGTGTTCATGTTCTCGCTGGCCGGGGTGCCCCCCATGATCGGCTTCTTCGGCAAGCTGGCGGTCATTCAGGCCCTGGTCAGCACCGGTGCCACGATCTACATCGTGCTGGCCGTGGTGGCGGTGATGCTCTCTCTGATCGGCGCTTTCTACTATCTGCGCGTGGTCAAGGTGATGTGGTTCGATGCACCCACGCAAACCGCGCCCGTGGGGCAGACCCAGGGCGTGGGCATCTTGCTGGCGGCCAACGGCGCGGCGGTGCTGCTGTTCGGTGTGTTTTCTGGTGGGTTGATGGCGCTGTGCCGGGACGCCATCGTGCGCACCCTTGCTACCTGAGGCCACCACTGCGATGCGCATCAATGACAAAACCATTGACGACCAACATCTGATTGAACGCAAGACGGGCAACAGCAGCGATGTCCATCAGGGCTTCCTGCACCTGGTGAAAGAAGAAGTGCAGTTGCCTGACGGCCGCCTGGCCACGCGCGAATTCATTCGCCATGCCGGCGCCGTGGCCGTGGTGGCCTTGCTGGACGACGCGCGCCTGGTGCTGGTGCGTCAGCACCGCCACCCGGTGGGGCGCGTGCTGCTGGAGCTGCCCGCGGGCCGGCTGGAAAGTGGCGAGAACACGCTGGCCTGTGCGCAGCGCGAGTTGCTGGAAGAGACGGGTTATATCGCCAGCGAATGGGCCTTCGGCCTCGAAATCCATAACGCTGCAGCCTATTCGACAGAAAGCATCTGGATCTGGCTGGCGCGAGGCCTGACTGCTGGCGCACAGAAACTCGACCGTGACGAGTTCGTCGAAGTGGCCCTGCACAGCGAAGAAGAACTCGACGTCCTGTGTGCCGCAGGCCAGTTGCCCGACGTGAAAACCATCGTCGGGCTGCACCTGTTGCAGCGTTGGCGCGCAGGAAAGCGCGAACTGCGTTGGCAGGCGCCGGCACGGGCAGCTTCGGCTGGCTAAGATGCCTGCATGAAGGTACTTGATTTGCGCTGTGCCAACGGCCACGGCTTCGAAGGCTGGTTTGCTTCCGAAGACGATTTTCTGCAGCAAAACGGCGGCGGCCAGCTGCGCTGCCCGCTGTGCGACGACGGCGTCATCACGCGGCTGTTGTCGGCGCCGCGCTTGAACATTTCTGGGGCGCGCGCGCCTGCTGTACGCGCTGAAAATCCGGCCGACCAGTCTGTGGCCGGTTCTCCTGCGGCCGTGCCCACGAAGGCGCCCGTGCCAGCCGACCCGCAAGCGCAGTTCCTGCACGCTGTGCGTGAGCTGGTCGCCCGAACCGAAGATGTGGGGCCGCGCTTCGCTGAAGAAGCGCGCCGTATTCACTACGGCGAGGCCGCCGAGCGCGCCATTCGCGGGCAGGCCACGCCTGACGAACGCGCTGCGTTGAGCGAAGAAGGCATCGAAACGGTGTCGATTCCTTTGCCTGCTGCGCTGACGGGACCGCTGCAGTAATTTCAAAAACGGGTGGCCCTAAAGCACGCGCCCCGGGTTCATCAAGCCCTGCGGGTCCAGCGCCGCCTTGATGGCGCGCATCATCTTCATAGCCACCGGCGACTTCCGCGCGGCCAGTTCGTCACGCTTCAATGCGCCGATGCCGTGTTCGGCTGAAAACGAACCGCCATGCGGCTGCAGCGCATCGAATACCAGCGTGTTTACTGCGTGTTCGTGTTGCGCCAGAAACTCCGCACCATCTGCACCCGGCGGGGCCTGTACGTTGTAGTGCAGATTGCCGTCGCCCAGATGGCCGAAGTTGACCAGGCGCACACCCGGGAACTGCTGTGTTAGCAGTGCGTCCGTACCGGCGACGAAGGCCGCAACGCGCGAGACAGGCAAAGAAATGTCATGCTTGATGTTCAACCCTTCCTCAGCTTGCGCCAGTGGAATGGACTCGCGCAGATGCCACAGCGCCCGCGCTTGCGCGATGCTCTCTGCCACCACGGCGTCTTGCGCCACGCCGGCTTCTATGGCGGCAGCCAGCAGACTCTCGAAACGTGTGCGCGCTTGCGCCTCGCCTTCGGTGTCGCTCTGTTCCAGCAGCACAGTCCAGGGCGCGCCGGGCAGCGGGCCCGGCAGGGCAGGGAAGTGGCGCGCCACCAGGTCCAGCGCGAATCGGCCCATGACCTCGAAACCCGTCAGCCCCGCGCCCAGGCGCGCTTGTGCGCTTGCCAGCAAGGCCACGCAGTCGGCCAGGCTCGCGCAGGCAGCCAGCGCGGTGCTGCTGGCTGCAGGTTGCGGCGCCAACTTCAGGGTAGCCGCAGTGATGATGCCCAGCGTGCCTTCACTACCGATAAACAGGTCGCGCAGGTCGTAGCCGGTGTTGTCTTTGCGCAGGCCCGACAAGCCTTCCCAGACCTCGCCCTGCGCGGTCACGACTTCCAGGCCCAGACACAAGTCGCGCGCATTGCCCCAGCGTAAAACCTGCGTGCCACCCGCGTTGGTGGCCAGGTTGCCGCCGATCGTGCAGCTGCCTTCTGCGGCCAGGCTCAGCGGGAACAGCAACCCGGCTTCGGCGGCTGCGTGCTGCACGGCTTGCAGCACGCAGCCGGCTTCCACCGTCATCGTCAGGTTGGCGGCGTCCAGGCTGCGCACGCGCTGCATGCGTTGCAGGCTCAGCAGAATCTGCGTGCCGCTGTCGTCAGGCACGCCGCCGCCCACCAGGCCGGTGTTGCCGCCCTGCGGCACGATCGCCGCGCCATGCGCTGCGCAAGCCCGTACCACGGTGGCTACCTCAGCGGTGCTGCCCGGTCGCACGACAGCCATCGCGCGGCCGTGCCAGCGGCGGCGCCAGTCGCGTTCATAGGCCGAAAGATCGCCCTCGCACAGCACCTGCGCGGCACCCAGCTGCCGACGAAGTTCGTCCAGCAGTGCGCGCATCTTCAGGCGGCAGGGGCCGCATCAGCCGCCAGCCGGGCCTGGCGCAAGCGCCAACGGATGTAGAGCGAACTGCAGGCGAACAAAAACACGCTCAAAACCACTTCGGCCAAGGCCAGCCAACGGCTGATGCCGTCTTCAGAATAGGCACGCGTCACGCCTTCCATGAAGTACAGCCACACCAGCATGCTCAGCCAGCGGAAGGTGTACATGCGGTGGCGCCACAACCCAGCCAGGCAAAGCACCAGCGGCACCACCTTCAATGCCAGCGTGCCGCTGCCGGTGGGCGCCAGCCAAAGTTCCCAGGCCAGGCCCAGGATGATCAAGGCGATCAGGCCAGCGAGTGCCGCCAGGCGGCTGTTGCGAACCACGGGGTCCAGAGGTGCAGTCATGCTGGCATGATAGCCAGCATGAACATGCTGCTTGCCCGCAGTCAGGCTTGGCGCGAGCACCTCACGCAGCGCAGCGCCGAATTGCTGTCGACGCTGCGCAACTGGCCCTGGTTCGACACCTTGCGCACGCTGCGCGACCGCTTTCGCGAAGATCGCCTGGGGGTCACCGCCAGCAGCCTGACTTTCACCACGCTGATCGCCCTGGTTCCCTTGGTGACGGTCATGCTGGCCGTGTTTTCGGCCTTCCCAATTTTTGCTTCTTTCCAGACAGCGCTGCAAAAGTACTTTCTGCAAAGTCTGGTGCCCGACAACATCGCCGGGCCTGTGCTGCGCGCTTTGACGCAGTTCGCCGGCAAGGCCAGCAGTCTGGGCACGGTCGGCCTGCTGTTGCTGGTGGCCACGGCGCTGGCCCTGGTGCTGACGATCGACCGCACGCTCAACGGCATCTGGCGCGTGCGCAAGGCGCGTTCGTTGGCGCAGCGCATCCTGGTCTATTGGTCGGCGCTGACGTTGGGGCCGCTGGCGTTGGGCGTCAGCTTGTCGCTCACCTCTTATGCCCTGTCAGCCAACAGGGGTGTCGTGGCCGTCTTGCCGGGCGGCGTGTCGCTGCTGCTGGGTGCGCTTGAATTCGGGTTGCTGGCGCTGGCCGCAGCGGCGCTGTATCGCTATGTACCGAACACGTCTGTGCGCTGGCGCCATGCCTGGGCCGGTGGGGTGTTTGTGTCCTTGGCCTTTGAAGCCGCGAAAGCGGCGCTGGGCTGGTACCTGCAGCTCGTGCCCACCTACTCGGTGATGTATGGGGCCTTCGCCACGGCACCCATCTTGCTGCTGTGGATCTACCTGGTCTGGGTCATCGTACTGCTGGGTGCTGTGATTGCTGCGTACGCGCCCAGCCTGCAGATGCGCGTGGTGCGGCGCCCGCCCACGCCGGGGTTTCGTTTTGAGATGGCGCTGGTGTTGCTCAAGCATCTGGCCGCCGTGCGCCACACGCCACAGCGCGGCTTGTCATTGGCGGCGCTGGCGCAAGCCATGCGGGCCGACCCGCTGCAGCTGGAGCCGGTGATCGAATCACTGGCCACGATCGACTGGGTGCAGTCGCTGGACGAACCCTCTGCCACCGACGGTCCACGCCTGGTGCTGTTGTGCGACCCTACGCTGACCAGCGTGGCGGCGCTGGCCGACGCTTTGCTGGTGCCACCCACGGCTATCACGGCAGGTTTTCGCAGCGTGGCGCAGCTTGAGCGCATCACGCTGGCACAGGCTCTGGGCTAGGCTAGGCTGGTCTGGGCGCGCAAAGTGCTGCGCAGCGCAGCCAGCACGGCGTCTGGTGCTTCGGCCATCAGCGCGTGGCCGGCTGACACGGTATGCACTTGCGCTTTCAAGCGCTTGGCCAGTTCGGCAGCAGCGCGTGGCGGCGTCATCTGGTCGGCGTCTCCCAGCACCAGATGCACGGGGCAGGTCAGCCGTTCTGCAGCGGCCTCCCCGCCAGCATAAGCTGCGCAGGCCGCAAAGTCGGTGTGAAAAATCGGCTGTCCGCCCGCCGCTTCGCCCTGCAATACCTGCTGCATCAAGGCTCGGCCAGCACCGCGCAGCCACACGCCCGGGCCGGGGTAGGAAGGCTTGGCAGCCAGGCTGGAATGCGACCAGTTCACCACCATGTCGATGGCGGCCATTGGCGTCTCGAGCGCAGACTGCAAAAGCGCAGGCGACACCTGCATCGGGTAAGCCGTGCCCAGCATCCACAGCTGCACGGTGCGCTGCGGCGCCGTGGCTGCGGCTTGCAGTGCCACCAGTGAACCCATGCTGTGCCCAGCCAGCACAGCGCGCTGCACGCCAGCAGCGTCCAGCAGTTCCAGCAGCCAGTCGGCCATGGCTTCCACGCTTTGCAGTGCCGGCCCTTCGCTGCGCCGGTGGCCGGGCAGGTCTACGGCCAGCACGGCATGGCCATGGTGTGCAAACCAGCGCGCCAGCAGCGTCCACACGCTGTGGTCGTTCAGCGCACCGTGAACAAAGGTGATGCAGGGCAGGGTGGCGTCGAAAGTTCTTCCGCCGGTGTAGGCATAGGCGGTGCGGCCATTTACTTGCAGTTTCATGGGCCAGTCACCCCGGCTTTCTCGGCCAGCTTGAAAGCCCGCTTCAAATCGTCGATCAGGTCGTCGGCGTCTTCCAGGCCGATGCTCAGACGGATGGTGCCCGGCGTGATGCCGGCGGCGGCCAGCGCGGCATCATCCATGCGGAAATGCGTGGTGCTGGCTGGGTGAATGACGAGACTGCGACAGTCGCCCACATTGGCAAGATGCGAAAAAATCTTCAGCCCTTCGATGAAGACCTGGCCTTGCTTGCGGCTGCCTTTGAGGTCGAAGCTGAAGACGGCGCCCGCGCCGCGGGGCAGGAGCTGTCGGCATAACGCGTGGCTGCTGTGGCCCTCAAGTTCAGGGTAGCCCACGCGTGAAACCATGGCGTGTGCGGCCAGGAAGGCCACGACCTTGCGCGTGTTCTCCACATGCCGCGCCATGCGCAGCGGCAGAGTCTCGATTCCCTGCAGCACCAGCCAGGCGGTGTGCGGGCTCAGGCAGGCGCCGAAATCGCGCAGGCCTTCGCGGCGCGCGCGCAGCAGGAAGGCGCCGTCGGTGCTTTCTTCGCTGAACACCATGTCGTGGAAGCCGGCATAAGGTTCGGTCAGTTCAGGAAACCGACCCGAGCGTTCCCAATCGAAACGCCCGCCATCCACCAGCAGCCCTGCCACCACCGTGCCGTGACCGGACAGGAACTTGGTTGCCGAATGGAACACGAGGTCGGCGCCATGCTTGAAAGGCTGCATCAGCCAGGGCGTGGTGAAGGTGCTGTCCACCAGCAGCGGCAGGCCGGCGTCGTGTGCCACAGCGGCTACCGTGGGGATGTCCAGCACGTCCAGCCCCGGGTTGCCCAGCGTCTCGCCGAAAAGCAACCGCGTGTTGGGCTGAATCGCTGCGCGCCAGCCGTCCACGTCGCCCGGTTTCACGAACGTGGTGCTGATGCCAAAACGCGCCAAGGTGTAGTGCAGCAGGTTGTGGCTGCCGCCGTAAAGCGCACTGCTGGCCACAATGTGGTGGCCAGCGCCGGCAATGGTGCAGATGGCCAGATGCAGCGCCGCCTGACCGCTGGCCGTGGCAATCGCGCCTACGCCGCCTTCCAGTGCGGCGATGCGCTCTTCCAGCACCGCATTGGTGGGGTTGCTGATGCGGCTGTAGACGTGACCCGAGCGTTCCAGATTGAACAGGCTGGCCGCGTGTTCACTGCTTTCGAAAACGAAGCTGGTGGACAGTACGATGGGCACAGCGCGCGCCCCCGTGGTGGGGTCTGGCACAGCCCCGGCGTGCAGGGCCAGGGTGTCGAATCCGGGGTCGCTAGCGCCTGGCATGCAGGGTCTCCAAGGGCCGTTGTAGCCCAAGATTGTGGGCTATATTGACCGCATGAAAGTCACCGATATCCTGCGAGTCAAGGGCAACACGCTCTATACCGTGTCGCCCGACATGACCTTGTTCGAGGCCATCCGCACCATGGCCGAACTCGACATTGGCTCATTGGTCGTGATGGAGCATGGCGACGTAGCCGGCATGCTCACGTTCCGCGAAGTCATTCTCGCTGTGGTGGCAGGCGCTGGCAGCATCGGCCAGCGCCATGTGCGTTCAGTCATGGACGACGCACCGCTGACTTGCACGCCCGAAACCGGTGTGGACGAAGTGCGCCGCATGATGCTGCTGCGCCATGCGCGCTACATGCCCGTGCTGGACCAGCGCACCCTGATGGGTGTGATTTCGTTCTACGACGTGGCCAGGACCGTGGTCGATGCCCAGGACTTCGAGAACAAGATGCTCAAGGCTTACATCAAGGACTGGCCCGAGCCGGGCTTGGCGCCACCGGCCGGCTGATCCGGGTTCGTGGTTTCCAGGCTGCGCCGACGGCGCGCCACCACACCACCCAGCAGGCCCAGACCCGCCAGCGTCAACAAGACGGTGGCAGGTTCGGGCACAGCGGCAGGGCTGAAGGTCAGCACCACGCCACCGCCAGGTACGGCTTCGAAGTCGATGCCGAAGGGGTCGAAACCACCGGCTTGGGCATAGCTGCCGTGACCATAAGAACTGAATGCGGTGGCTTCCCGGTAGCTCCCCTCGAACCGTGCGCCGCCTGTCAAGGCATGGCTCGGTTCGATCGAGGCACTGCCGTCGATCACACCCAGGTCCAGCGTGCCCAGTAGTTGTCTGAGCTGACTTCACCGTAGCCCGCCAGACCGCTGGTGGTCCAGGGCGTGGGCGGCATGTTGATGGCTGCCGACGTAGCCAGCGAATGCTCCCCACGCTGAGCCGCCTGTGCACCGACCCCGCATTCAAGCAGCACGCCCAGGCCCTGGCCGCGCGCCACCCGGCCAGCCGCTATGGCGATGTGGCGCAGCGCGTGGCATGGCGGTGCCAGGCCCTGGCTCAAGCAGGCAGGCGCTGATCAGCGCCAAAAGAAGACAGGCAGGCGCCTCGCCGGACCTCAGGCAGCCAGCCGCACCGTCTTGCGCCCCTGCAGCGCCAGCCAGGCCAGCGCTGCCATCACCACGCCGATGGGTAGCAAGGAGCCCAGGTTCAGCCAGGTCCAGCCCTGCGTCGTGATGAGCGCGCCCGAAGAGAACGAGGTCACGGCCATGGTCCAGAACACGGTGGTGTCCATCAAGCCTTGGGCGCGGTTCTTTTCTTCGGGCCGGTAGGCCTGCGTCAGCAGCGTGCTGCCGCCTGTGTAGAGGAAGTTCCAGCCCACGCCCAGCGCAAACAGCGCCACCAGGAACTGCATCACATCCACGCCCGACAGCGCCACCGCCACGCACACCAGATTGAGCAGCGCGCCGACGAACATCACCGGCAAGGCGCCGAAGCGGCGGATCAAGCTGCCGGTGAAGAAGCTGGGCACGAACATGCCCAGCACATGCCATTCCAGCACCAGGGCGGCGCTGTCAAAAGGGTGCCTGCATTGCTGCATGGCAATCGGTGTGGCCGCCATCAACAGATTCATCACGCCGTAGCCCAGTGCGGCTGCAATCACGGCCACGGCGAAGATCGGCTGGCGCAGCAGTTCAGACGTGGGCCGGCCCGCTGCCACCCCAGGCACGGGCGCCACGTGCGCAGGGAAGCGGATGAAGCACATGACGACCAACGACAACAGCGCCACGCCCACCAAGGCCAGGTAGGCGCCTGCGAAAGGCACCACGAACCAGCTGCGCGTGGCGCTGGCCAGGTTGGGCCCGGCGAAAGCGCCCACCACACCACCGGCCAGCACCAGAGAAAGTGCACGTTCCTTGAACGCTGGCGCCACCAGTTCGGCTCCGGCGAAACGGTACAACGCACCGTTGGCGCTGTAAAAGCCCGCCACCAGGGTGGAAGCCACCAGCAACCAGAAGTTCTGCGTGTACACGGCCAACGCGCAACTCGCGGCCGAGACCATGGCCACCAGCAAGCCGATCTGGAAACAGCGCTTGCGGCCGATGCGCGCCTGCAGTCGTGACACCGGCATGGCTGAAAGTGCTGCGCCAACAACATAGCCCGTCACCGGCAGCGTGGCCATCCAGCCCAGGGGCGCCAGTGCCAGCCCCACCAGGCCATTGATGGCGATGAAGGTGACGTTGTTGGTGAGAAACAGCGCCTGGCAGATGGACAGGAGCAGCAAATGACGATTCATCGCCTGGATCATCGCATCGCATGGGCTCCAGGCCAGACCAGCCCAGGCCAGGCCCGGGCCGCTCCTAGAATCAACGTGGTCCCACCCTGAAAACGCACCATGTCCGGCAGCACCTTCGGCGAACTCTTTCGTGTCACCAACTTCGGCGAGAGCCATGGCCCGGCCATCGGCTGCGTCATCGACGGCTGCCCGCCGGGCCTGGCCCTGACCGAAGCCGATATCCAGGTCGAACTGGACCGCCGCCGCCCCGGCACCAGCCGCCATGTGACGCAGCGCAACGAGGCTGACGCGGTAGAGATTCTTTCCGGCGTGTTCGAAGGCCAGACCACCGGCACGCCCATCGCCCTGCTCATCCGCAACACCGACCAGCGCAGCCGCGACTACGGCAACATCCTTGACACCTTTCGCCCCGGCCACGCCGACTACACCTACTGGCGCAAATACGGCTTGCGCGACCCGCGCGGCGGCGGCCGCAGCAGCGCGCGACTGACCGCGCCCACGGTGGCCGCTGGCGCGGTGGCGCGCAAGTGGCTGCAGCAGCAGTACGGCACCACGTTCATCGGCTGGATGAGCGCACTGGGTGAGATCGAAATACCTTTCGAGGACGAAGCGCAGATCTCGCACAACCCCTTCTTTGCTGCCAACGCCAGCCTGGTGCCGCAGCTGGAAGCGCACATGGACGCGCTGCGCAAAGCCGGCGACAGCTGCGGCGCGCGCATCGAGGTGCGCGCGCGCGGCGTGCCTGTGGGCCTGGGCGAGCCGTTGTTCGACAAGCTCGACGCCGACATCGCCTACGCCATGATGGGTTTGAACGCGGTGAAGGGCGTGGAGATCGGCGACGGCTTCGCCTGCGTGGCCGCGCGCGGCAGCAGCTTCGGCGACGAGCTGACACCCGAAGGTTTCGCAGACAACAAGGCCGGCGGCGTGCTGGGCGGCATCAGCACCGGGCAAGACCTGGTGGTGCGCATCGCCATCAAGCCCACCAGCTCGATCCGCACGCCACGGCGCAGCATCGACCGCCAGGGCGAGCCCGCAGTGGTGGAAACCTTCGGCCGCCACGACCCCTGCGTAGGCATCCGCGCCACCCCCATCGCCGAAGCCTTGCTGGCCCTGGTGGTGATGGACCATGTCTTGCGCCACCGTGCGCAGTGCGGCGATGTGCAGGTGTCGCCTGGCCCCATCCCGGCAGCCATTCGCGCACCCGCTTGAAGTCGCCGCTGGCCGCCTATGGCGCGCTGTCGGCCACCTACTTCGCCGCTGTCGGGCTGTTCAACCCGTACGCGCCGCTGTGGTTCCAGTCGTTGGGGTACTCGACCCTGCTCATCGGTGCGCTGGCTTCACTGCAAAGCTGGACACGCGTGTTTGCGCCCTACGCCTGGGGCTGGCTGGGCGACCACCGGGGCCGGCGTGTTGGCCTGATCCGCCTGGCCTGTGCTGGCGCGCTGGCTTCCGCCATGGGCTTGCTGGGGGTGCGCGATGCATTCGCGGTGGCCGTGGTGACCGCGATGCTTTTTTTGGCCAATGGCGGCGTGGTGCCGCTGTACGAAGCCACGCTGGCGCAGCTGCTGGACACGCCCACCGGAGTTGACCCGCGCCGCTACGGCCGCGTGCGCGTGTGGGGCTCGGTGGGCTTCATCGTCTCCGTCACAGTCTTTGGGTTCTTGCTGGAAAGTTTGGGCATTGGCGTCTTTCCCTGGTTTGTGGCGGCCATCAATGCCTTGATGCTGGCTGCGGCGCTGCGCCTGCCGCCGGCACACGACGAAACGCGCCCGACTGACGCGCCGCCGCCCGTGCTGCACCGGCTGCGCCAGCCCGAAGTGGCCTGGTTCTTCGCATCTGTTTTTTTCACCGTACTGGCCCACACCAGCCTGTACAGCTTCTTTTCTTTGTATCTCGTACATCTGGGCTATGGCAAGACGGCAGTGGGCGCGTTGTGGGCCGTCAGCGTGGCGGTGGAAATCGTCTTCTTCTGGACGCAGGGCAGCTGGTTCGGTCTCATCTCGGCGCATGCGTGGCTGAAATGGGTGGCTTTGTTCACGGCCTTGCGTTTCTCGGCGGTGGCGCTGGCTGGGCAGGAGATTGGCGCGGCCTGGGTCGTCACTTTGCTGGTGCTGTCGCAGGCGCTGCATGCCGTCACTTTCGCTGGCCATCATTCAGCCTGCATTCAACTCGTGCATCGCTACTTTCCTGGCCGTCTGCGTGGCCGAGGGCAGGCGCTGTACACCACACTGGGCTACGGCTTGCCAGGTGTGCTGGGCGGCGTGGGGGGTGGCTGGCTCATTGGCGTTCTGGGCTACACCGCGCTTTTTGTGGCCGCAGCCGGTGCCGGCGGCCTGGCTTGGTGGTGCGCTGTGCGTGCGGCCAGCAGCCAGGTAAACCAAGTGGTCTGAACGCGGGCAGGGTGCTGCAGTCTGGCGATTTGGCGGTTGATGGCAGTGCAGTTGTGCTTCAGGGCGGCGAAAGTGCTGCCGACAATGCAGGCAGGCCTGTGTCGGCCTTTCTACGGTCGGAACTCGACTCGCCTTCATGAACCTGCACGCTTTACCTGTAGACCAATGCACTGTGCAAGGGGCCGGCATGCTGCCCGAGCCTGGCGCCGCCAACCCGTTGTCTGAATTCTTCAAGTTCCACGGGCCCTGGGCGCCGGGCATCCGGCTGTTTCGGGCCATCGGCTTCAACGGCAAGGCGCTGGTCATCTCGGCCACATTCTTGCTGCCCATCGTGCTGCTGGCTCTGAGCTATTTCCAGGCGCAGCAGGGCAACATCGACTTCTCGGCCAAGGAACGACTGGGCCTGACCTATGCCCGCGCAGGCATGCCCTTGCTGCAACATCTGCTGCAGCCTGCGCCTGACGCCGCCCGCACAGCTGCCTTGATGGCCGAACTGGACAAGGTGGAACAAGCCCTGGGTTCCGAGCTGGGCACTGGCAATTCCTACGCGGCCCTGAAGACCACTTTGCAGACAGGCAGCACGCGCGCCGTGGGCCCGCTGCTGGACTTGCTGGGGATGGCCACAGACGGGTCGAACCTGACGCTGGACCCCGACATAGACACCTACTACCTGATGGACGCGGCCCTGTTCCGCCTGCCCGTGATGGCCGACGCGGCAGCCCGCGTGCGCGACGCCCTGCCCAGCGAACAGCGCACCGTCATTGAACAAGCCATGCTGCTGAACAGCAACCTGGCCGCCATCCGTGCCGGCATCGACAAAGCCCTGGCCTACAACCCCGGCTTGAAAGGTCAGGTTCGGCTGGCTGAAGCCGCAGAGCCTGCGCAAGAATGGCTGAAGGAGATTGACGCCACCGTGTTGCGTGCAGCCGGTGCCCAGGCGCTGCCGGCCAGCGCCACCGAGCCGGTGCTGGACCAGATGTTCAAGCTGGCCGACCGGTCGCTCACCGAGCTGGACGCACTGATCGCCCAGCGCGTGGCGCGCATGGAACAGGCCCGTAACCTGAACGCTGGCATCTCGGTACTGGGCTTGTTGATGGCGCTGTACCTGTTCATGTCGTTCCGCAAGGTGCTGGACGGTGGCTTGAGAGAAGTTGCCTTTCACATCGACGCCATGCGCGATGGTGATCTCACCACCCGGCCGCGCGCCTGGGGTGCAGACGAGGTGGCGGGCCTGGTATCCAGTCTGAGCGCCATGCAGCTCAGCCTGCGTCGCATCGTGGGCCAGGTGCGTGGCGCAGCAGACAGCATCGTGCATGCCAGCAGCGAAATCAGCAGCGCGTCGATGGATCTGTCCAGCCGCACCGAGCTGTCTGCAGCCAACCTGGAAGAAACAGCCGCCGGCATGGAAGAGATTGCCGCCACGGTACGCCACAACGAAGACACCGTTCGCGAAGCCACGCGCATCGCTGAAGGCAATGCCAACAGCGCCGAGCACGGCGGGCGGATCGTGAGCCAGGTGGTGCAGACCATGCACGACATCAACGGCTCTTCCAGCCGCATCGGCGACATCATCGGCACCATCGACAGCATCGCTTTCCAGACCAACATCCTGGCGCTGAACGCTGCTGTGGAAGCGGCTCGTGCCGGCGAACAGGGGCGCGGATTCGCCGTGGTGGCCGCAGAAGTGCGTGCGCTGGCGCAACGCTCGGCCGCTGCGGCGCGCGAGATCAAGAGCCTCATCACCACCAGCCTCGAACAGGTCAACCAGGGCACGCGTGTCGTGCATGAGGCCGGGAAGACGATTGAGGAAATCGTGGGCTCGTCGCGCCGCGTGCGCGAGCTGCTGGCTGAAGTGGCGGTGGGCGCACGCGAGCAAACCGCTGGCATTGCACAGTCGGCCAAGGCCGTGCAGGAGATCGATACCGTGACCCAGCAGAACGCCGCCCTGGTGGAGCAAACCGCGGCTGCAGCTGGCTCGCTGAAAGAGCAGGCTGACGGCCTGGCGGCAGAAGTGGCGGCCTTCAGGCTGCCCTGAAGCCACCGGAGCGGCGCCGCCGCCGCTCCGGCTTGCAGTTCGTCACCGGCAAACGCCGTTTCGTCGCACTGGGGATGGCGGCGAGAGGCCCAGGCCTTGAGACTCCCGGCCATAACGGTGGGAGACCGAGGCATGAAAGCGATCGACAAAATAAACAAAGGCCCCTGGCTGTGGCTGGGGCTGGGCTTGGCCTTGGTGGTTGCCCTGGGCGGCGCGGGTGTAGCCACAGGGCTGGTGAACGTGCCGGGCTCGGCCACGGCGGCCCAGGCAAAAGTGAAGACCGGTGATTCGGCTGAACCCGACAAAGCCGCCGTGAAGCTGGAATTCGCCCCGCGCGAAGTGGTGCAGCCCCAGATGGCGCGCATGCCTGGCAGCGTCGAATTCAGTGGCCCGCTGGTGGCACCGCAAACCGCGTTGGTGCGCGCCAAAGCCGGTGGCGCGCTGCTGAGCCTGAATGTGACCGAGGGCAGCCGCGTGCAAGCCGGGCAACTGCTGGGCCGCATCGAAATGGCCGAGATGGACGGCCGCCTGGCCGAGCGCGGCGCGCTCATCGAATCAGCGCGCGCCAGCCTGGCGCAAGCCGAACGCAGCCACACCAATAACGAACGCCTGGCGCAGCAGCAGTTCATCAGCCCCACGGCGCTGGACATGTCGCGCAGCACGCTGGACGGCGCGCGCGCGCAGCTGGCAGCAGCACAGGCCGCCCTGGCCACCGCGCGTGCCGGTTTGCGCGACGGCAGCCTGGTAGCACCCATCGCGGGCATCGTCGCCAAACGTCATGTGTTGCCCGGCGAAAGGCTCAGTCCTGAACAGCAGGTGCTGAGCATCGTCGACCTGCGCCAGCTGGAACTGGCCGGCACCGTGGGCACGCACGAGGTCTCTCGCCTGTCTGCGGGCATGCCGGTGCAAGTGACGGTGGAAGGCTTGCCCGAGTCGGTGCCTGGCCGCATCGCCCGCATTGCGCCGTCGGCCGAACCGGGAACGCGTGCCATCGGCGTGACCATTGCACTGGTCAATCCGAAAGAAGCGCTGCGTGCCGGCCAGTACGCGATGGTGCGTGCCGTGCTCGCTGACGACACGGAGCGGTTGACCCTGCCCGATGCCGCCGTCACCAACACCAGCGGCCAGGACCATGTGTGGGTCATCGATGGCGGCGTGCTGGCACGTCGCGCCGTGATGCTGGGCCGGCGCGATGCTGCGGCCGGGCGCGTGGAGGTGCTGCAGGGCGTGCAGCCCGACAGTGTGGTGCTGGCGGCGCGTTTCGAGAACTTGCGCGAAGGTGCCAAAGCGTTGGTGGTGAGTGGTCGGCCGGTTGCCGCTGCAGTCGCGGCAGCCTCCGCTTCCAGCGCAGGAAACTGACCATGTGGATCACCCGCGTATCGATCCAGAACCCTGTTTTTGCCGCCATGGTGATGGTGGCCCTGTGCGTGCTGGGCATCTTCAGCTACAGCAAGCTGGGTGTCGAACAGATGCCCGACATCAGCTTTCCTGGTGCCTGGATGGAAGTGCGCTACCCCGGCGCCAGCGCCGAAGCGGTGGAACGAGAGGTGATCAAACCTCTTGAAGAAGCTGTCAACAGCATCGCTGGCGTGAAGCGCATCACCTCACGTGCCATGGAAGGCCGTGGCGACATGAGCATCGAGTTCAGCCTGGACGCCGACATGGGCAGTGCCATGCAGGACATCCGCGACCGCCTTTCAACCGTGCAGTCCGGTTTCCCCAAAGATGTGAAGCCGCCCACCGTGGCGCGCTGGAACAACGACAACAACCAGCCCGTGGTGAACATGGCTTTGGTGTCCAAAACACGCAGCCCGCGTGAACTATCGGTGCTGGGTGAACAGCTGGTGGGCAAGCGCATGCAGCGCGTGGCCGGGGTGGCGCGGGTGGAAATCAACGGGCTGACGCAGCGCGAAGTACGTATCGACCTGGACCCGGCGCGCTTGCGCGCTTACGGTGTCACGCCAGCAGAAATCGCCACGGCCCTGCGCCAGGCCAATGCCGACCAGCCCGTGGGTTTGCTCAGCGACGGCACGCAAGACGCGCTGCTGCGCGTGGAAGGCCGTATTCGCGACCCGCGCCAGTTCGAAGGGGTCGTGGTGGCGCACCGCAACGGCCTGCCGCTGCGGCTTTCCGACCTGGGCCAGCTGGTGGAACGAGAGGCCGAACCCGACAGTCTGGCACGCATCAACGGCCAGCCCGGTATCAACTTCAACATCTACAAGCAGCAAGACGCCAACATCGTTTCGACGGGTGAAGGGGTCAAGGCGGCGATGGAAGAAGTGCGCCAGCAATTGCCGCCCGATACCGAACTGCGCCTGATCCGCGCCGACAGCGACTGGGTGAAGAACAGCCTCACCGGCTTGCGCCACACGCTGATCGAAGGCGCCTTGCTCACCATCGCCATCGTCTTCCTGTTCCTGCACAGCTGGCGCAGCACCGTCATCACCGGGCTGACGTTGCCGATTGCCGTGATCGCGTCGTTCATCGCCATCTACGCCTTCGGCTTCACGCTGAACTTCATGACGATGATGGCCCTCTCGCTGTGCATCGGCCTGCTGATCGACGACGCGATCGTCGTGCGCGAGAACATCGTGCGACACGTCCATCTCGGCCTCGGCCATCGCGAGGCGGCGAGCGTCGGCACCAACGAGATCGGCCTGGCGGTGATGGCGAC
>JBBQXN010000045.1:0-27432 GCA_038209585.1 Burkholderiales bacterium
TGACGCCCAGGCGCTGTGCCCAGGACCTCAACGATTCCTTGCGACGCAAGCGAGCGACAGCAAGGTCGGCACCCAGCTTTTCGATGGCGCCGGCAGTGGCTGGCGGAAGCTGACGAAGGGCGCGTGGAGTCTTAGGCATACCGATAGAGCGTAACAGAAATGCAGTTCATGTACTATCTATCCGTACAGCTATCCGACTTTGGTCGGATGATGTCTCCGTGTGAGACCTGAGCGGTGTGGCCTGTTTGCCTGGTGTGTGTTCACGGGGTACGCCCATGACGGGGGGTCGATGGCGATTGCCACGTTTCATATGTTCCTTTTAATGGCCCCGCAGATTGACCGACCGTTCCTGGCGGAGCAGCAGTGAGAACGGGGCCGGCGGCCGTGAGGTATCGATCGAGGGCAATGTGCTAATGTGCGTTTATGCGCACGGCAATTGATTTGCCGGATTCTCTCTACCGCGCGCTCAAGGCGCGCGCTGCACTTGAAGGCTTGCCCATGAAAGACCTGGTTCGTCAGTTGGTCGAGCGCGGGCTTGCCGGGGTGCCCGTGGGTGGTGGTGTGCCCCAGCGCAGCGCATGCCCGAGCCTCTCGCTCGGCCATCCCCTGCCTGCGGGCGTGCTCAGCAACGCAGGCCTGTTCGATTTGCTGGATGGGCAGGGCTGATCTTGTCGCGTCGATACGCCGCCGGTCCTGCCGAAGCGGATGGTGATTTGCCCGATGTCAATGTCTGGCTGGCATTGGCTGTAAAGCAGCACCCGCATCACGACGCTGCTTTGGCGTACTGGCAGGGCGAGGCCGCACAACGGCTTTGGTTTTGCAGGGTCACCATGCTGGGGCTGGTGCGCCTGCTGACCCAGCCAAGGCTCATGGGGCCTGACGCATTGGACGCGGTGTCCGCACTCGCTGCCCATGACCGCTTTACGGGTTTGCCTGAGGTGGGGCTGCACAGCGAGCCGCTCGGCTGCGACACCGAGATGCGCCGGCTGACGGCGGCCGACTTGCCGGCTCGTTTGCTCACCGACGCCTATCTCGCAGCCTTCGCTACCTCGGCCAACCTGCGCCTGGTCAGCTTCGACCGAGACTTCACACGTTTCGCCGGTCTGCAGCTTCTGCGGTTGGCACCTGTTCCGACGGCCTCGTGATCGGTTTCAAGTTGGGGCGTAATCACGGTCACGACGAGGCCAGGCAACACCTGCCGCGACAGCGGCGGGCTCGAAGTTCATCTGCTGGGCGAAGGCGGCATGCACTTTCCTATCGCGATCACCGACTCATCTTCGCCAAACTCGTATATGTCGGATATGTATGAGCTGGGAAAAAACATGGGTGCCGCCCACTTGCTTCTGAAGTTTCGCTCGCGCGACACACGCTTCGGCGAGACGCGCGCAACGGTCAAATCGCTTGCGGCCGAGCTGGACGTGAGTGAAACGCAGGTGGTGCACCTGCCGCTGTCAAAGTTTGCCGAAGAAATCCTTCCGGCCTACGAGCACGACGAAGTGCCGCTGACATCTGCAGAAGTCAGGGCGGTGCGCAAGCGCGCCAAGGCGGCCATGTCGATGGGTAAGATTCTCGACGAGCAGTCACTGTTTTGATGGGCGCAGGGTGGCAGCCGCCGACGGTTGGCGACTTCGCGTGGTGCCGGTTCCCGCAAGCGCCCCACACGGCACCAGGGCCACAGGCACGACCGGGGCTGGTCGTTGGCTGGCGTACGACAGCAAGTTCGACTTCAAGGTGATCGTCGATCTTCCTTGGAGCGAAGTGTTCTTCAAGATTTCGCCACGGCCAGCCTACGGTCAGACGCTAAAGATGGGCACATTGCACCCATCACTCTTGCGCGCAGTTCAGGCTGCGTACGACGCCGCAAAGAGCCGCTGACTGCGAAACATGCAGACATGAAGTTCATGGCCGTGCGCTTCGGCAACGTGCTGGGCAGTAGCGGCAGCGTGATCCCCAAGTTCAAGGAACAGATCGACAAGGGCGGTCCGGTGACGGTGACGGTGAAGGTGACAGTGACGGTGCCGCTCCCGGATATCATCCGCCGGCCAATGACAGCCACCGGAGTCGCGCGCCTGGTGCTGCAGGCTGCAGCGTTCGACAAGAGCGGGCAGGTGCCCGTGCTGGACATCGGCGAGCCGTCGAAGATCGGCGCCGCGACAAGGTGGCGCCTGGCGGGTCATACATCAGCGGAGACTGCAATCGAGTTCACGGGTCTGCGGTCGGCGGAGAAGTTACTCGAGGAGTGCCTGGCGGATGGGGATGTTTTGCTGCCAACGGCGGTGGATCGGCCGAGCGAGACGTGGCTGCAGCCTCAGACCGACGGTTTGGAGGTATTGCACTGGGTGCAAAAAATGTCCTCGGAAACCGGGGCCACGCACGGCGCCCGTCAGTATTTGCGCGCGCTCATTCCCGAGTTTCGCGACACAGCGTGGGCCCCGTGAACAGCGTCTATCTCAACGGCAAGTTCGCTGCTCAGCGCACCACCGGTGTACAGCGCGTCGCGTCGCAGTTGGCGCGTGCGCTGGACCCGCTGGTCGCTTCAGATGCGCCATCATGGGTCATGCTTTGCCCGCCAGGCAGCGCGCGGCTGGCCTTGCGGCACATTGAGCAGCGTGTCGTCGGGTTCCCGGGCCTGCCCCTGCATCTGTGGGAGCAGTCCGTGCTGCCTTGGCATGCCCGGGGCGGGCTGTTGTTGAGCCTTGCCGGCACGGCGCCGTGGTTCTCGCGCCGGCAGGCCATGCTGCTGCACGACGCCGCAGTCTTCGACCACCCTGAGGCCTACACCCGCGCCTTTGCGTTGTGGTACCGCCTCTTGTTTCAGCACCTGGCGCGCCGCGCGGAGAGGCTGTTCACCGTCTCCGGCTTCTCGCGTGCCCGGCTCGCGGCGCGGCTGGGGATTGCCGCCGATACGGTGGTGCTGCTGCCCAACGGCAGCGAGCATCTGGCCGACGTCGAGCCCGAGCTCGGCGTGCTGGCCCGGCACGGCCTGAGTGGTGTGCGTTTCCTGCTCGCGGTGGCCAGTGACAACCCAACCAAGAATTTGGCGGCGCTGGTGGCCGCGTTTGCGCTGCTTCCAGTGGACCCTTCACTGCGCCTGGTGATCGTGGGTGGCAGCAACGGGCGCGTCTTTTCAGGCCGGCCGGTGGCCGCTGACCCGCCCGGCGTTCTTCGGACCGGGCCGCTCGGCGACGCGGCGTTGAAGGCGCTGTATCAACACGCCGTCGCACTGGTGTTTCCTTCGATCTACGAAGGATTCGGCCTGCCGCCATTGGAGGCCATGGCCTGTGGCTGTCCTGTTGCAGCGGCGCGTGCAGCGTCAATGCCCGAGGTCTGCGACAGCGCCGCGTTGTACTTCGACCCGCACTCGACGGCATCGATTGCCCACGCGATGCGCCGGCTGCTCGCTGAACCTGGTTTGTGTGCAGACTTGCGCCAACGCGGTTTCGCCCGGGCAGATGCTTACCGCTGGTCGGTGTCCGCGGGCCGCCTGCATGCGTTGTTGAGGCCGGGAACTCGGGCATGAGGGTGCTGCAGATCAGCAAGTTCTACCCGCCGGTGATGGGTGGTATCGAGTCGGTGGCCTGGGAGCTGACGGAGGGGCTGAATCGCGATGGCGTACGGACCGACGTGCTCTGCTCCAACCAGCGGCCGTTCACCACCCGGGAACGAACCGAAAGCGGCTACGACGTGGTGCGCTCGGGGTCGTGGGGCATGTGCTTGTCCACGTCCATGGCGCCGGCAATGGCCTGGCAATTGCGCACCCTGGCGCTGGGGCACGACGTGCTCCATGTTCACATGCCCGACCCGATGGCCGCCCTCGCGCTGTGGTTCGCGCAGCCCAAATCACGCGTGGTGGTGCATTGGCACAGCGATGTCGTGCGGCAGCGCAAGGCCCTGCGCCTGTATGAGCCGCTGCAACAGTGGTTGCTGCAGCGGGCCGACGTCATTATCGCCACCAGCCCTCCGTATGCAGACAGTTCGACGGTGCTGCGCCCATGGCGCCACAAGGTCGAGGTCATCCCCATCGGCATCAGCGATAATCGGAGCGAGATTTGCAGCATAAAGGCGGCGGAAATTCGCCAACGTTACAGGGGCCGGCGCATCGTCTTCTCGCTCGGTCGCATGACGTACTACAAGGGTTTTGACGTGCTGATCGAGGCAGCGGCAGCGCTTCCCGGCGACTGTGTTGTATTGATCGGTGGCGATGGCGATTTGCTTGACCACTACAGGTCGCTCGTGGCCAAGCGTGGCCTGGCGGGGAAAGTTCATTTGCTGGGCCACATCCTGGATCACGAACTGGCAAGCCACTTCGAAGCTTGTGACGTGTTCTGCATGCCATCGACAGTGCGCGCGGAGGCGTATGGGGTGGCGATGCTGGAAGCGATGGTGATGGGCAAGCCCATTGTCGCCACCGACATTGCCGGCTCGGGCGTGCCGTGGGTGAACATCCACGGCACATCCGGCTTCAATGTGCCGGTGGGCGAAGTCGCGCCGCTGGCCGACGCTTTGACTCGGCTGCTGGGCGATGAGGCCCTGCGTCAGCAACTCGGTGCCGCAGCGGTTCAGCGGTACCTGCAAGAGTTCAACGCGAGGCAAATGACCGAAAAGGTTGTCAGCCTGTACCGCCGTATCGGTGCCGCAAAGGCCTGAGGGCGGCCCCTTTGTAGCGACTCCTCAGGCGTTGGTAGGCGCTCGCCTGATTGACTGTGTTTAGGAAAACAACTTTCGTGTCCAAGAACGCGCTCATCACCGGCGTCACCGGCCAAGACAGCGCCTACCTCGCCGAATTGCTGCGCAAGTTGGCGCGTGCGGACGCCGCCATCGTGAGCCCGGCCTACGCCGATTCCTCGCCCGCCTTGCAGCCCTGGCGCAACAAGTCAACCGCGGTGCGCACCGGCATCAGCGACAATCACAATGCGGTGGACAGAACGAAGGCGGCTGCAGTTCGCGTAAGGTATCGCTACCGGCACATGATTTTGCGTTGGGCCGAAGACGGACTACAAGGGGCTGGACGTCGTCATCCGTGCGGAGGCTGATTCTGGCAATGATTGCGCCGTGTTGTCTGGCGACGATCGGGAAACGACCGCGGCATGGCAGGAGAGATGCATCTGTTGGGGCACATTGCCGACGGGGATTTGCCGAACTACTTTGAAGCCTGCGACATCTTTTGCACGCCTGCCACCCTGCGGTTCGAAGCCTATGTCGTGGTCATGGCCGGGGCTATGGTGACGGGCACTCCCATCGTTGTCACCGATGTTGCGGGTTCCGGAACGCCTTCGGTCAATATTGACGGCGTAGCGGACTTGACTTTGGCGCGGTTGCTGGCCGACGGCGATTTGCGCCAGCGGAAGGGTATAGCGTCGCGCCTGCGCAACCAGACGCAACTCAACGCCGAACAGATGACGCAACGAGTGCTGACGCTGTACCGACAAATGCATCACAGCGCCTAACGAAGAGACAAGGCCATTGGATTCCACTCCCCAACAAACCGTCCTGGCGAAAGCACGGCCATCGCGGCTGCGTCGATTGACACGGCGCCTGGATGCGATTTTTCTCATCACCGTGCTTCTGCCCACCGTGCTAGCCAGCGTTTACTTTGGCATGGTTGCGTCCGACGTCTACATCTCCGAGTCCCGCTTCGTCGTGCGCAGCCCGCAGCGTCAGGCCGCTGGCGGGCTTGGCGCGCTGCTGCAGGGCACGGGTTTGACTCGGTCGCAGGATGACACCTACTCCGTGCACGACTTCATCCGCAGCCGCGACGCGCTGCGTGAACTTGACACCAAGCTCAACGTGCGGCAAGCCTTTAGCGATGCAGGTATCGACCGGCTCAACCGCTTTCCGTGGCTGGATGGCGACGCCAGCTTCGAGGCCCTGCAGAAGCACTACCTCAAGCATGTGGGCATCGATTACGACGCTGTGTCGTCGATCTCGGTACTGCGCGTCAATGCCTACACCGCCGAGGACGCACGGGGCATCAACGAGATGTTGTTGCAGATGGGCGAGCGACTCGTGAACAACCTCAACAAGCGCAGCCGGCAAGACCTGATCGAGGTTGCTGAGAAAGAAGTGCTGCTGTCCGAGCAAAAGGCGCGCGCTTCTGCCCTGGCCTTGTCGGAGTACCGCAGCGACCGCGGTGTGTTCGACCCCGATCGCCAGAGCGCCATACAGTTGCAGGGCGTGGCTCGGCTGCAAGATGAACTCCGCGCGGCGCAGGTCCAGCTGAACCAAGTGCGCCAGGTGTCGCCCAACAACCCGCAGGTGGCCGGCCTGGCGAACCGCGTCGAAGAGTTGCAGCGTGCTCTGGCCAGTGAGTCGGCAAAGGTTACTGGCAAGGGCGCTTCGCTCAGCGCCAAGTCGCCGGCCTTTGACCGCCTGGCCCTGGAAAAGCAGTTTGCCGACCGCCAACTCGCCACCGCGTTCTCTGCGCTAGAGACCGCACGCAGCGAAGCCCAGCGCAAACAGCTCTACCTTGAACGCTTGGTGCAACCCAACCTGCCGGACAAGGCCATGGAGCCCCGGCGCGTTCGCTCGGTCTTGATGGTGCTGGCGCTGGGCTTGTTGGTGTGGGGCGTGATCAGTTTGGTGGTGGCCAGCGTGCGCGAGCACACCGACGATTGAGAGCTTCGCCATGAACCGGGACGCGGCCAGCCGTATTTCTTTTTGGCGTTCGCTGCAGATTCAGCGTCGCGTCATACATGCGCTGCTAATGCGCGAGGTCATCACCCGCTTCGGTCGCGAGAACATCGGTGTGCTGTGGTTGATCGGCGAGCCCATGCTGTTCACATTGGGCATCACTGCGCTGTGGAGCGCGGCCGGCATGAATCACGGCTCAACCCTGCCCATTGTCGCCTTTGCGATCACTGGTTACTCGTCAGTGCTGATGTGGCGCAATTCGGTCAATCGCTGCAACGCCGGCATCCAGAGCAACCTCAACCTGCTTTACCACCGCAATGTGCGTGTGCTGGATGTGTTTGTGACCCGTATCCTGTTAGAGATGGCCGGAGCGACCGCCTCCTTCCTGGTGCTCGCCACATTCTTCACCGCCATCGAGTGGATGGAAATGCCGGCTGACCCGTTGCTGGTGTTGGGCGGTTGGCTGATGTTGGCTTGGTTCGGCGCCGCACTGGCCATCCTGGTCGGTGCTGCCAGTGCTTACAGCGAGCTCGTCGACCGCATCTGGCACCCCACCGCTTACCTTCTGTTCCCGTTGTCTGGCGCGGCCTACATGGTCGATTGGCTGCCGGTCAAGGCCCAGGCTGTCGTGCTGCTGCTGCCAATGGTCCACGGCGTCGAAATGCTGCGCGAAGGTTACTTCGGCCATGTTGTGCGGACCCACTACGACGCCGCGTACATGGCTCAGGTCAACCTGGTGCTGACGCTGCTGGGCCTGCTGCTGGTACGAGACGCGGCACGGCGAGCCGAAGCCCGATGATCCTGCTGGAAAACGTTACCAAGACCTATGGCACCCGGCTTGGCCAGCGAACGGTGCTGGACCGGGTCAACCTGCGGCTCGATCGGGGTCGCAACATCGGCATCCTGGGTCGCAATGGCGCTGGCAAGAGCACATTGATTCGCTTGCTCAGTGGCGCCGAGCAGCCCAACCGTGGCCGCATTCACCGCGGTATGAGCGTGAGCTGGCCCTTGGCTTTTACCGGTGCGTTTCAGGGGCACTTGACCGGCCTGGACAACCTGAAGTTCGTCTGCCGCATCTATGGCGTCGAATGGAAGCCGTTGTTGCGCTTTGTCGAAGAATTCACCGAGCTTGGCCTGTACCTGCGCGAGCCCGTCGTGCACTACTCTGCCGGCATGATGATGCGGCTGGCCTTCGCGCTGTCGATGGCCATCGAGTTCGACTGTTTCCTGATCGACGAAGGCCTGTCGGTCGGCGATGCCCGCTTCGGCAACCGCTGTCACGAAGAACTGTTCCAGAAGCGCCGCGACCGCGCCTTCATCCTTGTCTCGCACGATCCGAACATCATCAAACAGTATTGCGAAAGTGCCGCCGTGCTGCACCAGGGGCGGCTCTACAACTTTGAGACCATTGATGAGGCCTATGCCTTCTACGAGTCTGCGCTGGTGCCCGCACCCAGCGTGCGCTTTGATTGAGGCTGGCCCTTGAAGGTCCTGCTCGAACTTCGCGCGGCGCTGGACGGTCACAGCGGCATTCCCCAGGAAGTACGCTTGTTGTTCCGCGGTCTGGCGAGCCTGGAAGGGGTCGAGGTCATTGGCCTGCTCCAAAGCAGCAACCTGGTGGTCGAGCCGGGCCTGCCGATGCACGGCGACAACGTACGCCCCGGCCTGGACGGCGCGCAGACCATCGATCGCTTGTCGCAGGTGGTGGTGTCGTTGCAGCAAGGTCCCGCATCGCACCGTCTGGAATGGCTGCGCAAGCTGCTGCTGAAGCTGGTCGGCCCTGCCGCAGCCGTGCTGGCGTCGACGTTCGGGCGGTCCGTGCCATTGGGCGGTTTCGATGCGCGCCATTTCAAGGACTTTGTCTGGCGGGCGCTCTTTGCCAAGTCACTGCCCGAGGCCGACTTCGAACTCGTCACAACGCAGCGCTTTCGTGTGCTGCGCTGGCCGTACACCATTCTTCATGCGCTGGGTGTGTTCACTGCACCACTGGGCCGTGCGGCTTATGTCAGGCTGGACACCACTGGGATCGACGTGATGGTGGTCGAGACGCCTTACCCGGGCCGCGTTAAACGCGGCACACGGCTGGTGGTGCGGTACCACGACGCAGTGCCGCTGTTGATGCCGCACACCATCAAGGACCGTGGCTACAGCCGTGCTGCGCATTTCAATGCGCTGCTGCGCAACGCGCGTGACGGCGCCTGGTTCGCTTGCGTGTCCGAGGCCACGCGGCAGGACCTGTTGTCAGTCATGCCCGAGCTGGCTGAACGCGCAGTGACTATTCCCAATATGGTGTCGCACCAGTTTTTTGACGAACCCAGCTCGGCCACCCGCGTGCCCGAGATCATCTGGAGCCGTCGCAACCGCACGGTTGTGCACGAAGGTGGCGCAGCCATTGCGCCCAGCGACCTGGACGACGGTGCCTTGCCTTATTTGCTGATGGTTGGCACGGTGGAGCCGCGCAAGAATCACTTGGCATTGCTCGACGCATGGGAACGGCTGCGTGCCACGGGCTGGCCGCGCTTGCACCTGGTTCTGGTGGGGTCGTTGGGCTGGGAGCACGAAGCTGTGATGCAGCGCCTGGCGCCTTGGCTGCAGCGCGGCGGCCTGCACCTGCTGCAGGGCGTGCCGTCGGATGATCTGCGCCTGCTCTACCGCCATGCCGCCGTCACTGTCTGCCCCAGCCTGGGCGAGGGTTTTGACTTCCCCGGCGTCGAGGCCATGCGCTGCGGCGGCGTGGTGGCGGCCTCTGAATTGCCGGTACACCGCGGCGTTTTTGGCGACGCCTGCGCCTATTTCAGCCCCTACGCCCCAGCCGAGATCGCCGAGTGTCTGCGCGGTCTGCTGGGTGACGATGCGGTTCCCCGCCGCCGCGCGCTGGTGGAGCAAGGCGCCGTGGTCGCTGCGCAGTACCTGCCCGAGCGCGTCATGCCACAGTGGCGCGACTTCTTGCAGCGGGTCGTTGCCAGCTGAACCTGAGCCGCGCCAACCGAGCATGAATCCCCTGCGCGTTCTTCGGCGTGGCTTGCGCCGTGTTTTGGGTCGGCCCGCCAACCCAGCGCACATGCCTGGCGTTCGTCACCAGTTCGTGGTGGATGAAGTCGACCTGGTTCGCAACACCTACTTTGGACACGGTGGTTCCGTCGTTGGAGCAGCCTGGGCACCGTGGCTGCATGCGCACATGGAATTGCCTTCCTGGTTCAAAAAAGGGCTTGACCCCTTCAGCACGGCCTACGCCGAGCAGCAAGAACGGTTGTGGCAAGCGGTGGCGGGAGTTGCGGAGCCCTATGTCGCGGCCCTTCACGAAAAAGAGCACAGCTGGGGCGACGTCGATCCCGTACGCCAGCCGGGCTTCTACCTTCGGCGTGATGCGGATGCCGTGTTCTCAGCGTCCCACCACTTCATCGCCAGTGGCATGCTGTTGCGTCACAGCGGGTTGAAACCCGGTGATCGGGCGCTCGAGTACGGCGCGGGTTTTGGACACACTGCGTTGGCGCTGGCACGGCTGGGGGTGGCGGTGGACACCGTCGACATCTCGGCCACGTTCTGCGACTACGTGCGCCAGCAGGCTGAGTTCTTCCAGGTGCCTCTGACCCCATTTCACGGGCACTTTGGCATGCATCCACGCCCGGCCGAGCGCTACCAGCTGGTCTGGTTCTACGAAAGCTTTCACCATTGCGTGGACTTCTTGAACGTGGTGCCAAAGCTGGCCGATCTGCTTGCCCCGGACGGGCGCGTGGTGCTGGCCGGGGAGCCCATCGTCGAGGCCGAAAACGCTGCCGTGCCTTACCCCTGGGGCTTGCGCCTGCACAGCGAGGTCGTGGCCGTGGTGCGACAGCAAGGCTGGTTCGAACTGGGCTTCAGCGAGCGATTTTTGTACGAGCTGTTTGCCCGTTCGGGGTTCAAGGGCCACCGATTGGATTGCCCGACCAGCCTGTTCGGCCGGCTGTACGTGTTCGAGCGAGCAGCGCCCTGACTGCAACGCGGCGCTTCAGACCGGCAGCGGTTTGCGAAAGAACAAAAATGCGCCGAGCGCGCCACCGTGGTCGGTGAAGTCGGTCCAGACCTGCTGCACGCCAGCCCGGTTCAGCAAATACATCAACTCGCTCAAGTTGTAGTAGTTCATCTGCATTTCCGGGTCGGCGTCGACCGTGGCGACCGGGCTTTGCGGCGGCGGCGCCGGCGCCGGCGCAGGACGCAACCACTGCCGCAGCTGTGTCTTCACCGGCTCCCAAGGCATCGGCGGTGGCAGTGCCTGTGGGGCTGGCAAGGGGGGCGGCAGGCCGTAGCTGGCATCGTGGATGTCCCAGCCGTAGGTCACATGCAGAGCGCCCATGCCGCCAGGCCTGACCTTGGCCACCAGTTCGCGGAACAGCTCACGCCCGCGTGCCAACTCCAGGTGCTGCAACACGATGCAGGAATGCACCAAGTCGAACAGGCCGGGCGCCTGCAGAAGCTGGTCGTCAGAACCCACCAGCTCGACCTGAGGCGTGCCGCGCTCGTCGCAGTTGCGCCGTGCTTCGGCCAACATCGACGGCGAGATGTCCATGCCCACCACACGCTGCGCACAGGCCGCGAAGGGCACGACCAGGCGGCCCACGCCGCAGCCGAAGTCCAGGACATCGAGCGGCACGAAGTCGGCCGTAAAGCGCCGGCAGGCTGACATCACGTAGTCGACATGGTGTTGGCCTGAAACGAAGAACATGTCCTTGTCTTGCGCCGTCAGTGCCGCTGATCGGAATTGCGGCAACGTCAACACGCCAAAGTAGGGGTCGCGGGCGCCCCAGCGTTCCCATTCCTGATCGGTACTCATGGCAATCCGGACAACAGCCCGGTTCTGACGGTGGTTCCTGATTTGATGTGAGGCATGGCAGCCCATAGATCGGTGATAACGGAAGTGCGGGGTGGCTGCGGCCCTGCTGGCACCGCAACCGGTGCATAAAGCAAGTTGACGCCGACGCCCGCGCGTTGCCCAGCTTCAATGTCGCTCCACTTGTCACCCACCAGTACTGAGGCGGGCAAGTCAAGGGCCAGTTCGTCACGGGCCTGCAGCAGCATGCCCGGGTTGGGCTTCCTGAAAGCTGATTCGCGCCGGAACGCGCCCAGACCGTCGGGGTGGTCAGGGCAGAAGTACACGCGGTCCAGCGCTGCGCCCTCGGCTGCGAAACGCTGCTCCATCCAGCTCGTCAACAGCAAGAAGTCGGCCTCTGTGTACAGGCCGCGGCCGATGCCCGCCTGGTTGGTCACCACCACCAGCGCCAGGCCGCAGCCACGAGCGTGCCTGCACAGATCGAAGATGCCAGGCATGAACACAAAGTCTGCGATGCGGTGGGTGTAGCCGCTGTCTTCGTTGATGACGCCGTCTCGGTCCAGAAACAGGGCCGGGCGAGTCATTCGAGCCGGCCCAGCTGCATGGTCTGCGCACGCGCGTAGTCTTCCGGCACGCCGATGTCGACAAACTCGCCGCGGCTGACGAAGGCCTCGGTGCGGTGCGTCAGCACGTAGTCCACCAGGAAGTCGGCCTCGATCGCAAACGGTGTGAATGTGGTTGCTGGCGTTGTTGCGGTTGCCGTTCCGGGCGAGGAAAACGTCGACGCTGCGGGCGGCGTACGGCCGGCCAAAAAGTCACGCGGCAGCAGATAGACCCCGGCGTTGATGAAGCCGCGGCCAGCGCCGCCTTTTTCGACAAAACGGCGCACGCAACCGCCTTCGATCTGCAAGCTGCCGTAGCGCGAGACATCCTCCACCTCGCGCGCCACGATGATGGGCGCAGGCTGTGCCTGGCGTTGCCATTGCGCCGTCAGCGCCGGCATTTCCAGGTCCAGCCAGGTGTCGCCATTCAGCACCAACACGGCTGGCTCATGGCACCGTGTCAAGCCCAATGCGATGGCGCCGCCGGTCCCCAGCGGTGTGGTCTCGACCGCGTAGTCCAGGCTGAGTGCACCAAAGCGCCCACCGAAGTGGTCAACGATGCTGGACGCCATGTGCCCCACACTCAACACCACGCGCTGCAGGCCCTTGGCTGCCAGCCCATTGAGCAGGTGTTCGAGAAACGGCTTGCCAGCCACCGGCGCCATCGGCTTGGGCACGTCGTTGACGACCGCGCGCAGCCGTGTGCCGAAGCCGCCGGCCAGCACCAGCGCTTCCGTGAGTGCGCCCGCCATCAAGCCGGGCGCTTGAAGATGGCAGCTTCGACCAGACCGCAAACGATGTGGCCCAGGATCAGGTGGCCTTCCTGAATGCGCGGCGTGTCTGCCGATGGCACGGCCAGGAGGTGGCTGCACAGCTCGACCATGGGGCCGCCGCGGTTGCCCGTGAAGCCGATGCTCACCAAACCAGCTTCGCGCGCGGTCTCCAAAGCCCGCAGTATGTTGGGCGACTTGCCCGAGGTCGAATAGCCGATGAAGACATCGCCTGGCCGGCCCAGCGCCTGCACCTGGCGTGCAAACAATTTTTCGTAGCCGTAGTCGTTGCCGATGGCCGTCAGGATGGAGGTGTCCGTGGTCAACGCCACGGCGGCCATACCGGGCCGGTCGAACTCGAAGCGGCTGACGAATTCACCGGCGATGTGCTGCGCATCAGCCGCGCTACCGCCGTTGCCTGCCAACAGCACTTTGCCGCCGCTGCGGATGCAGGCAATGCAAGCCGCGGCAGCGGCTTCGGTGGCTGCGAGCAGGGTCGGGTCGGCCAGCATGCGACCAAAGTTCGCCTGCGTTTGGGCGATCGTGTTGCGGATGTAGTCTTGCATCATGCCCTCCAGGCTTGCGTGCCGTCTTGTGTGAAATGGCAGTTGCTGACCTGCCCGGAAAAGCGCCCCAGTGTGCGCACGACTTCCATGCGGCGCTCGGGCGGCACGAAGAACATCATGAAGCCACCGCCACCCGCGCCCGACACCTTGCCTGCCAGTGCGCCGGCGCTGCAGGCCGAGTCGTAGATCTCGTCGATGTGCGAGTTGGAGACGCTGCGGGCAGAGCGTTTCTTGCTGATCCAACCCGCGCGCATCGATTCGACGATGCCCGCAAAGTCGCCCTTGAGCAGGCATTCCTTCATCACCAACGCTTCGTGCTTGAGGCCATGCATCGCCTCGATGGCGTCGACAGAGCCGCGGGCCACGTTGTTCGACTGGTCGGCGATGATGGCCGCAGACGCGCGCGAAACACCCGTGTAGAAGAGCACCAGCGATGCCTCGAGTTCGCACACGATCCAGTTCTTCACCCGCAGCGTGTTCACCAGTGCACGCTCGTTGGCATAGAACTCCATGAAGTTGAAGCCGCCGAAGGTGGCTGAATACTGGTCTTGCCGGCCGCCGCCCAGGCCGCAGTCCACGCGTTCGATACGGAATGCCAAATGGGCGATGGCGTAGTCGTCCAGCGCCAGATTGAGCAGTTCGGCAAACGCCCGAATCATGACCACGACGACGGTTGACGACGAGCCCAGGCCTGAACCCGCCGGTGCGTCGCAAAAAGTGCTGAGCACGAGCGGCAAGCGCACGCCCGCGTTGTAGGTGTCCATCATCGTGCGATAGACCGCGCGGTGCAGGTTGAGCTGACCGTCCAGCACCAGCGGGTCGTCCAGCGCGAGGTCGGCTGTCGTTCCTTGGTCGGTGGCGGCGAAGCGGATCCTCGGCTGGACCAGCGGCTCGATCACCGCGTAGGCATAGCGGTCAAGGGTGGCGTTCAACACATACCCGCCGTGGGTGTCGCAGTAGGGAGACACGTCGGTGCCGCCACCAGCAAGGCCC
The DNA here is from genome assembly GCA_038209585.1 of Burkholderiales bacterium. Taxonomy (GTDB): domain Bacteria; phylum Pseudomonadota; class Gammaproteobacteria; order Burkholderiales; family Burkholderiaceae_C; genus Rubrivivax. The sequence continues at coordinate 14,369 of JBBQXN010000045.1, forward strand.
AGGCGCAGGGGCGCGCGCGCGCGAATGAGCACCGTGCTCACCGCGTCAGGAAGCGCTGGCCGCTGGATACCCGTTCGCGCCAATACTGCAGCAGATCCTGCATCGTGGTCTCGAACGGAATCACTGGTTCCCAGCCCGTTACGGCCTTGAACTTGGCCGTGTTCGGCACTTGCAGGTCGGCATCGATGGGACGCAGCCGCTCCGGATCGGTCTCGACCTGGATGCCCTTGTGGGTGGACATCGCGATCAGCGTCTGCAGCATGTCCTTGATAGTGCAGGTGTAGGTGCCACCGATGTTGTAGTAGGCGCCAGCGATCGGATTCACGGTGACCAGCATGTGGTACGCGCGCACGGCATCTCGCACGTCAGCAAAAGTTCGCAGCGAGTCGAGGTTGCCGGTCTTGACCACCGCCGGGATCAGGCCAGCCTCGATCATCGCGATCTGCTTGGCAAACGTGGACTCGGCAAACACGTCGCCACGGCGCGGCCCGGTATGGGTGAACATGCGTGTGGTCATCACCGTCATGCCATAGGCCTCTGCGTAGTAGCGGCCGATCAGGTCAGTGCCGACCTTGGAAATGGCATACGGCGAGGCTGGGTGGAATGTGCACTCCTCGTCTATAGGCAGCTTCTCGCGCGGCACGCGGCCGAAGACCTCGGACGATGCGCACACGTGCACCACTGGCTTCAGGTCGTTCTTGCGCAGCGCCTCCAGCACATTAGCCGTGCCCTGCACATTGGTCTCCAGCGTGTCCAGCGGTGAGTCGAAGCTGGTCTTCGGATAGCTTTGTGCCGCAAGGTGGAACAGGAAGTCAGGTTGCGCCTGTCGGGTGGCTTCGTGGATGGACAGGTAATCGCGCAGATCGCCGTAGACAAGGTGAACCCGGTCGTGCCGATTGACCCGGTCCAGCAGGTGGCTGATGTTGTCTAGTGGGCTGCGCCAGCGGGTCAGGCCGTAGATTTCCCAATCGGTGTGTTCCAGCAAATGGTCCACCAAATGAGATCCGACCATGCCGGTGATACCGGTAATGAATGCTTTTTTCGTCATTTCTGGGGCTCCTTGTTCGGAAATTCGATCGAGACGGCGTCACGAAAGCACGTCAGTGGGCGACCGAGCAGCGTGACCAACCACGGTGAGGTCATGTGGATGGCGCGCGGACGAGCCACGAAGAACTCTGGCCCGGGCTTGGTCACTTTGTAGGTCAGACCCGGCAGCGCCAGCTGCAGGGCTTGGGCAAACTCGACGCGGGACACCAGCTCGGGGCCGCCGAAGTTGACGGTTTGTCCGGGCACCTCCTGCCAACGGCGCGCCAGAGCGGCGATGCCTGCGAGCACATCTTCGCGGTGGATGATCGAGCGAAGAAACGGATCAAACACATCGGCCGTTTCACCTCGCTCGGCGCAGCCACGCAGGTAGCGCGTGAACTTGTCGTCGTTCGAGAATACGTACGACAGTCGGATGGCTTTGAAGCCAGCATGGCCCTGGAACGACCTCTCGACTGCGGCCTTCATTGCGGCGTACTCGCCAGCTGGCGCGATCGGTGCGGATTCGTCGAACTGGCTCACGCACTCGCCGTAAACAGTGTCGCTGGAAAAGAACATGACACGGGCGCCACGGTCCAGTGCCCGCGCGATGAAGTGCGACGTCGCCGTCACGTTCAGCGCCCAGGCGCGCTCATGCTCGCGCGCGCACACGTCAGGCGACGAGATGGCTGCGGTCAGGCAGATGCAGTCATCCGTACCCAGATCCAGATAGCCGAAGTCATCTGCAGCGTTCAAGTCAAGCCTGAGCAGCTCGCGCTGCGGGCGCGACGATGTGCCGACGACCGCAAAGTCGTTGACCGCCGATCTCATGAGGGCGGCACCGATGTAGCCTGTCGCGCCAATGACGATGAGTCTCACGATTTCCTTTATCGCCGCCCCGGAGGCGACGTCAATGTCTTGGCAACAGTCGGCTCATGCATGTAGTGCAGCATGGGCCTTAACGCGAGCCGTCTTGGAACCCGAGAAGACTGCGCCAGCGCGGATCGCCAGCCCTTCGTGGGTCTAGCGGCTTCCCTTGGTGTCCAGCCAGACCGGGTTGTCTTCAATGAAGTTCCGTCCGGGAATCTTCTTGGCATTGCCAAACATCCGCTGGTGGGGATGCGAATCCCAGAAACCATGCGAAGTGATCTTCATTGCGGCGCAATCAAACCACTGCTCGACGCACGCCGCGTTCGGCACGTACCAGCTCCATTTGTCGCCCTTGTATTCGTCCGCATAGAAAAGCGAGTAAGGCGCCTCGCTCTTGCCGATGAGGGTGGCGCCGGGCGGGTCGACGCAAATGCGATGGGTCTTCGGCGATTCGATATAGCTGCACAGGCACTCACCCTCGAAACAGACAAGCCCGTCGTACTTCAGGGCATTCCAGATCTGTTCAAGGGCAATGATGGGGTGCTTAAGGTGATACCAGACGCCAAAATATGTGATGATGTCGAATTTTTCACCTTTGAGCAGTTCAGAAAGATGGTAAACGCTACCTTGGACATAACGGACATTGCTCTTACGGGCGCGGCGAGCAATATTGAACCCAGTGACATCCGGACTCTGGATATCCAGGGCTGTGACCTCGGCACCACGACGTTCCAGTTCGAAGGTGTAAGGCCCGTCGAGTGCTCCAATATCCAGCGCGCGCAGACCAGACAGACTCTGGGGCAGTTTGTGGCGTTGATCGAAAATATTTGCCGCATTTGTAACGTTGCGCCCCGGTGACGTGACGCCTGGCAGCACTTCGTAGGAGTGATACCACCCATGGTTTTGAATCTCCCGGATGGAGGCTTCTCTATCGTCGGTCATCGTCTTCTCCGTTGGTTGAATTGAGGTCGTAATTCGAGTGTCGCACGCATCGCGTTCCTCGGCGCTCAGGCGTTGCGCTGAATGCTGGCAGCGGAGTGTTCATTCCCTGGTGTCTGTAATGCCCGCAAATGGGTCTCTGCCTCACTTCGCCTGGCGTGTGGCCCGGGAAAATCAACCAGCGACTTGAAGCAATCACTTGCTGCGCCAGGATTGTTGACGGCCAAGAAATACATCGCCGACCAATACAGGCGTTCCGTATATTGCGTCGACGCCATCTCCGCCAATTTGTGCATGGCCGTGAGCAGATGTCGATATATTGCAGGGGCCTGAATGTTTTCTGGGGCGAGGTCGCCGGCGGTATTGTTCGGACGAATATTTTTATATTGATCAGAGAGAATCGGGTCACCACCGAGGTGTCTGTACTGAATAATTTCCAGATCTGCTCGACTTTGCTCTTGGATTTCTTCGGCTTGTTCAGTGGATAAGTCAATTCGAGAGCCTTCATACGGTGCATCTATAATGCTTTGGATCATCCAGTCTCGTGTGGCGCTGGGTATGTGTGTCCCATCTTCCTTATACACGGGAAACAAGAGGTTGCACTGCAACAAAGCAATCGCTGCCTCGCGGCTCATGCCTGCATTCTCCCGAGCCTGCGAACTTTCTGGGATAACGTCGCTCGGAATTCCGAACCGTGAAAAGAAATCTGAGACGATATCAAATTTGCCGCTCGGGGATCCGTAAGGAACAACCTGAATCGGCATACAGAATGCAGCTTCGAACTTCTCGATCAGTTCTACATTCGATCGTGTGTAACCCATATTGACACGATCCTTCAATTGTCCGCTGCGAATGAGCTCTTGAATAAGGCTAATGCTAAACGACCAAGGATCTCTCACATACAAGACAGGTGTACGCTTGGTGGCCAACGGCGCCAGGAAGGCCCAAAGGGCACGAAGATCGACCACACTGAGTGCGGAAAAGTACTCGCTCGAGATGATGATTCGGCGCGGTCGGGTTTCCGCAATCTCTTGGAGCAAGCGGTTTCGGTAGTCCCTCAGATAAGCCAAAGTCTGCCCGATGTCAGTCAAGCCTAGGCCCTGGAGGCAGACCGACAACGTGGGCTGGGACGAGAACGCAGCCTGCAGCACGGCGTGACTTTCCTGATCGCCGGGGTACAGCACACGAAAGCGTTTGTAGAGCACGTCCTTGCTGGCAAAAAAGGTCTTCTGCAATGCCGATGTCCCGGTCTTAGCAAGACCGAGATGCAGGATCAATTCGCGCGCCTGATGTGGCTTCGTCATCAACAACCCACGCGTGCGCTCGCGTTGGGACGTGCGGGAAAAGTGTGACGGACGTCGCGCATGTTCACCTCCTGCAATGCCGCCGTTGCTGTTGTCAGGCGGCTTTGTCGGCCACGAAGACGACCTGTTCGATGCCCATGTAGCCGAGCGACCGCGACCACGTGCACAAGGCGTACGCATCATGGAAGCCGGCCCTTCGAAGTTGGTCGAGGATCTCCCAGCCGAAGTACCGGAAGCACAGCGCGCCGTTTTCCGGATCGACCGGGTTGCCGTGGTACTCGGGTGGGTTGATCAGGTGCTCGATCTCGCCGCTTTTGGTCACGCGGGCCCGGATGATGTTCCTGGCACTGTCCATGCTGCAAGGGGCGGTGAAGATCAGTCGGCCACCCGGTGCGAGACACCGGAAACACTCGGAAAAGGCTGCATCATCATCGGTCACGTGCTCAAGCACGTCGCACGAGATCATGAGGTCGAAGCTGCCGGACGCGAAGCTCAGCTGCGTCAGGTCCTCATTGCGCATACCGTCCAGTTGCCCACCCAGTGCAACGCGATCACCCAGATATTCACTACCAGCCACGCTGGCATGGTGCTGCTGCAGGTGCCTGTAAAGAGGCGTGGTCTGCTCACTGACGTAGATGCGCGCGTCGGCCTCAGGCTGCAGGTAGTGGTCAATCAGATGCACCATCAGGCGCACACGCGTGGTGTGCCCGCACTTCATGCAGTTGAGGTGTTCACGCCAGTTGGGGATCGGTTGCCCGTCGTCCGTGGACTGGTACGAGTACATGAACCCGACCTGAAAATCGGTCGGGCAGGCGCACACTGCGCAGTAGCCCTTCACGAAGAAACTGTCGACGCCCCGTTCGATCAGGTCGAGCTCGACGCGTTGGCGCCGCTGGAACTCGCCAGCGTGGTCCCGCCGGTGGGTGATGTACTGCTTCTGCGCGCGGAAGGTGTGGAACTGGTAGTCACTGGCCTTCAGAGCCAGCGAGTCCATCAGGGCCTCGACCCGGGTCCGCCCTGCTGACTCCGAGTACAGCGCATTGATCCGTTCGAATCCATCCTGGCTCAGTCGGGTCCACAACGCCTCGTCGGTGTAGCCTCGGATCACTTCCGCTACAAATGCGTCCACGTCGTCGGCAATCAGCACGTGTCTATCGTGCCGAAGCTCCATGCCTTCGAAGGTCAGGCCAGTGCCGACGACCGGCACGCCATAGCCCAGGCTCGTCGCTACCTTGCCCTTGATCCCTGCGCCGAAGCGCAGCGGGGTCACCGAGAGGCGAATGTTGCCGAACACCGGATCGAGATCCTTCACGTGGCCCAGCACGTCCACGCCAGCAATCTGGCCAAGATCGAGCACCTCCTGCGGCGGGTGGCTACCCACGATCTGGAAACGCGCGTCGGGCAGACGTTGGTGCACGCGGGGCCAGATGTCCTTGCAGAACCACATGACAGCATCGATGTTCGGCAGGTGCCTGAAGCCGCCGATGAACAGCATGTTCGCCCGCTCGCGGAAGCTTCGGGCCGACGGGCCGGGCATGTCCAGGAATAGCAGCGGCATCGTCCGGATGTCGGCACCCGGCAGTTCTTTCCCGAGAAGTTCCTGCTCGAACGAACTCAAAACGATCGAGACGTCGCAGGCTTCGATGATCCCCAATTCCCAGGCCTTTGCCAGGCGGGCCTGCTCGATGGCTGCCTCTGAGCCATCAGCCTGTGCGGCGCGCTCGTCACGCAGATAGTGCAGATCAACCGTCTCAAGGACGACCTTGGCCTGCGGCGCAGTTCGCCGGATGTCCGCCAGATGGAGGGCGGCGATGGGTGCGCGAAACAGGATGCAGGCATCGAAGCTCGCCCCTTCGCGTGCCAGAAAGTCGGCGACGGTGCCGACGTCGTCGCGGTGGAGGCAACGCACGCCCAGCCGTCGAACCGCGTCTGTATAAGCCCCCAACGGCTCCAGGTCGCTGGGCACAAAGGTGACATCGTAGCCAAGGTTGACCAGGATCTTCAGCAGGAAGAAGGTGGTCACAGACCCTGCGTCCTGGTCGGGTCGTGGCGTCGACCAGTCGGTTACGAAGATCTTCGGCAGCGGCGTGCCGGACCCGCTGGCGGTCTCGGCTTCATCGCGCACCAGGTTCGTGACTTCGGTGGGCATCGGTGGCGGTGCCGCAACGGCATGTGCCGGCCCTTCAGTCGGCGCGGCAACAGCCATCGCCTCTTGTGCCGGATTCGGCGTGTGCAGATTGACACCACTGCTACCGTTCCAGTTGTAGGCATATGGCAGTATCGAATACTGGGCGTGACCGTTGGCGTAGACCGTGTCCCGGTAGATGTCGAGCAGCGCTTTCAACTCGCCGATGTTCCCCACATGCAGCGTCCAGGAATGGCGCGAGTAGACGGTGGGATCGTCGAGCTTGTTGCCCGAGAAGTGGGCAAACCGCAACGGCTCGTCATTAGCCATCCAGACCCCGGCCTGGCGCGTGATCGCGCGTTGCGGCACGTTCCAGTAGGCCACGTTGTAGCCCGCATGGCGTAGCACCATCGTGTGGGGGATGAATGCCGGGAACAAGTCAGCCCACTTCTGGTCGACGAACATCCCTTTTTCCAGGGCAATGATGCACTGGTGCTCGAGCCGGCGGCCCCACCACTCGGTGATCTGTACGACTCGCGGCGTGTTGCGAAGGGCGATGAAGCCGAGGTTGTAGATACCGAACAGCAGCAGTTTGTCGTCGGACACCTCGGCGTCTTCGGCCGGGTTGAGAATATGTGGCGTCAAAATGCAGTCGGCGCCATCGCGGAAGGCGTCGACCACCTCCTGAAGCGGGCTAGTCACGTAGATGTCAGGATCGACATAGACCACCTGCTGGGCGTTCCGGATCTTGAACAGGTACTGGAAAGCGAACGGTTTAATGGCCGTGTTGAACTCTGTGATGTTGTAGCGCTGGGACATGCCCTCGGCGTCGGGGATGTCCAGTTGTGACAGCGTGATCACCGGGAAGGGCAGGCTAGCGATCTCGAAGCGTACATCGAGGCCGTCACACAGGAACATGTAGAACGCGGCACCCGGGTGGTGCTGGACGATCGACTCGTGCAGGGTGCGGGCGTAGGCGGTGAAGTTCTTCGAGCAGATGGTGAAGAACACCGGCGTGCTGGCCTTGTTCTGGACGTGCTGGCGCATGCCATCGGGTCCGCGCAGGGCGTGCAACTGGGCAGTGTTCTCGCCCACCGCCTTCTGCACCCGGTCGATAGCGAGCACCTCCTGGCGCGCGACGCGGGCGATCTGCTGCTCTATAGCACGCAGTCGCACCTGTGTGTCGGCTGTCGCCTCGGTGCCGACCAATCGGCCGATCAGCGGCAGGCGGGCCCAGCGAAGCCGCCGGCTTGCCGCCGCAAGGCCGTGCATCGGCGGGCCTGCGAGACGCGCTTCAGGCGAGTCGCTCAACTCGACCAGCAATTGCAGCTTGGGCTCGCCCGTTCGCAGCCGGCCTAGGTAGAAATCGCGGCCTTCCGGGTCCGCTGGGCGGCGCAAGATCGTCCGGTAGGCGGATTCGATGAAATCTTGGTCGTGCCGCCTGAGCAGAGACTTCAGATCGTCGCCGCCGGCTGGCAAGTTCAGGCTGTTCGTGAGGGTGTTGTTCATGGTCATACAAGGTTCGCTCACGGCGCGGTTCTCTTCAATCGGACCTGCCTGTGCCTGGGATGTCGGACTCGTGTCAGGGTGGTACAGCGTTAGGGTTGCCGCAGCAGGACGCGGTGGCGCGGCGTTAGCCGCGCTTGCCGGTGCCGGCGACTCGGCCGACCGGCTTACCAGTGGCCACAGCCACGAGCGCTGCAGGCGCTGCAGTTCTGCCTGCAGCCGTCGCGAGTCGGTGGCGTGATGCCAACCGTGGTCTTGCGCGCGCTGCAATTCGTTCTTTAGGACTTCGATGCGGTGGCGCGTAGCCTGCTGCTCTGCAGCTGTTTGCCGCGCAGTGTCGTCAACAGTCTGCTGCAGACTGTTGATTTGTAGCAGCAACACCGGCTTGGCGGCATGCGCTTCGTCAAGCCGAGCGGTCAGCTCGGTGGCCTGCCGGCTTGTCTCGTCGAACTGGTGCCGAAGGCTGTCCATCGAGTGCTGGGTGTCTGTCAACCGGACCGCCTGCTCGGTGGCCGCCTGCTCGAGGTGGCTACGCTCCTCGGCCAGCTGCTGTATCGATGCTTGCAGGTTCAACCGCTCGCTACGCGCTTGCTTTAGCTCCACACTCAGGTGCAGTGCGTCATCTGCATGGCGGTCGCTGTGCTCCTGTGCGCGCTCCAAGGTGCGCTGCAGGTGTTCAATCAATTGACGTTGCGCCTGCAGTTCGGCTTCCGCCTGGTGGGCTGCGCTGCCGAGCGTCTGCTGCAGTCCGCTGATCTGCAGCAGGAGCGGCGGCCTCGCCGCGTGTGCCTCGTCCAGCCTGGCGGCGAGACCCTCCGCTTGGTGACGGGCTTGGTCTCGGAGTTGGCCAAGGCTATCCAGCGCTTGCTGCGCGCGCGCCAGTTCGGCCTCATGGTGGGCCGCCGTTCGTGTCAGGTCGCTGCGGTCGCGTGTGAGATCCTGCAACGATGTCCGCAGGTCGGCGCGCTCGCCGTGCGCCTGCTGCACTTCAACCTGCGCAGCGGCAAGACGAGCCGCAGTGTCGGAAGAGACTCGCCAGGTCTCCTCTAGCTGAGCCTGTAGTCGCACCTGTGCCTCTTGCCCCGCCTGCACCTGTGCCAGTGCCCGATCGAGCGCGCCGTGCAGCCTGTTGACTTCCTGCGCTTGGGCTTCGGCCCGTGTGCCTGCCCGGGCCTGCTCGGCCGCGCGCAGGGCCTTGAGCTCCGCCGCCTCGGCCTGTGCCTGTCGGGCCGAGGCCAACTGCTGGCCGAGCGTGACCGCAGTGGCTTCAAGCTCGATCAGCCTGCCTTGCAGCTCGGCCATCTCGCCATCGCCGTCGGTGATTTCAATACGCAGCCGCGCCAGCTCATCGTCTCGCCCGACGACGCCTTGCCGCAGCAGGGCCAGCTTCGACTCTAGGGCTCCGTTCGACGCCTGCAACTCGGCAGCCCGGTGGGCGGCCTCGGCCAACTTTTCCGACAGCGACCGGGCGCGGCCGAGGGCGCTGGCAGCCTCGGCGGCCAGACGATTTTCCGCTGTGGAGAACGCGCGGTTGAGCGCCTGGATGGCGTCCATCGGCAACTTCATGCCTTCGGCGTGTTGGGTCGTGGCGCGATCATGGGATAGCTGGTGATGGGAGTTCGCATCAGCGGGTTGATCGGGCAAGAGTTGAGTCGGCTGTCTGAAGGACGGGCCAACAGGTTGTGAGCGCTCAGGCGCCCCAAAAAAGAGGAGTGGGCCTTTCGTTTGGCGCCGACTGCAGGCAGTCTCCTGTAATGGACGTTATCACGGCCAAACGCTGCAGCGCGAAACCCAGCTCACGGTCATCACCGCCTGACAATGGGTCGAGCCACCGCGGCGACGCGATGTTCGACAAGTCCAGCTGGATGACGCAGGTGTCTTGGGTTGAGCGGATGTAGAACGACAGATCGTGCGCTTTCGGGCCTTGCGGCCTGAAAAGGGCGAAGCCGATGGGCACGTCGTCGACGGTAATGGCGACCACGGGCGCGTGTTCGAGCAGGCCCTCGAAGATGTTGATCGACAAACTGATATGCAACTCGACCACCGCCTGTCCGGCCCGGTCGACCGGCACGGTGATGCGCGCATGTCGCCCCCGGCTCCAAGCGCCCCATGACTCAGCCGGGTGGAACCCGTCGAGCAGGTAAGGCGACAGTGCCAGGCCAGTGATGGTCGTCAGGTCGGTGGCGCCCGGGCCGGTTGCGCTAGTGCCTTGACTTACGGCGAGGGCCTTGATGCGCACGGCCTGTGCAGCGATCTTCTCACGCAGGTACCGGTTCTCGACATGGGTGTTCTCGCCCCGCTCGACTACTCCGACGCCCTCGATATACAAGTGGTCCAGCCCAGCCTCGAAGAAGCCGCGCAGGGCGTCGTCGACACTGTCAACGATCGGTTCCTCGTGGACATTGAACGAGGTGTTGACCAGGGCGAGCCGGGAGGTCATTGCCGCATACCGGGTCAGGATGTCATACGCCAAGGGGTTCGACGACAGGCTCACCAACTGAGGTCGAGCCGTGCCGTCCACGTGCACCACTGCCGGCGACTCGGTTGCCATGCGCAGTGTGCAAGGGACGGTCACGGTCATGAACTCGCAGGCGGATCTCACGCTGGGTGCGAGGTCGAAGCAGGTGGCAGCGTCCTCGGCCCGCACGACCGGAGCAAAGGGCATGAACTCGGTACGGCTGAGGCGAAGGTTCAGCGATTCGTTGATTGCCTTGTCTCCGGCCGGGGCCAGGATGGATCGGTTGCAAAGCGCGCGCGGGCCGAACTCACCTGCTCCCTGGAACAACGCAACGATGTGCCCAGCCGCCAATCGCTCGGCCACGGCCTGTGCCGGGTCTGCCACTGGCGTGTAGCGCACGCCCATGCGCTGCAAGGTAGCCAGAGATGCCTCCGCGCGGTGGCGCTGACCAAGGTACATGGCGGGCGGTCCGGGCAGGCGGAAGCCCGGTGCCCGGGCAGCATGCACGTGCCAGGCCGCGCCAAGGGCGGTACCGTCATCCGTCATGGCCGGCGCAACGTAGAACCGCTCGAACCCGAGGTCGGCCACACGTTGGTTTACCTTGACGTTGGCGAACAGCCCGCCGGACAGGCAGATCGACTTGCTGCCAAGGCCAAGATCGGCTGCGCGCCGTAGGATCGCGGTGACATGCGACTCAGCCAGATCTTGGACGGTGGCTGCCACGTCCTCCCGCGAATAGGCGGCGAGCCGCCGGCGGAGGTGAGCCACCCGGGCCGGATTGGCCACCAGCTGCGGCGCGGTGTCGGCGCTGTAGATGTGGCTCCAGTTGAACAGATGGTCCAACTCCTGCCCATCGCCGAGCAACTGCCGAAGCACGGTTTGGCAGGCCGGGTCGACCTTGCCATACGCGGCAAGGCCGGTGATCTTGCCCTCGTGCTTCTGTGGCGTGAACCCAAGCGCGGCCGTGACGGCCGAGTACAGGTGAGTCACGTTGGCGTGCAACTCGCAGCAGAAGCGATCGATCGTCTCGATCCCGCTTCCGACCTGGCCCGCATAGAGCCCGCCGAAGACAACCTCGTTCGACATGCCGCCGTCGTACACCAGGCAGAGCGATTGCTCGAACCCGCTGCCCCAGAAAGCCGAGGCCGCGTGGCTCAGGTGATGGGGCACATACTCGATGGCCAACGGTATCGACGCCAAAGCCAGGTGGAACTCGGGGCCGTGGTCCATCTGCAGCCTTCGGGCCCGGACGAATGGCAGAGGGTGGGTGCGGCTGAGTGCCGGCGGCCGCTCGTCGACGTGCTGGCTCACCGACAGCGCGACTTTGTCGATCCGCTCCCAGGGCAATCCCTTTAGCAGCTGGGTCGGCCAGCGGCCGTCCTGCTTGACCCTGCTCAGACGTTCTAGCGATGTGGCAAAAACGGGTTCACCGGTGCGTGACACCAGCGCGATGGAGGTGTCGTGCATGCCGCTGTAGCAAAGGCCTAAGATGCAGCCGTCCGGCAAGGCATCGAAATCCAACGGGGTATCGTTCGTTGCAGCTTGCGATTTTCCACTTGCTTGGGTCCTGCGGCGCCGGGCCGGCTTCCGTGGTGTGGCGTTCATGCACCACGCCTGGGTGCCAGCAGTCCTTGGCGATCTGCCCACAGAAGCAACAGATCGACGGGCCCGAAGTCGAAAACCCCGGCGGCGTAAAACCACTGCGCGAAAAGCCGTCTGCCTTCGGCTGTGCCCAGCTCGAAGGCCGTTGCCACATCGGTGCGGCTGCGGTGGACGAAGTCCATCAATACGCTCAAACCTAGCGGCTGGGCGGCCGCGGATGCACTCGCCGCGAAACAGGTGTCCATCAGCTGCCGCATCAGCAGCACCATGCGGCTGGGTGGGTAGACAGTGGCCGGGTTCTGGTCGCGGAGCATGTGCTTCAGCACAGTGGGAATGACGGCATCGTGCCAGCCACCGTAGCTGTGGGGTGCCGCGGCGTCCCGCGGCCAGCCGTAGCAGACCAACTCGCCACGGTAGTGACCATGCAGTTCCTGCAAACCCTGGATGTCGTCGCAGGACAGTCGGTCCTGGTGTCTCGACAGTCTCTCCGGATGGGCCGGGTCGATGCCGCTGAAATGAAAGAAGACCAGCGGATAGCCGTTGATTGTCCAGGTTCCGTCGGCCGCGCGGCCCAATGGGCGATTTTCCAAGTTCCAGTAGGGCATGTTGTAGCTCGTATCGCGCAGCACACACAGACGATGCAACAGGCAAGGGGCCAGGTCACACCAGCGCTGATCGGTGAACAGGTTGTCCTGAAAGTCGACGCGGCAGTCGGTCAAAAGATGATCGGCCCACCAGCAGGTGAATGCCAGGAGGATAAGCATAAGCTTTTCTAAACCATGGTCTGGCCGCGCGCGCAGCGCTTCCATGGCCAGTTCGCGCCATTCCGTAAGGAAGCTGCTTCCGTTGTGGGCGCAAGCTTAGACGCCAATCCGGCCAGATGCTGGCATCCAAGACACGCCTGGCCAGCATCGCTGCCATTTGCGCACGATCGTCACGCTGTGACTGCAGCCTCCGCAAGGCGCGGCTAGCTGCCACCGCCAACTGCTGGGCTTGGACTTGCAGCACGCTGCGCTGCAGTTCCCACCCCCGCTCGGCGCTCGAAGATTCTTGTTGCAGCCGCACGACAAGCATGTGTTGAAGCACCAGCTCTTCGCCAAGCGCTGCCTGCGCGGCCGCTGCGGCGGCGTCGCGCCGGGCAAAGTCGTCCGCCTGGATGGCTGACTGCCGTTGTTGCCGGCGCAAGACCAAGCGTTGGGCCACCGACTGGCGGCGCCACTGTCGTTCCTGTGCCTGG
>JBBQXN010000046.1:0-26838 GCA_038209585.1 Burkholderiales bacterium
GCTTGAAGTCGGGCGGGTCGAAGGTTCCCGGCGCCAGCGCATGGCGAAAAGCGATGACCACCCCGCCTTCGTGCAGCAAGGCGGCCACTTGTTCGTTGGCGAAGCCGCGGCCGGGCAGCAGCGTCGCAACGAACGGGGCCAGGAGCAGATGTCGTCTTTGCATCACAAGCTCAGGGGGTGGAATGGAATTCGATACTGCGGCTGTGGTGCGAGCTCAGCGCCGAGTCAACAACTTCTCCTCGGCCAGCGCCAGAGCTTCAGGCAGGCCGCTGAGTACCAGGGTGTCGCTGCCCTGCAACTCCACATCGTCGCTGCCAGGCACCACGCCGCCTTGGTGGTGCCGGATGGAAACCACGCTCACGCCCACGGCATGCAAAGCCAGGCTTTCCAGCTTCTGCCCTGCGCAGCGCGCCGCTTCGGGCAGGGTCACGCTGCGCAAACGCGCTTGTTCGCGCTCGGCCATCGTGTCGTCGTCGGCGCCGTGGAAGTAGCCGCGCAGCAAGCCGTAGCGCGCGTCACGCGCTTCGCTGGTGATGCGGATGACGCGCTTCATCGGCACGCCCACCAGCGCCAGGGCGTGGCCAGCCAGCATCAGGCTGCCTTCCACGGCTTCTGGCACCACTTCGGTGGCACCTGCCGCCTTGAGCTTGTCGATTTCGCTGTCGTCGATGGTGCGCACGATCACCGGCACGCGTGGCGCGTGTTCCTGCACCAGGCGCAGAATCTTCAGTGCGCTGGGCGTGTCGTGGTAGCTCACCACCACGGCAGCAGCCCGCGCCAGGCCAGCCGCCATCAGGCTGGGCAGGCGCGCAGCATCGCCGAACACCACGCTTTGCCCGGCCGCAGCGGCCTGACGCACGCGGTCGGGGTCCAGATCCAGCGCCATGTAGGGAATTTTCTCCGGTGCCAGCAAGCGCGCCAGGTTCTGCCCACTGCGGCCGTAGCCGCAAATGATGATGTGGCCTTCGGTGGAAATGGCGCGCTTGGCAATCGTGGTCAACGCCACCGACTGCATCAGCCAGTCGCTGGAAGACAGCCGGTTGACGATGCGGTCGCTGTACATGATGAGAAACGGCGTGGCCAGCATGCTCAGCACCATGCTGGCCAATACGGGGCTGACCCATTCCGGCCCGACGATGCCGCGGTCGGCCCCCAGCGTGAGCAGCACGAAGCCGAACTCGCCGGCCTGCGCCAGGTACAGGCCGGTGCGCAGCGCCACGCCCGGGGTGGCGCGAAAGCCGCGCGCCAGGGCCGACACCAGCACAAACTTGGCCAGCACCGGCAGCGTGGTGAGCGCCAGCACCAGCACCCACTGCTCCAGCACGGGCCGCCAGTCCAGCTTCATGCCGATGGTGATGAAGAACAGGCCCAGCAGCACATCGTGAAAGGGCCGGATGTCGTTTTCCACCTGGTGCTTGTATTCGGTCTCGGCCACCAGCATGCCGGCCACGAAGGCGCCCAGGGCCAGGCTCAGGCCGGCGTGTTCGGTCAGCCAGGCCAGGCCCAGGGTGATGAGCAGCAGGTTCAGAACGAACAGCTCGTCGCTCTTGCGCCGCGCCACCAGAGTCAGCCACCAGCGCATCACGCGCTGGCCGCCCACCAGAAGCAGGGTCAGCAAAACAGTGGCTTTGACCAGCGCCAGGCCCAGTTCGGTGGCCATTTCGCGCCCGGTCGAGCCCAGCGCCGGGATGATGACCAGCAGCGGCACCACGGCCAGGTCCTGAAACAGCAACACGCCCATCACATTACGGCCGTGTTCGCTGTCCATTTCGAGCCGTTCGGCCATGAGCTTGACGACGATGGCGGTGGAGCTCATGGCGATGGCCCCGCCCAGCACCACCGCCCCCTGCCAGCCCATCTGCCAGGCCTGCCCGGTGACCCAGGCATAGCCCCAGACCAGCAGAAAGTGGCCGGCCAGCGTGCCGCCGATGGTCAGGAAAACCTGCGCCAGGCCCAGGCCGAACACCAGCCTGCGCATGCTCTTGAGCTTGGGCAGGTTGAATTCGAGCCCGATGACGAACATGAGGAAGACCACGCCGAACTCGGCCAGGTACTTCACATTGGCGCTGTCCTGCGCAATCGCCAGCGCATTGGGGCCGATGAGCACGCCCACCACCAGGTAGCCCAGCATGGGCGGCAGCTTGAGGGAACGGCAGGCCACCACACCGAGCACGGCGGCGGCAAGGTACAGAAGTACGAGCTCGAGGGTGCTGGCCATGGGTTCCCTAGAATGCCCGATCGTATTCGAGGGCTTTCGCCGATGAATCTGCCGCCACCCATCCAGCTGCAACCAGCTGCGGGCTTCGACGCCGACCGTGCCTTGCGGCTGGCCGCGCAGACTTTCGAGATCGAAGCTCGCGCCCTGCTGGGCCTGGCTGCGCGCCAGGGCAAGGGCTTTGCCGGCGCCGTGCAGTCCATGCTGGCCTGCCGCGGCCGCGTCATCGTCATGGGCATGGGCAAAAGCGGACATGTGGGGCGCAAGATTGCCGCCACGCTGGCTTCCACCGGCACGCCGGCCTTCTTCGTCCACCCTGCCGAGGCCAGCCATGGCGACCTGGGCATGGTGATGGCGGGCGATGTGGTGCTGGCCATCAGCAACAGCGGCGAAAGCGACGAGCTCGCCGCCATCCTGCCCGCCATGCGCCGCCTGAGCGTGACTCTGGTGGCGATGACGGGCAAGCCCCTGTCCACGCTGGCACGCCATGCGGACTGGCTGCTTTCCAGTGCGGTAGAAGAAGAAGCCTGCCCTTTGAAACTGGCACCCACGGCCAGCACCACGGCGCAAATGGCGCTGGGCGATGCGCTGGCCGTGGCCTTGCTGGACGCGCGTGGTTTTCTGGAAGCCGACTTCGCGCGCTCGCATCCCGGCGGCAGCCTGGGCCGCAAGCTGCTGATGCATGTGCACGACCTCATGCGCAGCGGCGACGCCGTGCCCGTGGTGGGCCCCGGCGCCAGCTTCAAGGAACTGCTGCGCGAAATGACGAGCAAAGGCCTGGGCTTCACGGCAGTGACGGATGCTGCCGGCCGCCCGGCGGGCATCTTCACCGACGGCGACCTGCGCCGGCTGATCGAAGGCGACGCCGATCTGCGTGCCCTGACAGCCGAGCAGGTGATGCACACCGCCCCGCGCCTGGTGCGCGCTGATGCGCTGGCGGTAGACGCTGCCGGCGTGATGGAACAGCACCGCATCACCAGCGTGCTGGTGGTCGACGCCGAAGGCCTGCTCGTGGGCGCCCTGAATTCCAACGACCTGATGCGTGCGAAGGTGATCTGATGACACAGCCAGCAGCTGCTGCAACGCCAGCCCTGAAATTTCCGACTGAGCTGCTGCTGCGCGCCCAGGGCCGCGGCCTGGCGATGAAGGCGGCCATCTTCGACGTGGACGGCGTGCTCACCGATGGCCGCCTCTACATCGGCGAGCAAGGGGAAATCTTCAAGGCCT
Source organism: Burkholderiales bacterium (assembly GCA_038209585.1). Lineage (GTDB taxonomy): Bacteria > Pseudomonadota > Gammaproteobacteria > Burkholderiales > Burkholderiaceae_C > Rubrivivax. The sequence continues at coordinate 3,443 of JBBQXN010000046.1, forward strand.
TCAGCACACTGGACGGCCATGGCCTGAAGCTGCTGCAGCGCTGTGGCATCGAGCCGCTGGTGATCACGGGGCGCGATTCAGCCGCCGTGCGCCGCCGTGTGGCCGACCTGGGTCTGAAGCACGCGGTTTACGGCGCCGCCGACAAGCTGGCGGCGGCGACTGCCCTGCTGGCGCGTCTGCACCTGGAATGGCCCGACGTGGCGGTGATGGGCGACGACTGGCCCGACCTGCCGCTGCTGGCGCGCGCCGGCCTGGCCTGCGCGCCCTGCAACGCCCACAGCGAAGCGCGGGCGCTGGCCCACCATGTCACGGCGCTGGCCGGGGGGCATGGCGCGGCACGCGAGTTTTGTGATCTGCTGCTGATGGCAGGCGGGCACTACGCCAGGCTCCTGCAAAGCCATCTGCAGACGCTGGACAGCGCTTGACTGCAGCCCCAGCCGTGGCTGCATCGACGCCACTCGCGCTGCCGGCGGCCTTGGCCGCCGGGCCGCGCGCGGTCGAGCCCTGGCAGCGGCGTTTGCTGGGCTCACTGGTGTCCAGCCTGCCGCTGGTGCTGATGTTGCTGCTGGCCCTGGGTACCTGGTGGCTGGTGAAGAATTCACCCGGCCCGGCAGGCCCGCGGGCCGAGGTGTCACAGCGCACCGAGCCCGACTACACGATGAGAGGCTTTGCCATCGAGCGCTTCGACGCACAGGGCGCTTTGACGCTGCGTCTGGAGGGCGAGCTGCTGCAGCACTTTCCGGCCTCCGACCGCATCGAAATCGAAGACGTACGCTTGCGCGCCATCCAGCCCGACGGCCGCGTGACCCTGGCGCGGGCGCAACGCGCCGTAGCCAACGGCGACGCCAGCGAAGTGCAGCTGCTGGGTGGAGCCGAAGTCACCAGCAACGACCGCAGCGGCTTGCCCCTGGTGATGCGCAGCGAATTCCTGCATGCCTTTTTGCTCACTGAACGGGTGACCTCGAACCGCCCGGTGATCGTTTTGCGCGGTGGCACCGAGATGCGGGCAGCCGGGCTGCGCTACGACCACGCTGCTGCCAGGCTGGAACTGGACGGCCCGACTCGGCTGCAACTGCCGGCGCGCGGGCGATGAAATGACGAGCCAGGGCCTGGTCTTCATCACCGGCGCTTCCAGCGGCATCGGCCAGGCGCTGGCAGCGCGCTATGCGCAAGACGGCTGGCGGCTGGCGCTGGTGGCGCGCCGCACCGAGGCACTGCAAGCCTGGGCCAGTGCGCAAGGCCTGGGCGCAGACCGCTTAGGCATCTACGGCGCCGATGTGGCCCAGCCCGACAGCATCATCGCCGCTGCGCAGCAGTGCATCGCCAGCCAGGGCCTGCCCGACGTGGTGATTGCCAGCGCCGGCATCAGCGTGGGCATGAACACCGCTGAACGCGCTGATCTGAACGTGATGCGCGACACCTTCGCCACCAACAACGTGGGCCTGGCGGCCAGCTTCCAGCCTTTTTTGGCCGACATGCTGGGGCGCGGTTCAGGCACGCTGGTAGGCATCGCCAGCGTGGCCGCCATTCGCGGCCTGCCCGGGCACGGTGCTTACTGCGCCAGCAAGGCTGGCGTGGTGGCCTATTGCGAAAGCCTGCGCGGCGAGTGCCGAGGCACGGGCGTGCAAGTGGTCACCATCCTGCCGGGCTACATCGCCACGCCGCTGACGGCGCGCAACCCCTACAGCATGCCGTTTCTGATGCAGGCCGATGAATTCGCGCATCGTGCCCAACGCGTCATTGCACATGGCCAGAGCTACGCCGTCATTCCCTGGCAAATGGGCGTGGTGGCCAAGCTGATGCGCGCCCTGCCCAACGCCTGGTTCGACCGCCTGGCCGCAGGCCGTGGCCGCAAACCCAGGCGGCCTGGCGCGCCGTGATCGACGTCGTCGTTCTGTTCTTCGTGCTGGGTGTCTTCGCCCGGCTGGTGAAGAGCGACCTGCGCCTGCCAGAAGCGCTGTACGAGACGCTGTCGATCTATCTGCTGCTGGCCATTGGCCTGAAAGGCGGCTTGGAACTCAGCCGCCAGCCGCTGCTGGTCTTGCTGCCGCAGGTGCTGGCTTGTCTGGCCATGGGTTTTTCCATCCCTTTCATCCTCTTCCCGGCGCTGCGCTGGCTGAAACTGGCGAGCGCAGATGCAGCTTCGCTGGCGGCGCATTTCGGCTCGGTCAGCGTGGTGACCTTTGCCGTCGCCTCGGCCGCCTTGCAGCGTCAGGGCATCCCGTATGAAAGCCATGCCGCGCTGTGGGTGGCGGTGCTGGAAGCACCTGGCTTGGCAGCTGGCATTCTGCTGGCGCGCTGGAGCGCGCAAGGCCCAAGCGGCGCCAAGACCACGCGCTGGCGCACGCTGGGCCATGACGTGCTGTTCGGCAAAAGCGTGCTGTTGCTGCTGGGCGGCATCGCCATAGGCGCTTTCGCTGGCGATGCAGGCATCCAGCCCATCAAGGCAGTTTTCATCGACCCGTTCAAGGGCGTACTGGCGCTGTTTTTGCTGGAACTGGGCCTGGTGGCCGGCGGCCGGCTGGCCGAAGTGCGGCGCTTCGGCGCGGCCGTACTGGTGGTGGGCCTGGGCGCGCCGCCCTTGCTGGCCGTGCTGGGCGCAGGCGTGGGGCTGGCTTTGGGCCTGTCAACTGGGGGCGTGGCCATTCTGGCCACCCTGGCGGCCAGCGCCAGCTACATCGCTGCGCCCACGGCCATGCGCATCGCTGTGCCCGAAGCCAATGCGGCGCTGTCGATCACCGTGGCGCTGGGCATCACCTTCCCTTTCAATATCGTGCTGGGTATTCCGATCTATATCCAGCTTGCCAGGAGCCTGACAGCATGAGCATTCAGCACCCCAAGGTCTTGCTCGTCGTCGTGACTGAGGCCGTGATTGAACGCGCTGTGCTGACCGAAGCACGCGCGCGAGGCGTGCAGGCCTGGACCATTTCTGAAGTGCGGGCTGGCAGCTCGGAGGGCGAACGAGAGGGCAGCTGGGAGGCCGACCGCACGGTCGAGATCAAGCTCATCTGCGAAGCAGCCATGGCCGACGCTCTGGCAGCGCATGTGCTGGAGGTCTATGCGCCGCACTACCAGGTGGTGCTGTACGTGGCGCCCGTGGCGGTGTTCAGGGCTGACCGCTACTGACCCAGCGCTACCGAGCCAGCCAGGGCGCAAACACAGGCCGTTCGCAAACGAAAATGGCGTGAAGACCGGGCGAAAACCCGGGCTCCACGCCAAATTCATGAATCTTTAGGCCGGCCGTTGGCCAGCCTGTAGATCGTCAGTCGCCGTAGCCACCGCGGCTACCGCCACCGCCGCCGCCGCCACTGCTGCCGCCGCCATAGCCGCCACGGCTACCGCCGCCGCCGCCACTGCCGTACGGGCTGCGACCGCCGCCGCCACCGCCACCGCCGCTACCGCCGCCGCCGCCGTAAGGACTGCGGCCACCGCCGCCACCACCTGCGCCGCCACCGCCGCCGCCGTAACCACCACCGCCACCGCCGCCGCCGTAGCCGCCGCCGCCACCGCCGCGATTACCGCCACCACCACCACCGCCGAAGCCACCCGGACGCTCTTCGCGCGGGCGGGCCTCGTTGACGACGATGGCGCGACCTTCCAGGGCCTGACCGTTCATGCCGTTGACGGCCGACTGGGCCTCGGCGTCAGAGCCCATCTCTACAAAGCCGAAGCCTTTGGAGCGGCCCGTATCACGGTCCATCATCACCTTCGCGGAGGTGACGGTGCCGAATTGCGAAAATGCTTGTTGCAGCGAATCGTCGCGGACCGAATAGGCCAAGTTGCCGACGTACAGTTTGTTTCCCACGGGGAGCCCTCAATCTAGAACCAGAATAAATATGTGGAGCTTCAACCCTGCGTGAACCAATCAGGCGAAAGGCGCGGCTGCCAACCATAGACGGCGTATTATGAAGTTCAGTTTTTGCGGTCTGTAAAGCGGCCATACATCAATTGTTGTTTTGCCGCCCCGGCGCGCATCCACCAATTGCTGAAGCCAGCGTGAAGTGGCGGCGGCTTACGATCGCAGGTATGGACCTGCTCAAGCCCCTGATCGCCTTGCTGGCCATCGTCAACCCTGTCGGCGTGGTGCCGTTTTTCATCCACTTCACCAAGAATTTCAGCCGCGAACAGCGGCTGCGTACGATCCGCATCAGCTCGTTTTCTGCCTTCGTGGTCATCGCAGTCAGCGCGCTGGCCGGACTGCATGTCATCGACTTCTTCGGCATCAGTCTGGCGTCGTTCCAGGTCGGCGGTGGTTGCCTGCTGCTCCTCAGCTCGCTGGCCATGCTCAACGCGCAGCAGGCCGACACCCAACCTACAGACGTCCAGGAAGGCGAAGAGAAGGTGGACTCTGGCGCGAGCATTGCCGTGGTGCCGCTGACCATCCCGCTGCTGACGGGCCCGGCCACCATCTCCACCATCGTCATCTATGCCGACCAGACCTCGTTTCTGTGGGAAAAAGGCGTCTTGGTGCTCTACGGGGTGGTCATCGGCCTGGCAACCTACGCCGCTTTTGCTGCGTCGGGACGCATCGCGCGGGTGCTGGGCAGCACTGGCATCAACATCATGACGCGGTTGATGGGGCTGATCCTGGCGGCGATGGCGGTCGAGTTGCTGGCTGACGGCCTGATCAAGCTGTTTCCGGTACTGGGACGCTGACGCACCTTCACCGCGACGGGTTAGTCCGGATGCCGGCCCGAGCAGGCGCCGCTACATTCCGTCCACTGCAACACGACGCAACCTTGCGCGTGCTCCAGGAGGATCGAGGAGACAAAATCACATCACGGCCCGGGCCACGAGTCCTGAAGGCCGAAAGAAGCGCCGCAACGTCGGCGCTTTTTTACGCCTGTTCGGCACCAGCGCTGCCTAGCATCAGGCAACCTCACAGCGTCTGGCCGCCATGTCCGTGCACCCCCGACTTCGCTCTCTGGACATCGACATCCCCGCCCAGCCGCAATCCCTGGTCGAGCTGTCGTTGCTGCTGGCCGAGGAAGAGGTCAACCTGGCCGCTGCGTCCAGGCTGATCGAGAGCGACATGGCGTTGGCTGCTGCGGTGATGAAGGCAGTGAACTCTTCGCTGTATGGCCTGAAAGGGCGGGTGCAAAGCGTGCAACAGGCCGTCACCTACCTGGGCATGCGCGAAGTCACCGCCATTACCTTCGAGATGGGCCTGCGTGCCGCCTTCCCGCCTGCGCCTGAACTTGAACCGCTGTGGCAGCGCGCTGCCAAGCGCGGCCTGTTGATGGGGCGCCTGGCCAGCGCCCTGGCACTGGACGCCTGGGGCGCACATTCGGCCGGCTTGTTTGAAGAATGCGGCAAGGCGGTGTTGTTCCGCCATGCGCCCGACCATTACCGCAGCATGCTGCGCGCTGCGTCCAACGACAGTGACCTGGCGCAGATGGAGCACACCGGCTTTGGCGTCAGCCACGACGCGCTGGGCGCTGCCTTGTGCGAAAGCTGGGGGCTGGGCGCCTCGGCCGTGGCCAGCGTGCGCCATCACGTCTTGGCGCAATCGCAATTGCGCCTGCCAGAAGCCCTGGCCAGGCGGCCCATCTGCGCACTGTCGGTGCTGGCCAATCGGTGGCTGGAGGCACCCGCCACGGTAGAAGAAGCCGTGCAAGCCCTGGCATCCCCGGCCGACCTGGACCCTGAACTGCTACAGCGCGCCCTGCACAACTTGGGCGGGGCGATCACTGAGGCCGAGGAAGCCGCCGCCTGAAACGGCGGCGGCAGGGCAGGCCCACCCAAAAGCGTGACGCGCCTGTGGAAAGTCCGTGTGCCCAAGCGCTGCGGGCTTGGGTAGGCTTGAAGGCTCATCGACGATCCCGGCTGCCCTATAAACGGCACCGCAGCCCCCATGGCCATCCTTGTCAAACCTGAATCACTTGCCCTGCAGCGCTTGTATCACTGGGAAATTGCCGCCCGCGACCGCGTCGCACTGACACAACCCCTGGGCGGCGGCGCCGTTCAAGACACCACCTGGGGCGAGATGCTCGACCAGGTGCGCCGCATGGCCAGCCATCTGCAGAGCCTGGGTCTGCCCCCTGGCGCGCGCATCGCCTTGCTGTCCAAGAACACGGCGCATTGGCTGATGAGCGACTTCGCCATCTGGATGGCAGGCTTCGTTTCCGTGCCGCTTTACCCCACGCTGGCCGCCGGCACGATCCGCCAGATCCTCGAACACAGCGAGGCCAAGTTGCTGTTCGTCGGCAAGCTTGACGGCTGGGCGGGCATGAAGCCGGGCATCCCCGAAGGCCTGCCCTGCATTGCCCACCCGCTGGCGCCAGCCGACGCGCTGAAGAGTTACGAGAACTGGGACGCCATCACGCCGCGCACGACGGCGCTGAAAGGCCAGCCCGTCCGCGCGGCAGACGAGCTGTGCACGATCATGTACACCTCGGGTACCACGGGTGCGCCCAAGGGCGTGATGCACAGTTTCGGCAACTTTGCCCTTGCCGTGCAGGACGGCCTGAAGCGCGTTCCGCTGCACCAGGACGGGCGCATGCTGAGCTACCTGCCGCTGGCGCACGTGGTGGAGCGCACGCTCGTCGAACACGGCTTGCTGGCCACCGGCATGCATGTTTATTTCGCCGAAAGCCTGGACACCTTCACCAGCGATCTGCAACGCGCCCGGCCGACCGTGTTTTTCAGCGTGCCGAGGCTGTGGGTGAAGTTCCAGCAGGGCGTGCAGGCCAAGATGCCGCCGAAGAAGATGGACCTGTTCCTGAAGCTGCCGATCCTGAACGGCGTGGTGAAGAAGAAGGTGCTGGCCGCGCTGGGCCTGCAGGACTGCATCTTCGCCGCCGGCGGTGCAGCACCCATGCCTGAAGAACTGCTGCGCTGGTATGCGCGGCTGGGCCTGCGCCTGGCAGAAGGTTACGGCATGACCGAGAACCTGGGCGCCACGCACATCACCGAAGGCGGCCTGGACGCTGCGGGCACGGTGGGCAAGCCTTACGACTCGGTGCAGTGCCGCATTGCGCCTGCGAACGGCGAGATCCAGTGCAAGACGCCGTGGACCATGCTGGGCTATTACAAGGAACCCGAGTTGACGCGCCAGGTGATCACTGAAGACGGCTGGCTGAAAACCGGAGACAAAGGTGCCGTCGATGCGAAAGGCCGGCTGAAGATCACCGGGCGCGTGAAAGACCTGTTCAAGACGAGCAAGGGCAAATACGTAGCGCCAGCACCCATCGAAGACAAGCTGGTGATGAACGCGCATGTGGAAGCCTGCTGCGTCACCGGTGCCAATCTGGGCCAGCCGCTGGCTTTGCTGATGCTCAATGCCGAAGCGGCGAAAAAGGCGCTGGACGCCGGCGGCAAGGCCGAGATCGAGCACTCGCTGACCGACCATCTGCAAGGCATCAACGCCACACTGGACCCGCACGAGCAACTCGACTGCCTGGTGCTGATGACCGAGCCGTGGTCGGTGGAAAACGACCTCATCACGCCCACCTTCAAGGTCAAGCGCAATCGGGTCGAAGACTTGTTTGCGAAGAACTACGAAGCCTGGGTCGGCTCGCGCAAGAAGGTGGTCTGGCACAGCAGCTGATCACTGAGCTTGAAATGGCGCGCTGACCGGTCCTGGTCAGCGTCTGCCTTGCAGGCTGCAGCAAGCAGGCGCGCCAGATAACTGGATTCGAAGCCATGCTCGCGTGCGCCTGAGACCACCAGGTGCTTGTACCAGTCGTAAGGAACGGCCAACGCGTCGGTTTGCAGTGCGTGGTAGGCCAGTGCCTGCACGGCGCCTTCCGGCCGCTCGATGTGAACGGGCTTTTCTGCGTAGCCCACACCCAGGGTTTCGGCTGCGTCCAGGGCGGGTTTCTCAGTCAGCGCAACCTCGTAGACGACACCCAGCACATGCGAATCTGGTTGGCTGCAAGCGACGATGTCGCACTTGCCTGAGCCGTCGCGGGCCTGCATGTGCCAGCGCAGCGCATGTGCCCCCAGACGACCCACGCCCAGGGCGCGGGCCGAGGGCGTGCGTTCGCGCAGGCGGGCGCTCAGCAGGTTGGAGCCGTAGGCGAAGTAGAAAAAGGTTGACGACATGGTGACCGGGCTGGGGGGGCTGGCGGGCTGGCGGGCTGGCGGGCTGGCGGGCTGGGAACAATTTAGCGTGTATTGGCCTTGAAGCCCGTGAAGATGCGCGTTTGCACGCGGCGGATGTCTTGCGGCACGGCGTCGGGCACGGTCAGCTTGGCCACGTCTTCTGCCGACAGAAAGACCGTCGGGTTGTCGGACACGACCTTGTTGACGAACTTCTTCGACGCCGTATTCGGGTTGGCGTAGAACACCGTGTTCGTCAGTGAAGCATGCACCTCGGGGCGCAGGATGTAGTTGATGAACAGGTGCGCGTTCTTCACGTTCGGCGCGTCCTTGGGAATGGCCATGGTGTCGAAGAACAGCGTGGCGCCCGCGGGCGGTATCAAGGCCTGGATGTCGTGCCCGGTCTTGTTGTCGATGGCGCGCTGGCGGGCGATGTTGATGTCGCCCGAATAGCCCATCACCACGCACAGCCGGCCAGCGGCGAGGTCGTTGATGTAGCCCGACGACGAGAACCGCGTGATGTTGGGCCGCGCCGCTTTCAGCACCGCAGCAGCGGCCTGGTAGTCGGCGGCGCTCTTGCTGTAGGGCTCTTTGCCGGCGTAGATCATGGCCACCGGCAGCACTTCGCTGGCCGAATCGAGCATGTTGATGCCGCAGCTTTTCAGCTTGTTGGCGTAATCGGGCTTGAAGATCAGATCCCAGGGGTTGGCCGGCATGGGCAGGTTGCCCAAAGCGGCTTTGAGCTTGCCGTTGTTGACACCCACGGTGACATAGCCCCACATCCACGTCACCAGATGCGCGTTGCCCGGGTCGACCTGGGCCAGCTTGCCCAGCAGCGCCGTGTCCAGATTGCCCCAATTGGTCAGCTGGGCGCGGTCCAGCTTCTGGAACAAGCCGCCGGCGATCTGCGTCTTGGCGAAGTGCGCGCTGGGCACCACGATGTCGTAGCCGCTTCTGCCTGCCACCAGCTTGGCCTGCAGGATCTCGTTGTTGTCGTAGTTGTCGTAGCGAACCTGGATGCCCGATTCCTTTTCGAAATTCTTGATCGTCTCCGGAGCGATGTAGTCGGACCAGTTGTAGATGTTGAGCACCTTGCTGTCGGCCTGGGCGAAGGCGCCGGCCGTGAAGGCCAGCAAGGAAACAGCAAGCGTGTGACGGAAGGCGTGCAGAGACATGGCAGGCTTTCGTGAAGAGAGTTGGAAGAAACGCAAATGCATGGCCAGATGGAATTCTGGCCGACCCAGGAAAACTAGGGCTTCAGCGCCAGCCTCACCAAGGGACAGGTGAACCGTCCCAGGCGTGGAAGCCACCACTGGCGCCCTCGCCAGGCAAGCCGTCCAGCACGGCCAGCAGGTTTTGCGCCGCCTGCTGCGGGGTGGCGGCGTCACTGTCGTTGCCGATCACAGGTGCCGACAGCGCTGACGCCACCGTGCCTGGGTGCAGCGCGGCCAGCACCGCCAGCGGCCGGCGGCGTGCGACTTCGACAGCCGCCGTGCGCAAGAACATGTTCAGCGCGGCCTTGCTGGCGCGGTAGCCATACCAGCCGCCCTTGCGGTTGTCACCGATGCTGCCCACTCGAGCCGAGAGCACGCCGAACAGCGCCCGTTCACGCAGCGGCATCAATTCCTGAAACTGCTGGATGGCCAGCACCGGGCCGATGGCGTTGATGGCGAAGGCCTGGGCTAGCGTCGCAGCGTCCAGGTCTGCCAGACGCTTCTCAGGCGGCTTGCCGGCTACATGCAGTACACCCGTGGCGCAGATGATCAGATGAAACGGGGCCTGGGGTCGCAGCCAGGCGGCCGCAGCTGCCAGGCTGTCCGGGTCGGTGAGCTCGATGGGCGGCTCGCCCGCTGCCCCAGGCTGACGTGACAGGGCGACGACGCCAGCGCATGCCGCGTCTTCTCGCAGCGCAGCAGCCAGTGCTGCGCCAATGGCGCCGTGGGCACCCAGAATCAGGGCGCGGTAGCCGGGAGGAAGGCTCTTCATGTTGCATCCACCTCGCGGCGCCGAAACATGCCCCAGCCTTCCATCGTCAGCACCGGCTGCTGATGCTGGTTATGCAGTTCCCAGCGGCTTTTCACCAGGCCCACATTCGGCTTGCTGTTCATCGGCCGGGCCTCGATCACATGCATGTGCATGCGCAGCGTGTCGCCAGGGTGCACGGGCTTGAGCCAACGCAGGCTGTCGATGCCTGGCGAGCCCAGGCTGGCCGCGTCCAGCAGGTATTCGTCACACATCATGCGCATGGCCATGGCACAGGTGTGCCAGCCGCTGGCCGAAAGCCGCCCGAAGAGGGAAGCTTCGGCAGCGGCGTCGTCCAGATGAAACGGCTGGGGGTCGAACTGGCGGGCGAAGTCCAGCACCGCTTCGCGCGAAACGGGCATGGCGCCGAATTCCAGATGCTGGCCGGCGGGGAAATCTTCCCAGAAGAGGCGGGGCTGGCGGGGTGCGGAAGGGGTGGGAGCAAGCGTCATGAGCCCCAGGATAGCGGCGGGCAGGCGCCACAATGCGCTGCGCTGGTTTTCACCACGCGTTTCTGTCCGCTCCATTTCAATTCCAACCACCACAGTGTTCCCGCCATGAGCTTGCTGATCTTCGGTCTGGTGCTGTTTCTGGGCGTGCATTCCACGCGCGTTTTCGCCAATGACTGGCGCCAGCGTTTTATCGCCCAACGCGGCGCGATGACCTGGAAGGGCCTGTACGCCACGGCCTCGCTGCTGGGCTTCGCCTTGATCATCTGGGGCTACGGGCTGGCGCGCCAGCAGCCCGTGGTGCTTTGGGCCAGCCCGGCGTGGACCCGCCATGTGGCCGCTTTGTTGACGATGCCGGCGTTCGTGCTGCTGGCCGCTTCCTATATTCCGGGCAACGGCATCAAGGCCCGCCTGCATCACCCCATGGTACTGGGCGTGAAGGTCTGGGCGCTGGCGCACCTGCTGGCCAACAACACGCTTGCAGATCTGCTGCTCTTTGGCGGCTTTCTGGTGTGGGCGGTGCTGAGCTTTCGCGCGGCACGTGCGCGCGACCGTGCCGCGCACACGGTCTACGGTGAAGGCAAGCCGGTGATGACCGTGATCAGCGTGGTCGCCGGTCTGGCGGGCTGGGCTTTCTTTGCTTTCTGGGCGCACGCAGCCTGGATAGGGGTACGGCCATTTGGGTGATGGGACAGGGCGACCACAGTGGGGTGACCGACCTCTTGGCGATGGGAATGGTGCGCAGGGCAGGTGACCATGACGGCACCTGATGCATCTGGAAGGTCACTCGCATGGACCACATCGCCCGCTTCATATCACGCCGCTCGGCCAAGGTGCTGTTGAAGCACGACCCGGAGCACGACCCGCAGCAAAAACCACAACCCGTCGAGCCACCGCCGCCCCACAGCTGTGGCTGGTTCGAGTCCACGCACGAATTGAAAGCTGGGCTGTCGATCGTCGAACACCTCAGCCCGGACAGCGTGGCCAATGAGCTGCCACTCGCTGCCTGGCTGCAGCTTCATTCGGCGCAGAGCCGCGCTTGTGCATGATGCGAAGCTTGTCGCCACCATGAAAGATGCGTATGCAGAAGAAGTTGCGGTTGAAGTTGCCCCTGCCCATCCAGGCTTGGCCCCTGCTGCTGCTGTGCCTGCCCACGCTGGCCGCCGCAGAACTCGTAGGCTCGGTCGATACGGTGTTCAAGCTCTTAGGCCCTGACCACAAGATCGTCGTGGACGCTTACGACGACCCCGGCGTCAAAGGCGTCACCTGCTATGTGTCGCGGGCGAAGACGGGCGGTATCAAAGGCGGCCTGGGCCTGGCTGAAGACAAGGCCGAGGCGTCGATCGCCTGCCGACAGACCGGTCCCATCACCTTCCCCAAGCCGATTCCCATGCAGGACGAGATGTACAGCGAACGCATCTCGCTGATCTTCAAGCGCCTGCGCGTGGTGCGCATGGTGGATGAGGCGCGCAACACGCTGGTGTATCTGACCTATTCCGACCGAGTGATCGAAGGCTCACCGCAAAACAGCTTGACCGCCGTGGCGGTGGACCGCAGCACGCCCATTCCGCTCAGGAAATGAAGTTGCTGCGGTGCGCGGGCCGACGTGTCAGCTGCTGCGGCGGCGCCAAGCCATCAAACCAGCCAGGCCGAAGGCCATGAAGGCCCAGGTGGCAGGCTCAGGCACCGGTGAGACGCTGTAGGTCAGCGAACCGGTCAGCGCGCGCGAGCTGAAAAAGCCGCCGCCTGGGGTGAAAGGCGCGCCGCGAACATCACCTGCGACCAGGCTCAAGTTGGCGTCGCTGAAGGTTTGCAGCGGCGCTGCGCCTGTGCCGAAGTAGCGCGGGCCCGCGTCCGTGAACAGCAGGGCCACACCCAGCGCAGTGCCGCTGCGCGTGAACACTTCGATCGAGAAGGCGCCACCTGCCGCGGCGTTGCTGGCTGTGGCCAGATCAGTGATGGTGACGACCTGCCCCGCCGCAGCCTGGAGGTTGAAAAACACCCCCCAACCGGCCGAGCCGCCGTTGTTGGCCGTCGGATTCGCCAGCAGCGTCACAGCAGAAGCCGTACCGTGCGCGGCCAAAAGGGCGACAGCGGCCGCCAGAGCCAGGGATTTGATCTTCAGGACAACTCCTTCAGGTTGGAAACAGGGCAGAGTCGTCACACTGGCCATTGCGGCCTGCGCCTGACAAGGACAAGTGGACTGATGCCCCTCGATTGGGGCGGCGGGCCCGCATTTGCAACTGCTGGGCACGTGGATTGCCGCTGGAACCTCTTACGGAATGCAGAACAACTGGAAGTCATCGCCACCATGGAAAGAATGAACAACTGGCTGACGCGTTCGGTCCCGCTGCGCGAGCAACTGCTGGCGGTGCGCCAACACACGCTGCACCTGGTGGCGCAACTGTCTGCAGAAGACATGGGTTTGCAGTCGATGCCCGATGCCAGCCCCGCCAAGTGGCACCTGGCACACACCACCTGGTTTTTTGAGACCGTGGTGCTGGTGCCGCACGCGGCGGGATACCGGCCGTTCAATCCAGACTGGGCGCGGCTGTTCAATTCCTATTACGAGTCGCTGGGCCCACGTCACCCCAGGCCACAGCGAGGTGTGCTGAGCCGGCCTGGCATAGATGAGGTGCTGGCCTACCGAAGCGCTGTCGATGCCGCGCTGCTGGACTTTCTTTCATCCGGCAACAGCGACTCTCTGGCGGCGGCAGGGCCCCTGCTCGAACTGGGCTTGCAGCACGAACAGCAGCATCAGGAATTGCTGCTCACCGACATCCAGCACGCGTTTTCGCTCAATCCGCTGATGCCTGCAGTGCAGAGTGGTGCGCGCCCCGCGCGCGGCCAGACACACGCTGCAGGCTGGGTTGCACACCCAGGCGGCGAAGTGGAGATTGGCCACAGCGGCACGGAATTCGCCTTCGACAACGAAACCCCGCGCCACCGTGTGCTGCTGCAGCCGCATGCGCTGGCCAGCGGCCTCGTGAGCAACGGCGACTATCTGCGCTTCATCCAGGCCGGCGGCTATCGCCAGGCGGGGTGGTGGCTGAGCGACGGCTGGGCGCATGTCCAGACGCAGGGTTGGCAGGCTCCGCTGTACTGGCAAGCCGAGCCCGAAGAAGACGCGCCGCCGCAAGCCGTGTTCAACCTGCACGGCCTGCAGCCCTGGCGCGCCGAAGACCCGGTGTGCCATCTGAGCCTGTTCGAAGCCGCCGCTTACGCCGAATGGGCCGGCGCGCGGCTGCCGACTGAATTCGAGTGGGAAGCAGCCGCACAGCGTGAAGCTGCAGCGCCCGGCAACTTCACAGGGCTGCATGGGCAGGTGTGGCAATGGACACGCTCGTCCTACGACCCTTACCCGCGCTTTCGGCCCCTGCCGGGCGCAGTGGGCGAATACAACGGCAAATTCATGGTCGGGCAGGTGGTGCTGCGCGGCAGCAGCCTGATCACGCCGGCCGGGCATGCTCGGGCCAGCTACCGCAACTTCTTCCCACCGGCCACGCGCTGGCAGTTCAGCGGTTTGCGGCTGGCCCGCGACGAGCCGACTTGAAGTCAGAATGCGCTCTTGTCCGCAAATCAGGAGCATGACCTTGAAAGCAATCTGGAACGGCACCGTCGTGGCCGAGAGCAACGACACCGTGGTGGTCGAAGGCAACCACTACTTTCCCGCCGAATCGCTGAAGCGCGAATACACGCTGCCCAGCAACACGCACACCATGTGCTCCTGGAAAGGCCAGGCCAGTTATCTGACGCTGTTCGTCGATGGCAATGCCAACCCAGACGCTGTCTGGTTCTACGCCGAGCCCAAAGATGCGGCTGCCGAGATTCGCGGGCGCATGGCCTTCTGGAAAGGCGTGAAGGTCAGCGAATAGGCCCAGGGCATGTCGCCCACCGCGATCACCTGGGCTGCGGCTCATCGCCGCCGTTTGCGTGAGGTCTGGCGTTCGGCGGGCTGGCCGTGTCACGACCCGCTGGAGCTGGACTTGCTGAATGCGGGGCTGTTGCAGCGCCACTGGGACGAACAAGGGCGGGAAACACTGCGTGTCAGCGACGCTGGCCTGCAGATGCTGGCAGTGGCCCGGCAGCGCGCGCAAACGGCGCTGTGCGCACACGAACAGTTGGTGGCGCGTGTGGCACGCGAGATGCAACGTGCCGGCCGCATCGTCTGGTGCAAGCTGACATTGCGCGCACCGCTGGTGGACGAGGCGGGCGCCACGAACTGGGCTTTGGCGCGGCCCGATGTGTACTCGATCCGCCACACCACCGCGGAAGACCGCACCGAAGCGGTGGCGCACGAAATCAAGGTCAGCCGCGCCGATCTGATGTCCGACCTGCGCTCGCCGCGAAAAGGTGCGGCTTATCGCGCGCTGTCCAGCCAGTGCTGGTACGTGCTGCGCGCAGGTATTGCCGACGCAGATGAAGTCCCTGCCGATTTCGGCGTGATGCTGGCCGATGAAGACGGCTTGCACGTGGCACGCCCGGCACCCAGGCGCGCCTGGCGTCCGCCCTTCGCCGTGTGGATGGCGCTGGCGCGCAGTACGGCAGAGCCTTCAGTCGAGGCTGGTCTGGAGCAGGCCAGCCTGGTCGCAGACATAGCGCGCGCCACCGATGCTTGAAACGACCGCGGTTTCATCATGATCGACTGGCTGCGGCGCCTGCTGAGCGGCGATGTTTCTGCGCCGCATACCGCGCCTGAATCTGCCTCTGCCTCTGCCTCTGCTGGAACCTCTGCTGCCGAAGGGGCTGCTGCAGACTCCAAACCGCCCGTGGGCTTTGGCGTGCAGCGCCCGCTGGTCGGTCCGCACGGGCGCGTGGCCGGGTTTGAATTCGTACTGCCGCCAGCCTTGGCGCAACGTCTGGCCGCGCGCGGCGACCCGGCAGCCCGCGCCGCACACAGTGCCTTGCTGATGGGTGTGATGCGCTCGGTGCTGGCCCAGGGCCGGCGCGCCGTGGCCGAGATTCCGGCAGACATGCTGATGCGGCCCGCGGTGCTGGATCAGATCAGTGAAGGCGCCTGGCTTTGTGTTCCCGATTTGGCCCAGCTTCCAGCGCAGGCAGTGGCCGCGCTGCGCGCTCGCGGTGTGCGGCTGGGCGTGCCCGACGGCCCGCCTGCGGCTGCACCGGTGGTCGACTTCGTCTGGCTGCGCGCCAGCGGCAACGAGCTGGACACGCTGCTGCTTTCGGCGCAGCGCTGGCAGCAGGCACGCCCGCGACTGCCGCTGCTGGCCACGGGCATGGCGGCAGTGGAAGACATCGAGCAGCTGCTCAAGGCAGGTTTCGGCCTGGTAGGCGGTCAATTGGGGCGGCGCCGCCAAGCCAGCAGCAAGCCGTTGAACGCTGCTGCGCACCGCATCTGCGAATTGATGAACCACCTGGCCTCGAACCGTGACACGGCCGCCGTAGCCCAGGCCGTGCGCGCCGATGTGGCACTGTCCTACCGCTTGTTGCGCTACGCCAACAGCCCGGCACTGGGCCTGTCGCGAGGGGTCGAATCGGTCGAACAAGCGGTGCTGCTGCTGGGGCGCCTGGAACTCTCGCGGTGGCTGCAAATGCTGCTCCTGGCCAGCGCCAACAGCCGCCAGGCCGCAGCCGCGCTGCAGGAACAGGCTTTGGCACGCGGCCGGCTGCTGGAACTGCTGGCGCGCGCCGATGGCCAGGACCGTCCTGAGGCCTTGTTCAGCGTCGGCCTGTTTTCCATGCTCGAAGCGGTGCTGGAAGCACCGTTGGCTGAAGCCTTGGCACCGCTGCGCTTGTCTGATGCGGCAGGCCAGGCATTGCTTGATGGGCAAGGCCCTTGGGCACCGCATTTGCAGCTGGCTTTGGCGCTGGACAACGATGACGCTGGCGCAGCCGAGACGCTGGCGGCGCGCTGGGGCGGCATCGAAGCCGTGCAGCCGATGGCTGAAGCTGCCTGGGCCTGGGCCGGCTCGCTGGTGGAAGCTGCTCCTGCTGCTGCTACTCCTCCTGCTCATGCTCCTCCCAGCAAACATTCGGGCGTCTGACCAGCTTCTTTTGTTCCCCTGGGCCTCCAACAGAACGCGTTTGACAACAATGGCGGCCTTGAACTGCTGCTGATCAATTTCGGTTTCAACCGAATCGTCGTCACCGCCTTTTCCACAGGCTGGTCTTGGCAGGACACCGCGCTCGAAGCTCAGCTGCGGCCAGGTCGCCCAGGCGCATATCCCGCTTGCACCTGCCCGGGGTCTCGGGCGTAGGCGCCCATCAGCGCCATCTGGGCTGCCCGCGCATGACGGCCCTGGCCCATGTACGCCGAGGACCGCAGGCTGATGGCGTGCTGGTCGCGCTGGTCGCGCTGGATCAGTTCGAAGTAAGGGCGCGCTTTCTCGAATTCGCCCAAGCCAGTGTGCGCCATGCCTCCCCGGATCAGCAGCTGCGGGCGGTAACGCGCAGCAAACCGTTGGGGCTGAAGCGCGGATCGCCAAAAAAAGCGGCTGGCGTTTGCCCTGACCCAGCACGGCCTGCGCCACGGGCAGCATGGCGCGGTCGATCTGCAGCGCGTTCTTGAGCTGCGCGATGGCGTCGCGCACAGCTGGCGGCTTGCGCCGTGGATGCTGACAACGCCAGCAGCAGCAGGCCAGCGCGCAGGGCGCTGCGGCGCAATCGGGTTGTTTTCACGCGCAGATGCCAGGTCGCCCCCGCCGGCTGGGCTGCACACCCTTGCAGCACACGCGCAGAGCGTTCACAAGTTGCCGGGCAAACCGCACAATCTGGCTCGACTGACGCTGCATGGCCTTCGCTGCGTCCCTGATCAAGCCACCGGAGCCCGCCATGAAATTGCACACCGCCGCCTTGCTCATCAGCGCTGCCTTGCTGGCTTGGCAACCCGGCCAGGCCGCAGTCAAGCTGCCGTCCACCAACGTGGCCTGGCAAGCTGCCGCCAGCGACGCCGACATCGATCGCGCTTTCGCCCGCGCCAAGGCCGAGAAGAAGCCGGTGCTGCTGTACTGGGGCGCCACCTGGTGCCCGCCCTGCAACCAGCTCAAGGCCACGCTGTTCAACCGCGCCGACTTCGCGCTGCTGTCGAAGAACTTCATCGCCGTGCATGTGGACGGCGACCGCCCCGGCGCGCAAAAGCTGGGCGCGCGTTTCAAAGTCAGCGGCTACCCCACGACCGTGCTTTTCACACCCGAAGGCCAGGAAATCACGCGCCTGCCCGGCGAGGTAGACGCGCCCCAGGCGCTGGCCGTGCTGCAGCAGGGGCTGAACGGCGGCCGCGCGATCAAGGCCGTGCTGGCAGACGCGCTGGCAGATAAAACGCTGTCGGCCGGCGACTGGCGCCTGCTGGCTTTCTACGGCTGGGAAATCGACGAGCAGCAGGTAGTGCCCAAGTCGGAGCTGGCCGGCATGCTGACCACGCTGGCTGCCAAAAGCCCCCAGGGCGACGGCGAAACCACGCAGCGTCTGTGGCTGAAAGCGCTGGCCGCCAGCGACGACGGCCAAGGCGTCAAGCCCGACGCCGCACTGCGCCAACGTGTGTTGCGCGTGCTGGCCGATCCGGCGCAGGCTCGGCTGCAGATGGACGTGCTGACGAGCGGTGCCACCGACATCGTGCGCACGCTGGAAGCCGACGATTCGCCGCAGCGGCCGGCACTGGTGGCGGCTTTCGAAAGCGCGCTCAAGCGTTTGCAGCTCGATGCCAGCTTGTCGCGCGGCGACCGCCTGGGCGCCCTGCAGGCCCGCGTGGAACTCGCGCGCCTGGCTATCCCCAAGGAGGCTGTGCAAGTCAGTCTGCCGGCCGACCTGACGGCTGAAGTGCGCAGCCATGTGCAGCGCGACGACCGCGAGATCACCGACGGCTACGAACGCCAGGCCGTCATCACTTCAGCTGCCTACCTGCTGACCCGCGCCGGCCTGTGGGCTGAGAGCGATGCCTTGCTGCAGGCCAATATGGCCAAGAGCCATTCGCCTTACTACCTGATGAGCCAGCTGGGCAGCAACCTGCGCAAGCAGGGCAAGACGGAAGAGGCGCTGAAGTGGTATCAACAGTCGTTCGAGAAAGCCGAAGGCCCTGCCACCCGGCTGCAGTGGGGTTCGGGCTACTTGAACGCGCTGGTGGACCTGGCGCCTGGCGAGTCGGCGCGCATCGAGCGGCTGGCCGCGCAGTTGCTTACCGAGGCGGCCAAGGACAAGGCCGCTTTCGAAGGCCGCAGCGCCCGTTCGCTGCAGCGCGCCGGTGCCAAGCTGGTGGCCTGGAACGCCGAGGGCAAGCATGCGCCGGTGCTGAAGAAACTGCAGACGCAGTTGAACGGCGTTTGCGCCAAGGTCGAGGTCGCCGACGGGCAGCGCATGGCCTGCCAGGCCGTGCTGAAGCCCGCGTCTGCACCTGCCGCCAAGAAGGCCGCCTGATGCCGCGCACCCTGTTGAACGAAGAGCGGCTGCACCCGGCCATCCGTCAGCTCGTGGCTGAACATGAACACGATGTCGTGACCGAGGCCGAGCGCGCCGTGGCCCAGCACCCGGTGGTGGTGCTGGGCATGGCCGCCAATCCTTTCGTGAAGAAAGCGCGGCGGGCGCTGGATGCTGCGGGCGTGGCGCACCACGACATCGACCACGGCGGCTACATGAGTCAGTGGCGGCGGCGCAATGCGCTGAAAATGTGGAGCGGCTGGCCGACCTTCCCCATGGTCTTCGTCAAAGGCCAGCTCGTGGGCGGTGCCAACGATCTGGCGCGACTGATGGAGCAAGGCGAACTGAAGCGCATGCTGGGCTGAAAAAGCAGCCTGCAGCCGAACACCTGCCATTCATCGGACTGGTTGGCCATTCGCCCCTTCCACTGGCGGCGATCCAAACGCTGCGCAGCACAATTCGGCGCATGCCATCCATCCATTCCACCGTCGCCCACAGCTTGGGCTTGCTCATCGGCTTGGCCGCGACCAGCAGCCAGGCTGCAGACGCCCTGCCCGGCACCCAGGCCTGCCGCCTGAAAGGCGTTGAAACCAGCGTGTGGTGCGGCGTGCTCCAGCGCCCGCTGGACCCGGCGCAGCCCCAGGGCCGGCAGATCGATCTGCACTTTGCCGTGTTGCCGGCACGCGCGCGCAACAAGCAGCCCGACCCGGTTCTGTTCTTTGCCGGCGGGCCTGGGCAAAGCGCTATCGACCTGGCCGGCAGCGTGAGCGGCCTGATGGCGCGTTTGCAAAACCGGCGCGACATCATCCTCATCGACCAGCGCGGTACCGGGCGCAGCGCGCCGCTGAAATGCGCCGACGAATCACCCTTGCGCCCAATGGCCGACATGGGCAGCACGGATCGTCAGGTGGAAGAACTGCGCCGCTGCCGACTGGCACTGGAGAAACTGCCGCACGGCGACCTGCGCCAGTACACCACCGTGATGGCCATGCAGGACGCTGACGCCGTGCGCCAGAAATTAGGCGTTCGGCAAGTGAACATCGCGGGCGGCTCCTACGGCACGCGCGCTGCACTGGACTACATGCGCCAGTTTCCGCAAGCCGTTCGCCGCGCCGTGCTGGACGGCGTGGCCCCGCCAGACATGGTGTTGCCGGCCAGCTTTTCGCCCGACAGCCAGGCCGCATTCGACGCCATGCTGGCCGCTTGCGAGGCTGAGCCAGCCTGCCAGACGCGGTTCCCGCGGCTGCGGGCCGACTGGCGAACCTTGTTGGCCAGCGTGCCGCGAGAAATTCAAGTGACGCATCCGATGACGAACCGGCTGGAAAGCTTCGTCATGGGCCGCGACATGCTGTTGTCTCTCGTGCGTACACCGCTGTATGCGCCGCCTCTGGCTGCCGCCTTGCCGCTGGCGGTCACGGAAGCGGCTGCCGGGCGCTTCCAGCCACTGGTGGGCCTGGCGCTGGCGCTGGGCGGGCAGCGCAGCGGCAACATCGCCACAGGCATGCACTTTTCGGTGGTCTGCGCTGAAGACGTTCCCCGGCTGGCCCGGGGTGCCACCGATGGCAACCGGCCGGGCGCCGATTTCGGCCAGAGCTTCGCCCAGAGCTACAGCCGCATCTGCGCCGACTGGCCGCGCGGCCAGGTGCCGCCCGCCTTCTACACCGTGCCTGCTGCGCCCGCCGCCACCCTGGTGCTGTCTGGCGGTGCCGACCCCGCCACGCCGCCGCGCCATGGCCAGGCCGTGGTGCAGGCACTGGGCGCACTGGCACGCCATGTGGTGGTGCCGCAAGCCGGCCACGGCGTGATGGGCATAGGCTGCATGCGCGACGTGATTTACCGCTTCATCGACGCCGACAGTGACCAGGCCGCGCTGCAGGTGGAAGCCGACTGCGCGCAGCAGATCCCGCGCCCGAGCGCTTTTCTGCCCGTGCAGGCCCCGGCCCCAGGAACCCAGCCATGATCGTCGTCACCGAACTGGCCAAGCGTTTCACCCAGGGCAGCGGGCGCAAGGCGCGCACGGTGCAAGCCGTGGACGGCGTGAGTTTCAGCGCCGCCAACGGCCGCATCACCGGCCTGCTGGGCCCCAATGGCGCGGGCAAGACGACCACGCTGCGCATGGTGGCGGCACTGCTGCCGCCCGACAGCGGGCGCATCGAGGTTGACGGGCTGGACGTGCGCCAGCAGCCCGCGCAGGCGCTGGCGCGCATGGGCGTACTCAGCGACGCGCGTGGCCTGTACCCGCGGCTGACGGCGCGCGAGAACATCGTCTACTACGGCCGCCTGCACGGCATGAGCGCTGCTGCAGCCGACGCCAGCACCGAGAAACTGGCCGCCATGCTGGAAATGGCGCCGCTGCTGGACAGGCGCACCGAAGGCTTCAGCCAGGGTGAGCGCATGAAGACGGCCTTGGCGCGCGCCTTGATTCACGACCCGCCCAACATCATCCTGGACGAGCCCACCAACGGGCTGGACGTGCTGGCCACGCGCGCCTTGCGCCAGGCTTTGCGCCGGTTGCGGGACGAGGGCGGCAAATGCATCATCTTTTCCAGCCACATCATGCAAGAGGTCGAACGCCTGTGCGACGAGGTGGTGGTGGTGGCACATGGCCGCACGGTGGCGCGGGGCAGCGTACCTGAGCTGCTGGCGCGCACGGGCCAAAGCGACTTCGAGGAAAGCTTCGTGCAATTGGCTTTCGGGGCGGGCAACACGTCAGGGGTGGCGGCATGAGCGCGTCGATGTGGTCAGGCGCCTGGCGCGTCTACTTGAAAGAACTGCTGGACGCACTGCGCGACCGGCGCACCCTGATGGTGGTGCTGCTCAGTTCGGTGGCCGTGGGACCGTTGATCATGGTCTTCATCAGCCAGTTCGTGGGCCAGATGGAAAAACGGGCGGAAGAGCGCGTGATCGTGGTGCAGGGCATCGAACATGCGCCCGGCCTGCGCAACTTTCTGGAGCGCCAGACCTACACGGTGCAGGCGCCGCCGGCCGACTTCGAACGGCAGCTCAAGGACAGTAAATTCGGCGAACCCGTGCTGGTGGTGCCCGCCGACTTCCAGGCGCTGCAGGCGCGCGGCGAAGTGCCGGTGGTCGAACTGCTGTCCAGCAGCGGCAACCAGCGCGCGCAGTCGGCCAGCGGCCGCGTGTTGCGGCTGCTGCGCGCCTACAACCAGGAACAAGCCACGCTGCGCCTGGCGGTGCGCGGCCTGTCGCCGGCGGCGCTGGCAGCCGTGGACGTGGAGGAGCGCGATCTCGCCGACCCCGGCGCGCGCGCGGCGCAACTGTCGGTGATGGTGCCGTACTTCGTCATGATGGCCATGCTCTACGGCGCGCTGAACGCCGCGCTGGACACCACCGCAGGCGAGCGCGAACGCGGCAGCCTGGAGCCGCTGCTGATGAACCCCGCGCCGCATGCGGCCCTGGTGCTGGGCAAGTGGGCGGCGGTGGCCAGCGTGGCCATGTTGATTGCGGTGCTCAGCTGTTTGAGCTTCTTGCCCGCGCAGTGGTTGTTGCGCAGCGAAACCCTGGCCGCCGTGTTTCAGTTCGGCTGGCGCGAGGCCCTGTGGTTCATCGGCCTGCTGCTGCCGCTGGCGGCTCTGGTGTCGGCCTTGCTGATGGCCATTGCCATTCGCTGCAAGACCTTCAAGGAAGCGCAGGCCAATGCCACGGTGATCATCCTGGCGGTTTCGCTGCTGCCGCTGATGACGCTGTTCAATCAGGAAGGCGCAGCACCCTGGCATCTGTGGGTGCCGGCCCTGGCGCAATCTGGCTTGATGGGCAAGGTGCTGAAAGGTGAGCTGCCCTTGCCGGGCGATGTGCTGCTGAGCCTGGCAGTGGCGGCCGTGCTGACGTTCCTGGCACTGACCTTCGTGTCGCGCATGCTGGGGCGCGCTGCGCTGAAATAGTGCGAGGTAAAGAATTCAGTCGTTGCAGCGCTGCAATGCGCGCTGCACTTCGCATTGCCATGGCAGGGTGCGCACCCATTCGTTGAGGAGCAGGGCCGCTTCGTGTGCGGTCAACACCTCGCCGCCGCCGCTCACCAAGCGCAGGTTTGTCACCACCGACATCGGATCGGCAATGGCCACCACGCCCGCAGCAATCTGCACCCAATCCCAGGCCATGCCGGCTTCGCCCTCGCCAGCATGGGCGGCCCAGATCGTTTGCCCAGCAGGGGGATACAAGGGGTCGCCGGAGAAGACGACGCGTGTGCCGATATGGTGGAAGCGCACCGACAAATCCGTCTGGGCCTGCCACAATAAAGGCGGCCATGCGCGCAGCGCCCAGGGTGTGACTGTGGGGGGCAAGGGCGGCGTGATGTGGTGATCTTGGGCATGTGACATGCCCGTATTTTCGGCAGGATGAGCTCGGGCGAAAGCTGTAAACCCTGTCAGGGCGCAGCGGCCCCGTTCGTCCCTTTCCGGTATTTTGAGGTGGCCGATGCTCCCCGGTGGTTATCGTTCTGTCATGGAAGCGCGGAATCGAGACGAGTTCCGCGGTGAAATTATTCGTTTTACG
>JBBQXN010000047.1:0-25854 GCA_038209585.1 Burkholderiales bacterium
GCTGGACGCAGCGCTGGCGCTGCAGCCCCGGCACATCGGCGCCTTGGTCTTGAAAGGCGATTGGCTAGATGCAGCCGGCGCGCAGACAGCCGCATCCTTCTATCAAGCCGCGCTGCACTGCGCATCGCAGCTTGAAGCCGTCCCCGGGGATCTGCAGGCGGTGGTCAAGCGAGCGCAAGACATGTGCGCCACATACGCCCAGCGCTTGGAGCAAGGCATGCGCGCAGACCTGGCTGCCGTGAGCCAGACCTGCGGTGCGCCTTCAGCCCGATTTGCCAGGGCACTGGACTTGTTGACCGGCCGTTCCCAGCTCTATTTGTCCTCCCCTCGGCTCTTCCTGTTTCCGGAGTTGCCGACGATTCAGTTCCAGGACCGTGCACTGTTTGCCTGGATCACGGAGCTGGAAGCCGCCACCGACAGCATTCGCTCTGAGCTGACTCGGCTGCTGGCTGAAACCGGGAATTTCAGCCCCTACCTGGAAAGCGATCCCTCGCGCCCGGCGCTGAATAAAGGTGGGCTCATCGACAGCGCCGATTGGAGCGCTTGCTATCTGTGGAAGAACGGGCAGCGCGTAGCTGCCAACGCCGACCGTTGCCCCGTGACGGAAGCGGTGCTGGCCAGGCTGCCCTTGGTGCGGATTCCAGGGCGTTCGCCCTCGGTCTTGTTCTCGCTGATGAAGCCCGGTGCGCACATCCTGCCGCACCATGGCTTCGTCAACACGCGGCTCATTGGTCACTTGCCTTTGGTGGTTCCGCCGGGCTGCAGGTTTCGCGTTGGCAACGAGACGCATGAATGGGTGCCGGGGAAAGCCTGGCTGTTCGACGACACGATTGAGCACGAAGCCTGGAACAACAGCCAGCAAGATCGTGTGGTGCTGATCTTCGAGATTTGGCGCCCCGAACTGACCGCCGGCGAACGCGCCTACGTCAGCGGATTGTTTCAAGCCATCGAACGCCAGCGCGGCGGGGTCGGCGACTGGCGCATTTGATCGTCGCCGGGCTACCGAGAAAAATCAGGGTTTCTACTGATATTTTGTGGCCTATGACCAACGCCTGGCCCCAACAAGGTGCATCAACTGCGACTGGAGCGGTAAAGCAACCAAATGCGGGCAGACAATCGCACACGCCTAGCTGGAAATCGCGACAAGCGCTACATGGTTTGCGCGCTCTCCGACTTATCGAAGTGAACAAACTCGCCCTCAAGGAGCACCACTGATGTTCAAACAAACCAAGGTCTGCATAGCCGCCGCGACGGCTCTGGGCACTCTGCTGATTGCCCTTCCCGCCGTCTCGTTTGCCCAGCAAGCGCAGCGTATCGAGATCACCGGCTCGCGCATCAAGAGCTTGACCGCTGATTCGCCGGCGCCTGTGCAGGCCGTCACCGCCGAAGACATTCAGACTTCCGGCGCTATCAATCTGCAGGACCTGCTGGCCAAGAACCCGGTGTTATCGCAGGCTGGCATCAGCCGTACCAATTCCAACTTCTCCACAGCCAGTGCAGGCGTTGCCACGGTCGACCTGCGAAACCTGGGCGTCGAACGCACCCTGGTGCTGGTCAACGGCCGCCGCTTTGTTTCTGGCCTGCCCGGCAATTCCGCAGTCGACCTGAACTCGATCCCCACCGACTTCATCGAGCGCGTGGACCTGCTGACCGGTGGCGCTTCATCGGCGTACGGCTCTGACGCTGTGGCCGGTGTCGTCAACATCATCTACAAGCGCAACTTCGAAGGCCTGTCGGTCAACGTCAGCACGGGCCAGAGCGAAGAGAGCGACAACAAGACCAGCACTGCGAGCATGACCTGGGGCGTCAACGCCGCCAACGGCCGCGGCAACATCATGACGCACCTGGGGTATTCCAAGCAGGGTGCGGTGTTCTCCGGCAGGCGCGATATTTCTGCGATCGACCAGGCATCCACCGGTGCCTTCATCACTGGCGACCCGGCCGACATCTTCAGCGTCACCCGTCCGTTCTTCTCCAGCTTCGCGCCGCAGGGCCGGATCTTCACCAGTCCGGGCGTCACCGGTGCCTCGAGCACCTTCGATGCCAATGGCAACGTCATCGGCTGGTCCACGAACGGTAACGCGACATTGCCCGCCAGCGGCTTCAACCGTTCAGCGCGCCGCACCATCGCGGTTCCTACCGAACGGTTCCTGTTCGCCACCAAGGGTGAGTACAACGTCACCGACACCGTCAGCGTGTTCATGGAAGGCACCTACGCGCTGAGCAAGACCAACACGCGCCTGGAGCCGTTCGCGCTCAGCTCGGCTGACATCTTCCCCGAGAGCGGGGACGTTCCGGCTGAGTCTTTGGTCGGCGGCGTCCTGGTTCGCAACCCGCTGGTTCCGAATTCGATCTACAACCTGCTGGGTGCCGTTCGCAATGACGACGGCGCGCGCATGTACAGCTTTACCCGCCGCCTGACGGAAGTGGGCGACCGTGGCAGCAACGCTGAACGCAACACCTATCGTCTGGTGACCGGCGTGCGCGGCACGCTGATGAACAAGTGGGACTGGGATGTTTATTACGGCTACGGCTCCACGGGTGAGTCGCAGACCGGCAATGGCCAGGTCAATGTGGCCAACTTCCGCAATGCATTGCAGGCAGTTCCCGGCGCCGGCGGCACAGCAGTCTGCCTGGACGAGATCGCGCGCTCGCAAGGGTGCGTCCCGATCAGCGTTTTCGGCTTCAACAGCATCTCTCCTGCTGCTGCGGCTTACGTTGGCGCGCCTTCCAGCCTGTCGACAGCCGTGACGCAGCGTCTGGTGGGTGCCAACATCAGCGGCGAAGCAATGAAACTGCCGGCGGGCCCGCTGGGCGTAGCGGTTGGTTTCGAATACCGCAAGGAAACTTCGCGCAGCGAATTCGACGCACTGACGCAAGCTGGCCTGAACGCCGGTAATGCCCAGCCTGCCACACGTGGCAGCTTCAACGTCAACGAGTTCTACGTCGAGGCGCGTGCACCGCTGCTGAAGGACCTGCCGTTCGTCAAGACGCTGGACGCTACAGCAGCCGTTCGTGCTGCCGACTATTCCACCGCCGGCAGCGTGACGAGCTGGAACACGGGCCTGGACTGGGCCATCGTGTCTGATTTCCGCGTTCGTGCCACGGCTGCGCAATCCACGCGCGCCCCGAACATCGACGAGCTGTTCTCGCCGCCGCAGCAGACCTTCCCCACCGGCTTGGCCGACCCCTGCGTGGGCGTGACCCCCACATCGACGACAGCTGCTTCGGTGGCCTGCCGCGCTGCGCCTGGCGTGAATGCCAACATTGCCGCCAACGGTGGTGTGTTCACGTTGAACCAGCCTGACTTGCAGGGCATCAGCGGCTTCGACCGTGGCAACCCGACGGTGAGTCAGGAAGTGGGCAAGTCCTACACCGTGGGCCTGGTGTTCACACCGTCGATGGCCATGCTGCGCGGTTTCAGCTTCACGGCCGACTACTTCGACATCAAGGTGGAAGACGCCATCGTCTCCACACCGCGCCAGTTCATCCTGCAGCAGTGCTATACGGGCGACGCCTCGTTCTGTAACTTCATCACCCGCCGCGCCACGCAGCAGGGCGCCAACAGTCCCGGTTCGCTGTCGTTCATCGACTCGACCGTGACCAACAGCGGCGACCTGGCCACCCGTGGCCTGGACCTGACGATGGGCTACAGCGGTCGTGTCGGCCCTGGCGCATTGGCGGGCAAGCTGTCGTATACCCACCTGATGGACGGTTACGTCATTCCGCTGAAGGGTTCGGAAAAAGACTACTTCGCCGGCGAAGTGGGTGCCGCCAAGGACCGCATGGCACTGACGCTGGGCTACAAGTGGCAAGGCTTCGGCATCACGTCGCAGACGACCTACATCGGCAAGTCTTCGTTGGATGACCAGTTCCTGAGCTCCAACTTCGAATTGCCGCGTGATTCGATCACTGTGGGTTCCAAGGTCTACAACGACTTTCAGTTCACTTACGACTGGAAGAAGACGCAGTTCTATGTCGGCATCGACAATGCGTTCGGGGTCAAGCCGCCGCCCATCATCACCGGCCTGCCGGGGAACGTGACGGGTGCTGAAACGGCTTCGGATGTCTACGACGCCATCGGCCGCCGCTATTACGCGGGCGTTCGCATGTCGTTCTAAACGGACCTTGTTCGGTCTGTCTGGGGGGCGCAGTTTCGCAAGAGGCTGCGCCCTCAGTGCGTTATACGGGAGATTTTGTTGGACACGACGAAGAGAGAAAGGCCATCCATAAGCCGCATTGGCCAGTGCGCAGTTGTCGCATGGGCGCTTGTTTTCGGCAGCGTCAGCTGGGCGCAGGCTGAGGCGTCGGTCGGCACACGTTGCAGCGCGGTTTCAGATGGCACGGCGCGCCTGGCCTGCTACGACAACGCATTTCCGCCCGCCGCTGCGGGTAAAGCAGTCGCTGCATTGCCCGCCACCGCCAGCACCGCACCAGCCAAGATGGCCGAATCCAGCGCCGATTTCGGCTTGACCGAATCGCGCAAGCCGTCTGCCTTGCTGCAGTCGGTCGACTCGCAGATCAAGGGAGCCTTCGACGGCTGGGAACCGAGCACCCGCTGGACGCTGGCCAATGGCCAGGTCTGGGCGATCGAAGATGGCAGCCGCAGCGCCTACCGCCAGCGCACGGGCCCTGCCGTGAAGCTCAAGCGCGGTACTTTCGGAGGCTTCTTCATCGAGATCGAAGGCGTATCGCAATCGCCTCGCGTTCGCCGGATCGATTGAGCCGAACGCGGCCGATGCTTACTTCGGCGCCAACCGAATCGCCCCGTCCAGCCGAATCACCTCGCCATTGAGCATGTCGTTCTCGATGATGTGCTTGACCAGCTTGGCGTAGTCGGCTGGTGTGCCCAGTCGGCTGGGGAAGGGCACGCCTGCAGCCAGCGTGTCCTGCACTTCCTGCGGCATGCCAAACAACATGGGCGTGCCAAAGATGCCGGGTGCAACCGTCATGTTGCGAATGCCGTTGCGCGCCAGGTCGCGTGCGATGGGCAGGGTCATGCCCACGATGCCGCCTTTGCTGGCGGCATAGGCCGCCTGGCCCATCTGCCCGTCGTAGGCAGCCACGCTGGCAGTGCTGATCAATACGCCGCGCTCGCCCGTGCTTTCAGGCTCGTTCTTGGCCATGGCCTCGGCTGCGAGCCGGACCATGTTGAAGCTGCCGATCAGATTGACGGTGATGCATTTGCTGAAGGTCGCCAGCGGGTGCGCGCCGTCGCGGCCCACGGTCTTAGCTGCCGGCGCAATGCCGGCGCAGTTGACCAGACCCATCAGCTTGCCCTGGGCCACTGCTGCAGCCACCACGGCCTGCCCGTCGGTTTCCTGGCTGACATCGCAGCGCACGAAGAGGGCGCCGATCTCTTTGGCCACGGCCTGGCCGCGCTCTTCCTGCATGTCGGCTATGACGACGTGGCCGCCGTTTTGCACCAGCATGCGCGCTGCGCCTTCACCCAGGCCCGAAGCGCCGCCTGTGACGATGAAAACCTTGCCTGCAATGTCCATGCTCTTATCCCTGTGCGCAGTGCACTTCAGCCCGCCAGGGCAGCCATCACGCGGCCAGTGATCTCTTCGACTGTGCCCGTGCCGCTGATACGTGCGCAGCGCGGTGCCTGCGCGTCACCACTGGCGGCCCATTGCGCGTAGTAAGCGATCAGCGGCCGCGTCTGGTTCTCATACACGTCAAGGCGCTTGCGCACGGTGGCTTCCTTGTCGTCGTCGCGCTGTATCAGCGCTTCGCCGGTTTCGTCATCCACACCCGCCACTTGGGGCGGCTTGAACTTGGTGTGATAACTGCGACCCGAAGGGACATGGAACAAGCGGCCGCTCATGCGTTCGATGATGGCGTCGTAAGGCACATCGATCTCCAGCACCACGTCCAGCTTCACGCCGGCATCCTTCATGGCATCAGCCTGCCGGATGGTGCGCGGAAAACCGTCGAACAGGAAGCCTTGGGCGCAATCGGTCTGGGCAATGCGTTCCTTGACCAGGCCGATGATGATTTCGTCGCCCACCAGCGCGCCGGTGTCCATCACCTGCTTGGCCGCCAGGCCCAGTGGCGTGCCGGCCTTGACGGCCGCACGCAGCATGTCGCCGGTGCTGATTTGTGGAATGCCGAACTTCTGGCAGATGAACGTCGCCTGCGTGCCTTTGCCGGCCCCGGGGGCGCCCAGAAGAATCAGTCGCATGGAATCCTCATGTGTCTCGTTGTGGTGTCTTGCGCTGCTTTGAAGCAGCATGCGCGCCGTTCTCTCAATCGAGAATAGCATGCGTGACTTCACGCAAAGCTGACGCGGCAGCGCCTTTCAGCGCCTACCGGCCTGGGGTTTACGCCAGCAAAGCACGCACGCGCGCCAAGTCCTCAGGCGTGTCCACGCCAGCCCCGGGCGCACTGTGTGTCACGGCCACGGCGATGCGCTGCCCATGCCACAACACGCGCAGTTGCTCCAACGCTTCAATCAATTCCAGCGGTGAGGGTGGCAGCAGCGGGAAGCTGCGCAAAAAGCCCGCGCGGTAGCCGTAGATGCCGATGTGCCGCAGCGGTGCGGGCTCGCACAAGGTCTGTGTGGTCGCCGTCTGGCCGTCACGCCACCAGGGCAGGGGCGCGCGGCTGAAGTACAGCGCGCGGCCGGCAGCGTCCAGCACGACTTTGACGACGTTCGGGTTGTTGTAATCAGCCAGGTTGTCGATGGCATGGGCGGCGGTACTCATCACGCAGTCGCGCTGCGCTTCCAGCAAGGCCGCACAGGTGCGCACCAGCGTGGGGTCAATCAGCGGCTCGTCGCCCTGCACGTTGACCACCAGATCATCGCCGTCCAGGCCCAGCAGGGTGCAGGCTTCGGCCAGGCGGTCGCTTCCGCTGAGGTGGTCGGTGCGCGTCAGCAGGGCTTGCACGCCAGCTTGTTCGCAGGCTTGCACGATGCGCGCGTCGTCGCCCGCTACGACCACCCTGGCTGCGCCGCTGGTGGCCACGCGCTGGGCCACGCGAACCACCATCGGCAGGCCGCCGATGTCGGCCAGCGGCTTGTTGGGCAATCGCGTCGAAGCCAGCCGGGCCGGTATGAGGATGCTGAAATTCACGACCTTGCTGCAGGGGCAGGATCAGGGGCAGGGTCGGGGGCAGCGGTAGGCGCAGGGGCAGGGCTATCCAGGCTTCTGGCTTCGGCCTCCAGCATCACCGGAATGCCGTCGCGGATGGGGAAGGCCAGGCGGTCTGCCGGGCAGGCCAGTTCGATGGCGCGCGACTGATCGTCTCGCACCATCTTCAACGGCCCTTTGCACACAGGGCAGACCAGCAGGTTGATGAGGCGGTGGTCCAGGCTCATGGGCGGGGTGTCGAAGGTGTCGGTGGTGACGGTGGTGTCGGGTGGGCAGCGGGCGCAGCAGAAGACAACTCGGCGATCACGCCGGTCACCCAATGCGCCGGTAAAACCAAGTCTAGCCCGACGACCCAGACACGGGTGCGCTCAGCCAGCGCCGGCGGCAATTTGACCGCGTCCTTTTCCGTGGTGATGACGTCTGCCGTGCCGCTGGGCCAGGGGGCCGTGTCGTAGCGGGCGTGGTCGGGCTGGGGAAAGCCAATGATCTGCAATCCGGCGGCTTGCAGCATGGCGAAGAATTTCTCAGGTGCGGCCAGCCCGGCCAGCGCCAGCAAAGGCCGGCCTTGCAGGGTGGCGAGCGGCTGTGCCTGCGTGGCGTCACCCTGCCACCAGGCTTGCAAGGGCAGCGCCGGGCCCAGGTGACGCTGCACGGCGGTCGAAGGCAGCCAGGGTGGTGGTTGCTTGCCGCTGTGCAGCATGCGCATCTTTGCTGTCAGCTGGTGCGGCACCGGTTCACGCAGTGGCCCGGCCGGCAGCAGCAAGCCGTTGCCCACGCCGCGTTCGTCGAAGACGATGATTTCCAGCGCGCGACCCAGAGCCCGGTGCTGCAGGCCGTCGTCAGACACGATCACATCGACCTGCGGGTGCAGGCGGCAAAGCTGCTGCACCGCCTGCACGCGCCGGCGTGCCACCACCACCGGCACACCAGTGCGGCGGCGCACCAGCAAGGGCTCGTCGCCCACCTGCAGCGGCAGACTGTCTGGTTGTACTTCCAGCGTGGGCGCTGCACCAGCGCCTTCCTCACGCCCATACCCGCGCGAAACCACGCCCGGGTGCCAGCCTGCTGCCTGCAACGCCTGCACCAGGGCCATCACCACAGGCGTCTTGCCCGCGCCGCCTACGGTGAGGTTGCCCACCACGACCACAGGCACTGGCGGGGCTGAAGGTGGCTGGGCTCGCGCTCGCCGGCGCTTCAGCAGCAGGCCATGCAGCGCAGCCAGCGGCTGCAGCAAACGCGCCAGCCAGGTGAGGCCTGGCTGCCACCAGTGCCGCGTCAGCAGCGCTTCAAGGCGGCGCGCCAGCACTGGTCTGGGCGGCAAAGGTCAGGCGAGCCAAACCCGCACGCCGGGCGGCGTCGAGTACGTTGATGACCGCCTGGTGCGCCGCCAAGGCATCGGCAGAAATGATCAGCACGGTGTCGCTGCGGCCGGCAGCAGCAGCAGCGATCTCGGCCGTGAGCAGCTCGACACTGCGGCCGTCCACGGGTTTGCGGTTGACAACATAACGGCCATCGCTGGACACCGCCACCACCACTTCTGCAGGCCTGTCGCGCAGCTTGTCGGCGTCGGCCGATGGCAGGTTGACCTGCAACTCCGTGAACTTCGAGTAAGTCGTCGTCAGCACCATGAAGATGAGGATGACGAGCAGCACGTCGATGAACGGGATCAGGTTGATCTCTGGCTCTTCGGGGCGGCGGCGACTGAACTTCACGTGCGCTGTTCAGCCTGCAATCAGGACTTGACGGCGAAGCGCATCAGGTGCGGCACCATGCGTTCTGCGGCCAGTTCCAGTTCGAGTTGGAATTCGTCGACCCGGTTGCGGAAGTAGCGATAGAACATCAGCGACGGAATGGCCACGATGAGGCCGAAAGCGGTGTTGTAAAGCGCCACTGAAATGCCATGTGCCAGTGCTTGTGGGTTGGCGCCACCGCCGCTGGTGGGTGCTTGTGCGCCGAAGATCTCGATCATGCCCACGACCGTGCCCAGCAGGCCCAGCAAAGGGGCCGCGGTGGCAATGGTGCCCAGAGCGTTCAGATAGCGTTCCAGGCCATGTACGGCTTTGCGGCCGGCGTTATCAAAGGACTGGCGCAGTGCCAGCTCGGTGATCCGCGGTTCGGCAATCACGCTTTGCAAACCGGCGGCCAGCACGTTTCCCAAGACCGAGTTGTCGGCCAGCTTCACTACCACATCGTTGCCTGGCAGGCTGGCGCGCGATACGCCCATGACTTCATCCACCAAGCTGGCCGGGGCCACCCGGCTGCTGCGCAACTGCAGCAGGCGCTCGATCACCAGGGCCAAGGCCACGACCGAGCAGATGATCAGTGGCCAGATGGGCCAACCGGCCGCTTGTATGATGGAAAACACAGTTTTGGGTGTTGCGAGAACCTGGAGAACCTGGCTTAGCGTGGCTTGAAAACCCCGCTGGATGCAGACGATTATGTCCGATGCCCTGAGCGCGACGATCGCCTGAAAAGCCCGGTTTAAGCAAGCGCAGCCAGGGCAGGGCGGCATCGTCGCTTGCCCACCGAAACTGTGGACAACTGTGTGGGTAAGCCTTCGCCAACACCCGAAAATGCGCGTGCTGGCGGGGCCAATCTTGAGATGCTGCATTTTTGGGCACGAATTTATCTATGCAAATCAATCACTTGGAAGATCCTGACCGTTGTTTGACAGCGCCTTCGGCTATGAAGGCGAGAAAACACAAGGCTGTGGAGTTCCTGACCCGCGCCAATGCTGGCGATGCCGGTGTTTGACCCTGCATCGCCGCCTTTTCAGGGCAATTCCGCTTCAGCACGTCCGCCCTGGGGCGTTGCCGCACTGCTGGTGGCCACCGGCGACGCGCTGGCGGCCCGCTTCGGGGCGGTGGCCGTGCGCGGCGAGCTCTCGGGCTTCGTGCGTGCGGGCAGCGGGCACTGCTACTTCAACCTGAAAGACGCCAGCGGCGCCAGCGCCCTGCTGCGTTGCGCGATGTTTCGCCGCGCTGCCAGCCTGCTGGACTTTTCGCCTGCGGACGGACAGCAGGTCGATGTGCGCGGGCGGCTCGGGGTGTATGAATCGCGCGGCGAGCTTCAGCTCGTCGTGGAAAGCCTGCAGCGTGTGGGCGCGGGCAGCTTGTATGAAGAGTTCCTGCGTTTGCGTGCCAGGCTGCAGTCGCTGGGCTTGTTCGATGCTGCGCGCAAGCGGCCCATTGCTGCTTTTCCGCGCGCCATTGGCGTCGTCACGTCTACGGGTGCTGCGGCACTGCGTGATGTGCTGACCACCTTGCAACGGCGCGCGCCGCATGTGCGCGTGGTCGTCTACGGCAGTCTGGTGCAGGGCGCCGAAGCGCCGGCGGCGCTGGTGGCCGCGCTGGAACTGGCCCAGCGCCGGGCCGAGGTCGATACCTTGCTGCTGGTGCGCGGAGGCGGCGCGCTGGAAGACTTGTGGGCCTTCAACGACGAACGCGTGGTGCGGGCGGTGGCGGCCTGCAGCCTGCCTGTGGTTTGTGGTGTCGGGCATGAAACCGACATCACGCTGTGCGACCTGGCCGCCGACCTGCGCGCGCCCACGCCCACGGCGGCGGCCGAGCTGGCCGCGCCTGTGCGCGACGAGGCACTGGCTGCGTTGCAGGCGCGTCACGGGGCCTTGCAGCGCGCCGTGCAGCGGCTGCTGCAGCAGCGCTCTCAGCGCGTGGATACGCTGGCCTTGCGCCTGGGCCAGCCGGGCAAGGCCTTGTGGGGCCAGGCCGAACGGCTGCAGGCTTTGCAGCAGCGCCTGCGCCGCGCCTTGCAAGAACGCCGGGCGCGCCATGCTGAAGAACCCGGCCAGCGCCAGTTGCGGCTGGCACAAACGGTCCGGCAAAACCTGCAGCGCCTGACCGCGCGGCTGGACACCACCGAGCAGCGGCTGCAGGGCCTGAACCCGGCTCGTGTGCTGAAGCGCGGCTACGCCTGGGTGGAAGGCGAGGGCGGGCGACCCGTCGTTTCAGTGCGCGCGCTGAAGCCAGGCCAAGCGGTGCGGGCGGTTTGGGCAGACGGCAGTGCCAGCGCGCAGGTGTTGGCGGTCGAGCCCTGGACCGTGGAGCCCCTGCCGCCATCGTCGTGAAAGCTCTTCCCTACAATCTTAAATTCTTCCAACGAACTTGAGAGGACCAGACCATGGAACACACCCTTCCCGCCCTGCCTTATGCCAAAGACGCCCTGGCGCCCGACTACAGCCAGGAGACGCTGGAGTTTCATCACGGCAAGCACCACAACGCTTACGTGACGAACCTGAACAACCTGCAAAAGGGCACCGAGTTCGAGAGCATGGCGCTCGAAGAGATCGTCAAGAAGTCCTCAGGCGGCATCTACAACAATGCTGCGCAGGTCTGGAACCACAGCTTTTTCTGGAACTGCATGAAGCCCCAGGGTGGCGGTGAACCCACCGGCGCGCTGGCCGAGGCCATCACCGCCAAGTGGGGCAGTTATGACGCGTTCAAGGAAGCTTTTGTCAAGAGTGCCGTTGGCAATTTCGGCAGTGGCTGGACCTGGCTGGTGAAGAAAGCCGACGGCAGCGTCGACATCGTCAACACCGGTGCTGCGGGCACACCACTGACAGGTGCAGACAAGGCCTTGCTGACCGTGGACGTGTGGGAACACGCCTATTACATCGATTACCGCAACGCGCGTCCGAAATTCGTCGAGGCGTTCTTGGCCAAATTGGTGAACTGGGAATTCGCGGGCAAGAACTTCGCTTGAGCCACCGCGCTTGATCGAATAGCTCTCAGCGACTCTCGAAAGGCTTGCCGCGCAGCTTGAAACCTGCGGCAATGCCATGCTTGCCAAACCAGCCCTGGCGCATTTCCAGCGCGAAACGGGCTGGTTGGCTGGAGCAATGCGACGCTTCTGACCGCGCCTGCATCTCAGTCAGGTTGATGACGGTGCCGTCGGCCGCGAGGAAGGCGATGCTCAGCGGGATCAAGGTGTTCTTCATCCAGAAGCAGCGCACTTGATCGTCGGCGTTGACGAAGAGCATGCCTTCATTGCCCCGCATCTCCGTGCGCCACATCATGCCCGTGGCCTGTTGAGTAGGCGTCACGGCCAGTTCGGCCTTGATGACATGCATGCCGGCCACCAGGTCGGTGACCGGCAGGCGCGGCTGTGGTGCCGTCTGCGCTGCTGCCAGCCATGGCAAGGCCAGACCAAGCGTTGATAGGAATGCGCGCAGCTTGATATGCATCATGGGCCCGGGTGTTCGTAGCGCCTAGATTATGGGATGCCGTTTTCGGTTCCCATGACAGCCATCACCTTCGCAGCCGACGCCGCCACACCTGACCGCCTGGGCCTGGTCGACGAGGCCATGGAACAAGCGCGCTTCACGCGTTGGGTCACCGGCGCGGGCGGCCAGCGCCTGGGTGAATCGGCACTGCAGCTCTCAGGCCTGGTTTGCGCTGCCTGCGGCGGCATCATCGAGCAAGCCTTGCTCGCCGTGCCTGGCGTACACGGCGCGCAAGTCAGCGCTGCAGCGCAGCGCGCCAGCGTGTGCTGGGACCCGGCCCTGACCCGGCCTTCAGCGCTGATTGCTGCCATCGCGGCCGCCGGCTACGGCGCGGTGCCTGATGCAGCCGCGCCTGCGCGCCTGCAGCGGCGGGCTGAGTTCCGCCAGGCGCTGTGGCGCCTGTTCGTTGCCAGCTTCTGCGCCATGCAGGTGATGATGCTCGCCACACCCAGCTACGTGGCTGGGCCAGGGGAACTGGCAAACGACCTGCGCCAGTTGCTGAACTGGGGCGCCTGGCTGTTGTGCCTGCCGATCATGGCTTTCTCGGCGATGCCTTTTTTCAGCCGCGCCTGGCTGGGCTTGCGCGCCCGGCGCATAGGGATGGACGTGCCGGTGGCGCTGGCCTTGGTGATTGCTTTCGTTGCCAGCACGGGCGCCACCTTCGATCCAGACGGCATCTTCGGCCATGAGGTGTACTTCGATTCGCTGAGCATGTTCGTCAGCTTTTTGCTGGGCGCGCGGTTCCTGGAGATGCGCGCGCGGCATCGTGCTGCCGAGGTGCTGGAAGCCACTGTCGATACCCTGCCTGAAGCCGCGCTGCGCGTGGCGCCCGACGGCAGCTTGACCACCGTCAGCGTGCATGCGCTGCAACCGGGCGACGAGGTTCGCGTGCCCGTGGGCCAGGCCTTCCCGGCAGATGGCCTCTTGCTTTCAGGATCTACCCAGGCCGACGAAGCCCTGCTGACGGGTGAATCGGCGCCAGTAGCCAAAGCGGCAGGAGCCGCGCTGGTGGCCGGGAGCATCAACCTGGGCGCGCCCGTGCACATGCGCGTGCTGCGCGCAGGGCAGGACACGCGGCTGCAGGCCATCGTGGCGATGATGCGCAGCGTCATGACCCAGCGCCCGGCCGCAGCCGCGCTGGCCGATCGCTGGGCCGGGCCGTTCCTGGCAGCGGTGCTGCTGCTGGCCTTCGGTGCGGCAGCGGTGTGGAGCGTGATCGACCCATCACGCGCCGTGGCGGTGGCCGTGGCGGTGCTCATCGTTACTTGTCCGTGCGCGTTGTCGCTGGCTGCACCTGCCGCCTTGGTGGCCGCCGCGCGCGGCATGGCGCGCCAAGGCGTGCTGCTGCAAAGACTGGACGCGATCGAAACGCTGGCGCGCGTGAACCACATCTTCTTCGACAAGACCGGTACCTTGACGCAAACGGGCTGGGTCGAAGGGCAGGGTGTCGTCGACCCGCAGCACCTGGCGCAAGCAGCCAGCCTGGCGGCGTGGTCCACGCATCCTGTGTCCAGAGCATTGGCCGCAGCTGCGCCGCCAGCAGCCACGCGCTGGACCGAGGTGCAAGAGCATGCAGGGCAGGGCTTGCAGGCCACCGATGAAGCCGGCCAGCGCTGGCGTTTGGGTACGGCAGCTTTCGTGGGCACGGGCACGGACCGGGACGACCCTGAAGAGGCTGAATCCGCTGAAACCGCTGAGTCAGCCAACGCCGTCTGGCTGGGCTGCGAGGGCCGCCGCGTGGCCGCCTTCGCGCTCAGCGATCGACCACGCCCTGACGCCCGCGCCGCGGTGCAAGCACTGCGCCAGCAAGGCCTGCGCGTGACCCTGTTGTCGGGCGATGCGCCAGCACGCGCCCAGGCGCTGGCAGACGCCCTGGGTCTGGACGCGGTGGTCGGCGGCGCCACGCCAGAAGCCAAGCTGGCCGTGGTGGCAGCGGCGCAAGCACGCGGCGAGTGCGTGGCCATGGTGGGCGACGGGATCAACGACGCGCCTGTTCTTGCACGCGCCGACGTGTCCCTGGCCATGGGCCAGGCAGCCCTGGTGGCGCGCGGCGGTGCCGACGCCGTGGTCATGTCCAACCGCCTGGGCGACATCGTGCGCGCGCGCACCCGTGCCCAGCGCACGGTGCGCATCGTGCGCCAGAACCTGGCTTGGGCGGCCACTTACAACGCCGTATGTATCCCTCTGGCCGTGCTGGGCTGGCTGCCGCCTTGGGCTGCAGGCCTGGGCATGGCGGCCAGCTCGCTGGCTGTGGTGCTGAACGCATTGCGCGCTGCGCGCTGAGCGAATCGGGCCAGCGGCAGTATGGAAAGCCTGTACCTGCTGGTGCCGCTGTCTGTCGGGCTGGTGCTGCTGATCCTGGCCATCTTTGCCTGGGCGCTGCATCGCGGCCAGTTCGAAGAGCTGGAAGGCGAGGCCGAAAGGATTCTGCAGGCCGATGTCGCGCCAGATCCTGATCGTGATCCTGGGCCAGACCCCGATCCTGAAACGCCTGCGTTTGACGCCGATCAAGGCCATGACGCAGTGCAGCAAGAACAATCGAGACATTGATCCGCACAGCAGCAGGAGATTTCACATGGCCGTAAGCGCAAGCATCGCGCAGCACACCACCAGCCCGCCACACAGCAGTGCGGTGGACGGCATGTACACCGACACCACCGTCAGGCTGTTTGCTCTGGCCGCCGTGTTCTGGGGTGTCGTGGGCATGCTCGTGGGCGTGATCATTGCCTCGCAGCTGGCCTGGCCAGAACTGAACTTCGGCATCCCGTGGTTCAGCTATGGCCGCCTGCGCCCGCTGCACACCAACGCCGTGATCTTCGCTTTCGGCGGCTGCGTGCTCTTTGCCACCAGCTACCACGTCGCGCAGCGCACCTGCCAGACGCGGCTGTTCGCGCCCAAGCTGGCCTTGTTCACTTTTTGGGGTTGGCAAGCCGTCATCGTGGCGGCCGCCATTTCCTTGCCGCTGGGCATGACGCAGGGCAAGGAATACGCTGAACTGGAGTGGCCCATCGACCTGCTCATCGCGGTGGTCTGGATCTGTTACGCCGTCGTGTTCTTCGGCACCTTGGGTATCCGCAAGGTACGGCATATCTATGTGGCGAACTGGTTCTTCGGCGCCTACATCATCGCTGTGGCCTTGCTGCACATCGTCAACAGTGCGGCCATTCCTGTGTCGATGTGGAAGAGCTATTCGGCCTATGCCGGCGTGCAGGACGCGATGATCCAGTGGTGGTACGGCCACAACGCGGTGGGCTTCTTCCTCACCGCCGGCTTCCTGGGGTTGATGTACTACTACATCCCCAAGCAGGCCGAGCGCCCGGTATACAGCTACCGCCTGTCCATCGTGCACTTCTGGGCCCTGATCTTCACCTACATGTGGGCCGGCCCGCATCACCTGCATTACACCGCTTTGCCCGACTGGGTGCAAAGCGTGGGCATGGTCTTCAGCGTGGTGCTGCTGGCGCCCAGCTGGGGCGGCATGATCAATGGCGTGATGACGCTCAGCGGTGCCTGGCACAAGCTGCGTGACGACCCGATCCTCAAATTCCTCATCGTCAGTCTGTCGTTCTACGGCATGTCCACGTTCGAGGGGCCGATGATGTCGATCAAGACAGTCAACGCGCTCAGCCACTACACCGACTGGACTATCGGCCATGTGCACAGCGGCGCGCTCGGCTGGGTCGGGTTCATCTCCATGGGTGCGCTTTACCACCTGATTCCGCGCTTGTACGGCAAGACCCAGATGCACAGTGTGCCGGCCATCGAGATGCACTTCTGGATCGCCACCGTGGGCATCGTGCTGTACATCGCCGCGATGTGGATTGCCGGTGTGATGCAGGGCCTGATGTGGCGCGCCGTGAATCCTGACGGCACCCTGGTCTACACCTTCGTCGAAGGCGTGAAAGCTACCTTCCCGTACTACGTGGTGCGGCTGGTGGGCGGGTTGATGTACCTGAGCGGCATGCTCATCATGGCCTGGAACGTGGTGATGACGATCAAGGGCGTGGAGGCTCAGCCGGTGCCCATCCCTGTCCCGCGCCCGGTTTCGCCAAATGCGCCGGCGCAGAACCCTGCCGTCTTGGCTGGCGCCTGAAAGGAAGAAGGACATGGAAAACAACAAGCCCGTCGGTCACGAGAAGATCGAGACCAACAACTTCCTGCTCATCGTGCTGATCATCATTGCCGTGGCCATTGGCGGCCTGGTCGAGATCGTGCCGCTTTTCTTTCAGCGTTCCACCACCCAGCCAGTCGAGGGGCTCAAGCCCTACACCGCGTTGCAATTGGCAGGTCGCGATATTTACGTGCGCGAGGGTTGCTACAACTGCCACTCGCAGATGGTGCGGCCTTTCCGTGCCGAGGCTTTGCGCTACGGCCCGCTGTCTCAGGCCGGAGAGTTCGTCTACGACCATCCCTTTCAGTGGGGCAGCAAGCGCACCGGGCCCGACCTGCACCGCGTGGGTGGCCGCTACAGCGACGAATGGCATCGCCTTCACCTGATCAACCCGCGCGATCTGGTGCCCGAGTCGAACATGCCTTCCTATAAATGGCTGGACACCACGCCTGCAGATGCAGACGGCATCGGCGGCCACATGACCGGCCTGCGGCGGGTGGGCGTGCCTTACACCGATGCCGAGATTGCTGCAGCGGGTGAACAAGTGCGCGGCAAGACCGAGATGCAGGCGCTGATCGCTTATCTGCAAGTGCTGGGAACAGCACGCAAGTGAGCACTGCGAACTACAGGAGCGCTTCATGAATTTGGACGTCAACACCATTCGCGTGCTTGTTACCGTGTCAGGGCTTTTTCTGTTCCTGCTGCTGGTGGTGCACAGCTACAGCCGCGCGCGCCGCGCAGAACACGAAGAAGCGGCTCAGCTGCCGTTCATGGGCGAGGAGACTGACCGTGAGTGATTTCGTCAACAGCGGCTGGGCCATCTTCGTCACCGTGGCCACCGTCATCAGCCTGGTGGCCTGCCTGGCATTGCTGATCGTCGCCAGCCGACGACGCGTGATGGCCAGCGACAACACCACGGGCCACGTCTGGGACGAAGACCTGAAAGAAATGAATAACCCACTGCCGCGCTGGTGGATGTGGCTGTTTGTCTTGACCGTGGTGTTTTCAGCGGTGTACCTGGCCTTCTACCCCGGCCTGGGCACCAACCCCGGCACCTTGAAGTGGACCAGCCTGGGCCAGTACGAGGCCGAGCAGGCCAAGGCACGTGCGCAGATGGCCACCGTGTATGCACGCTTCTCCGACATGCCTGCGCAGGCGCTGGCGCAGGACGAGCAGGCGATGGGCATCGGCCAGCGCTTGTTCTTGAACAACTGCGCGCAATGCCATGGCAGCCAGGGCCGCGGCAGCACGGGTTTCCCTAATCTGACCGACGGCGACTGGCTGTATGGCAGCGACCTGGACACCATCAAGACCACCATCACCCAGGGCCGCAACGGCGTGATGCCGCCGCTGGCCGCTGCGGTGGGCAGCTCTACCGATTTGAGCAACCTGTCGAACTACGTTCTGAGCCTGTCAGCCAGCCAGCATGACGCTGCTGCGGCGGCACTGGGCAAGCCAAAGTTCGCCGTTTGCACGGCGTGCCACGGCGCGGAAGGCAAGGGTAACCAGGCCCTGGGCGCGCCCAACCTGACCGACAAAGTGTGGCTGCACGGCTGGGGCGAAGCAGCCATCACCCGCATCGTCACCCACGGCAAGAACAACCCCATGCCGGCACAAAACGCGCGCCTGACGCCTGAGCAGATTCATGTGTTGGGCGCCTACGTCTGGCAGCTGTCGCGGCCCACCACGCGCGTGGCCACAGGGTCGTGAGCGCACGCCAGTTCACATGAGCCTGTCCACCGAAAGCGTCGTCACGCTGTATCGCAAGGACGATGCGATCTACGCCCGCGCCGTTTCGGGCTGGTTTGCTACCTGGCGCTGGACGCTGGTGTGGTTCACGCAACTGTTGTTCTATGGCCTGGCCTGGCTGCCGTGGAATGGACGCCAGGCGGTGCTGTTCGACCTGGGCACACGGCGCTTCTATATCTTTGATCTGGTGCTTTACCCGCAGGACTTCATCTACCTGACGGGCTTGTTGATCGTCTGTGCGTACGCGCTGTTCCTGTTCACCGCCGTGGCCGGGCGCCTGTGGTGCGGCTATGCATGCCCGCAAACCGTCTACACCGAGATGTTCATGTGGGTGGAACGCCATACCGAAGGCGACCGCATGAAGCGCATGCGGCTGGACGCGGGACCGTGGAGCCTGGAAAAAGTGCTGCGCAAAGGCGGCAAGCACGCCATCTGGTTGGCGATTGGCTTGTGGACGGGCTTCACCTTCGTTGGCTACTTCACGCCCATCCGTGAACTGTGGGCGTCGGCCTTCACCGCCGGCTTCGGGCCCTGGGAAAGTTTCTGGACGTTGTTTTACGGCTTTGCCACTTACGGCAATGCTGGCTGGATGCGTGAGCAGGTGTGCAAGTACATGTGCCCGTACGCCCGCTTCCAGGGCGCCATGTTCGACAAGGACACGCTCATCGTCGGCTACGACGTCCATCGCGGTGAGCCGCGTGGCACCAGAGCCCGGTCGGCCAACCTGGCAGAGGTCAACCTGGGCCACTGCATCGACTGCAAGCTGTGCGTTCAGGTCTGCCCGACGGGCATCGACATTCGAGAAGGTTTGCAAATGGAATGCATCGGCTGTGCCGCTTGCATCGACGTTTGCAACGGCGTGATGGACAAGATGCACTACCCGCGCGGTCTCATTCGATACGACACCGAACGCGGGCTGGAAGACCAGAGCTTGGGCCTGCGTGAGCGGCTGCTTCATATCTTCAGGCCACGCGTGCTGATCTACACCGCGGTGCTGGTGCTGATCGTCGGCGGCCTGGCTGTCAGCCTGTTCACACGGTCTCCTTTCAGGGTCGACGTGGAGCGCGATCGCGGCGCCCTGGCTCGCCTGGTGGACAACGGCTGGATAGAGAACGGCTACCGGCTGCAGGTGATGAACGCCACCGAGCGCCCGCAAACCTATCGCATCGGCCTGGCGGGCTTGACTGGCGCGATCGTCGAGCCGTCGGCCACGGTACGTGTGGGGCCGGCGGCGGCCCGGTGGGTGCCGATGTCGGTGCGCATCCCGCCTGAAGCGGCGCAAAGCCTGGGCAGCGGTTCGCACCGGATCGAATTCGTCGTCGAGCGCATGCCTGATGCCAGCGCAGGCGACGCAGCACGCGAGATCATGGAACGTTCAAGCTTTGTCGTGCCGAGATGACAGCTGCCTCAACCGGAGCCCACCCATGAAAACTGAAGCCGTTGCGCGCAACGAACCTGCGTCCACGTCCGCGTCCCCGCCCCCGCCCATACCCACGCCCTGGTGGCGCGTGGCCATCATGTGGTGGGTGGTCGGCGGACCGCTCTTGGTCGTGGTGGCCAGTTTCGTGACCCTGGCGCTGGCGATACTGAACCCCGACCCGGTGTATGGCCCGGAAGGCTACGGCAATCCGGCAGAAATCCCTGCGATGCAGGGGCGCAACCACGCGGCTACGCCTGGGGCTCCTGAACCGCGCAAGCCTTGAACCCAGGCCGTAACGCCACAGGATCAGCAGTGATTGCCACCCACCAGTTCGCGCAGACCTTCGGGGTCCAGCACCAGGATCTGGCGTTGCTTCACGTCCAGCAAGCCGGCTTCCTGGAACTTGGAAAACGTACGGCTCACAGTTTCCAGCTTGAGCCCCAGAAAGCTGCCGATCTCTTCACGCGTCATGCGCAGCAGCAACGAACTGGCAGAAAAACCACGCGCGCGCAGCCTTTGCGTCAGGTTCAGCAGAAAAGCTGCCAGCCGCTCTTCAGCGCGCATGCTGCCCAGCAGCAGCATCACGCCATGGTCACGCACGATCTCGCGGCTCATGATGCGGTGGAAGTGGCGCTGCAGGTCGCTGAATTCGCGCGACAAGGCTTCGAACTGGTCGAAGGGGATCAGGCAGACCTGGGAGTCTTCCAGTGCGAAAGCGTCGCAGGTGTGGCGGTCGGTGCCGATCCCGTCCAGCCCCAGCAATTCGCCTGCCATCTGGAAGCCTGTGACCTGTTCGCGGCCGTCTTCGGAAGCCACGGATGTCTTGAAAAAGCCCGTGCGCACAGCGTAAAGCGCGTGAAAAACATCGCCCGCATGAAACAACGCGTGGCCGCGTGCCACGTTGCGCCGCTGGGCCACCATGGCGTCCAGGCGCTCCAGCTGCGCTTCGGACATGTCCAGCGGCAGGCACAGCTCACGCAGGTTGCAATTCGAGCACGCAGCTTTGAAGGGCTCGATGCGGATGACATTCGTCAGCGCGTCGTGGCCGGTTAGGTGGGGTTGAGGCAATGGTTCCAACACGTTTCAAGTATCGCCGATGCTCGAAATCGCCCTGATCGGTAGCGCGGCTTTGCTGGGTTTGGCAGGCATGGTGCACTGCGCTGCCATGTGCGGGGGTGCGTGTGCTGCGCTGACGGCCAAGCGAGGCGCGGCCGGTTTTCAGCTCGCCAGAGTGGCCAGCTATGCCGCTGGCGGCGCGCTGGCTGCGGCCAGCATGTCCTTCCTGGGGCAATGGTCGCAGATCAGCCCGGCGCTTCGCCCTTTCTGGACGTTGCTGCATGTGGCCGTGCTGGCCTGGGGGGTGCTGCTGCTGTGGCGCGGCCAGCAGCCTGCTTTCCTGGAACCCATGTTCAGCAAAGCGCCCGCCCTGGCGGCCGCGGGCGGCTGGCAGCCGATGCGCGGCCCGGGCAAGGCGGTGGTGGCTGGGGGCTTGTGGGTGGCCATGCCCTGCGGGCTGCTGCAGTCGGCCCTGCTGTTGGCGGCGATGGCCAACGGGCCCATCGGCGGCGCGCTGGCCATGGCGGCTTTTGCCGTCACATCGGCCGGTGGCCTGGTGCTGGCGCCCTGGGCTTGGCGGCGCTGGGGGCACGACCCGCGCACGCAAGCACGCGCCATGCGGCTGGCAGGTTTGATGCTGGTGCTGGCATCTG
Source organism: Burkholderiales bacterium (assembly GCA_038209585.1). GTDB lineage: Bacteria > Pseudomonadota > Gammaproteobacteria > Burkholderiales > Burkholderiaceae_C > Rubrivivax. The sequence goes on from JBBQXN010000047.1 coordinate 21,323, forward strand.
GATTTGCGCTGCTGCACGGTAGTTCGACTGCCTTTGCTGCTTTCTGCGCCAGCTTGTGACGCGTCGCTGCTGGCCGGCAGCACACCGTCGAGGCAAGCCCGTGGACTTAGAATTCGATGGTTACTGCACCAGAGTTCATTACCTTTTCGCCTGGCCAGTTCGGCCGGGCAGCGCGGAGAAAAAGACCCATGTATCAGCACATCAAGGTGCCCGAAGGCGGCCAGAAGATCAGCGTCAATGCGGACTTCTCTCTCAACGTTCCTGACCAGCCGATCATTCCTTTCATTGAAGGCGACGGCACCGGCGCAGACATCACGCCGGTGATGCTGAAGGTGGTGGACGCGGCTGTGGCCAAGGCCTACGGCGGCAAGCGCCAGATTCACTGGATGGAGGTCTATGCCGGCGAGAAGAGCACGCGCATCTACGGCCCCGATGTCTGGCTGCCCGAAGAAACCTTGAAGGTCGTGCGCGACTATGTGGTGTCCATCAAAGGCCCGCTGACCACGCCCGTGGGCGGCGGCATTCGCAGCCTGAACGTGGCTTTGCGTCAAGAGCTGGATCTGTACGTCTGCCTGCGCCCCATTCAATACTTCAAGGGCGTGCCCAGCCCGGTGAAAGAGCCAGAGAAGACCGACATGGTCATCTTCCGCGAGAACAGCGAGGACATCTACGCCGGCATCGAATTCGAGGCCGAAAGCGACAAGGCGAAGAAGCTCATCAAGTTCCTGCAGGACGAGATGGGCGTGAAGAAGATTCGCTTCCCCGACACCTCGGGCATCGGCATCAAGCCCGTCAGCCGCGAAGGCACCGAACGCCTGGTGCGCAAGGCCATTCAGTACGCCGTAGACAACGACAAGCCCAGCGTGACCATCGTGCACAAGGGCAACATCATGAAGTACACCGAAGGCGGCTTCCGCGACTGGGCCTATGCCCTGGCACAGAAGGAATTCGGCGCGCAACTGATTGACGGCGGTCCGTGGTGCAAGTTCAAGAACCCGAAGACCGGCAAAGACATCGTCGTCAAGGACAGCATCGCCGACGCCTTCCTGCAGCAGATCCTGCTGCGCCCAGCCGAGTACAGCGTGATTGCCACGCTGAACCTGAACGGTGACTACGTGAGCGACGCGCTGGCGGCGCAAGTGGGTGGCATCGGCATTGCGCCTGGCGCCAACTTGAGCGACAGCATCGCCATGTTTGAAGCCACGCACGGTACGGCGCCCAAGTACGCGGGCAAGGACTACGTGAACCCGGGCTCGGAGATCCTCTCGGCCGAGATGATGCTGCGCCACATGGGCTGGGTTGAAGCTGCCGACCTGATCATCGCGTCGATGGAACGGTCCATTGCCAGCAAGAGAGTGACCTACGACTTCGCGCGGCTGATGGAAGGTGCGACGCAGGTCAGCTGCTCAGGATTCGGCCAGGTGATGATCGAGCACATGTAACGCTGTCCCAGGCCGTCCCAGGCCGTCCCAAGAACCACCCCAGGGCGTTGATTCGACTGGGGTTTTTCGTTTCTGGTGTCCCAGAACCTCCCTGTTGATGCCTTGACTGCCAACCAGAACGGGGCCAACAATGGGGCCATCATGGGGCCATGGCTTCGGCCAGGTGACAAAAAATGAGGCACACCAACTACCTGCTCAAGCCGGTCACGATCGACAACGCGAAGCCGCGCGACAAGGCCTATTCGCTGACCGATGGTGGCGGCCTGCTGCTCGAAGTCCTTCCTTCCGGAACCAAGACCTGGCGCTACAAGTACCACCTGAACGGCAAGCGCGAGAAGGTCACCATCGGCGCCTACCCGGCCTACACCATCAAGCAGGCTCGCGATCGGCACGAGGAACTGCGAGCCCTCGTCGAGCGAGGCGACAGCCCGGCCAAGACCAAGCAGGCGTCGGTGGCTGCCCGCAAGGTGGCCGAGTCACGCGACCTGACGGTGCGCACCTTCGCGCGCCGATGGATCGACGAGACGCTGTTCTATCGATCGCCCGCCTACGTCGCGCAGATCGTGCGCTGGCTCGATGCCTACATCGACCCGGCGATCGGCGACATGCAGCTCGCGGACGTGCAGCCCGGAGACGTGCTGGCGATCATCAAGGCGCGCGCCGATACGCCAGTGACCGCTGAGCGCATCCGCGTCATCGTGCAGCAGTTCTACAACCACGCGATCCGCAACCTGTTGGTGACATCGAACCCGGCGCAGCCGCTTCGCGGTGCGATCGCCCGCGCACCGGTCCAGCATCACCGGCACCTGAGCGAGAAGGAACTGGGGGCGTTCTGGCGCAAGCTGGATGAGCAGGGCGCGCATGTGACGACCATCGCGGCGACCAAGCTGCTGATGCTCACGATGACCCGCAAGAGCGAACTGCTGCGCTCCAAGTGGCACGAGTTCGACCTCGACTCAGCGCAGTGGGATCTGCCCGCCGAGCGCATGAAGATGGGCAAACCGCATCGCGTGTTCCTGTCGCGCCAGGCGGTTGAACTGCTGCGCCACGTACACGAACTGACGGGCCACGGCGAGTACGTCTTCCCGTCCATCTTCCGCGGCAGCGTGCCGATGGGCGACGTGACGCTGAACCACTTCGTCAAGCGCATCGATTTCGGCGTCCCCGACTTCAGCCCACATGGGACGCGCGGTACCGCGGCCACCCTGCTGCGCGAGCACGGCTTCGGACGCGATGTCGTCGAACTGCTGCTGGCGCACAGCGAGAAGAACGCCACCGTGGCGGCCTACAGCCACATGGAGTTGGCGGCGGATCGGAAGAGGGCGCTGCAGTACCTGGCCGATCGCGTTGAGGCGCTGGCCGCGGGCACGAACGTGATTCCGCTGCGTGCAGCGTGACTTGCCCAGGAAATTGGGCTGTGGCGATCTATGCCTTGAAGATGAGAGGAAGGTTGTGAACGGTGCGTAGATTCGAAATGCGGGAGTTGCAACCAATCTGGGCCCCACCATCGGACGCCACGGAGCGAGCCAGCTGGCTCAGCAAGGCCGAGGACTCAGTCGCATTCCTCAAGACCAACTCGATGCGTGAGGAGATGGTGCTCTACGCGAGCGGTCCGTCAGTGCTGATCCACGGCGTCCTAGCGCCAACGAGCCAAGTTTCGCCCGCCGATCAAGATGACCTCATGCGCGACTTCATCGATCCAGAAGCCAGTTGGTGCATCGAACGCGCCTACGGTGGAGGTGAGGAGCACCGAATCTACCTTGAGCCTCCGCTACGAACGCATCGCTCGCAATCGCTCACTGGTGGCGAGAAGCTTGTGTTCAGGCGCCGATTTCACGGGGTCGATGAAGGGCCGACGCCGGTTGAGATCAACCAGAAACTCGTGCACGCGCTCGACCTCTACTTCGTCGCGGAGCGAAGCGCGTACTGCCGACTTGATGCGCGCGGCGACATTGAAGACGTGATCCGAGTAATCCAGTTCAAAGAGGCTGACCGTCAGTACGATGTCGTCGTCACCATGTTGGCGAAGGACCTGACCCAGTTCATGGTCGTCGCTGGAATGTCGCTCGTGTTCTTCTTTGACTTCACGCGCTTCATCCCGAGTAACTTCGGTGGATGGGACGACCTGGGCCGGAAGGAATTTCGTGCACCGCACCTCTTCTTCAACGGCGGCTGCGGCGCGGAGGCGAGTTACGTCAACGGTCGAATGATCTGCAGGCCCGCAGTCACGTTGGACGACTTGATCGCAGAGTGGAAGCGGGAGCAAGACGGCAGCAACCGAAGGTATGCAAGCTTCAAAATCCACGACCGCAAGAACAACAGGCATGTCGAGACCTCATGCTCGCCCGAGCACCTATCCAACTACTTTCAAAAGTCTGACCTTCCCTGGGAGATTTCCCCGGCGTTCTTCCGCCCCGAGGTTCTTCACCGCTTCAAGGCCGACCCCGAAAAGTACACGATGGATGACCGCAGCATTAGCTGCCGTGGTGCGTGGTACTTGAAGTCATACGACATCAATGAAGCGGGCCAAGTACATGCCTACATTGGTGATCTCGCGCACCTTCCATTCGAGGAGCAAATCTACTGGCAGTCTTTCAATGAGTGGCCGAAAGGCTCCATCTCTAAGCGTGCGCACCAGAACGACATCCTTGGTGAATTCTCGACTGAGTACGACCCGCTGCATAGCATCAAGCGCAAAGTCAAACTGCTTGATGACGCCTCGCCGAGCTGGTGGAAACCGCGCGACGAGAAGCTTTCCGATGCAGCTCGCTATCCCGCGACGGACTCGGTCCTCGAATGGGGCAACGAGATCCTTGCTCTTGACCAGTACTTGATTGAAGGCTTTCTCGAAAAGCCATTGAGGGTACTGATCGAAGCGAGAGGAGGCAAGCCAGAGCCAAGCTGGCGATCAATTCGCCTGCTGCAGGCGTACTTGGAGACGACTGGCCAAACAGCAGAGGAAGCCGAGTCGGTCATCGCACCTCTGAAGACGCTCCACAACTTGCGAACTCCGCTGCGCGGTCACGCCTCATCGTCGACGAAGCGCGCGGCAGAGATCGATGCTCGTCAGGCATTTGGGACGCTGCGCGC
>JBBQXN010000048.1:0-25622 GCA_038209585.1 Burkholderiales bacterium
CGACGGCTATGCCCGCGCCACTGGCGAAGTCGGCGTAGCCCTGGTCACATCTGGCCCGGGCGTGACAAACGCCATCACCGGGATCGCCACGGCCTACATGGACAGCATCCCGATGGTGATCATCACCGGGCAGGTGCCCACGCCGGCGATCGGCCTGGACGCCTTCCAGGAATGCGACACCGTGGGCATCACGCGCCCCATCGTCAAGCACAACTTTCTCGTCAAAGACGTGGCTGATCTGGCGCTGACGATGAAGAAGGCCTTCCACATCGCCCGAACCGGCCGCCCCGGCCCGGTGGTGGTGGACGTGCCCAAAGACGTGTCGCTGAAGACCGCGCCCTTCGTCTACCCCGACAAGGTGGAAATGCGCAGCTACAACCCGGTGAAGAAGGGGCACGGCGGCCAGATTCGCAAGGCCGTGGCTCTGCTGCTGGCGGCCAAGCGCCCCTACATCTACACCGGCGGCGGTGTCATCCTGGGCAACGCCACGCAAGAACTGCGCATGCTGGTGGACATGCTGGGTTATCCCTGTACGAACACCTTGATGGGCCTGGGCTCCATTCCCGCCAGCGACCCCAAGTTCCTGGGCATGCTGGGCATGCATGGCACCTATGAAGCCAACATGACGATGCAGAACTGCGATGTCTTGCTGGCCGTGGGCGCGCGCTTTGATGACCGTGTGATCGGCAACCCCAAGCACTTCGCTTCGGTCGAACGCAAGATCATCCACGTCGACATCGACCCTTCTTCCATCAGCAAGCGCGTGCGGGTGGACATTCCCATCGTCGGTGACGTGAAGGAAGTGCTGCTGGAGTTGATCTCTCAGATCAAGGAAGCCAAATCTGGCGCATCCCGCCCTGATGCCGATGCGCTGGGCGCCTGGTGGAACCAGATCACCGATTGGCGCAAGCGCGAATGTCTGGTCTACAAGGGCAGCGACACAGTCATCAAGCCGCAGATGGTGGTCGACAAACTCTGGCAGCTGACGCGCGGCCGCGACGCCTACATCACCAGCGACGTGGGCCAGCACCAGATGTGGGCAGCGCAGTACTACGGCTTCGAAGAGCCGCGGCGCTGGATCAATTCCGGTGGCTTGGGCACCATGGGCGTGGGACTGCCCTACGCCATGGGCATCAAACTGGCCAAGCCCGATGCAGACGTGTTTTGCATCACTGGCGAGGGCAGCATCCAGATGTGCATTCAGGAGCTGTCCACCTGCAAGCAGTACAACACGCCGGTGAAGATCGTCTCGCTGAACAACCGCTATCTGGGCATGGTGCGGCAGTGGCAACAGCTGGACTATGGCGGGCGCTATTCCCACAGCTACATGGACGCGCTGCCCGACTTTGTGAAGCTGGCGGAAGCGTACGGACATGTGGGCATCCTGGTGGAGCATCCTGGCGATGTCGAAGACGCTTTGAAGGAAGCTATTCGGTTGAAAGACCGGACGGTTTTCCTGGACGTGCGCACCGACCAGACCGAGAACGTCTGGCCGATGGTGCAGGCGGGCAAAGGCATCAGCGAGATGCTGCTGGGCTCGGAAGACCTGTAGCCGCCCCTCAGGCGGGGCCGCTCGTTGCCCCGACCTTTTTACCGACACGTGGCCAAGGGCCCGGGGTTACCGCCCCGACGTCTGAAGAGCGCGCAAAAGGAACTGTCACCATGAAACACATCATTGCCGTGCTGCTGGAAAACGAGTCGGGCGCCTTGTCACGCGTCGTCGCGCTGTTTTCTGCTCGCGGCTACAACATCGAGAGCCTGACGGTGGCGCCCACCGAGGACCCGTCGCTGTCGCGCATGACTATCGTCACCACCGGCAGCGAGGATGTGATCGAACAGATCACCAAGCACCTGAACCGGCTGATCGAGGTGGTGAAGGTGGTGGACCTGACCGAGGCGCCTTTCACCGAGCGTGAGCTGATGCTCATCAAGGTGCGTGCCGTGGGCAAAGAACGCGAAGAGATGAAGCGCATGGCCGAGATCTTCCGCGGCCGCATCATCGATGTCACCGACAAGAGCTACACGATCGAGCTGACGGGCGACACCAGCAAGCTCGACGCCTTTCTGGTGGCCATCGACCGCACAGCGATCCTCGAAACCGTGCGCACCGGCGCCAGCGGCATAGGCCGAGGCGAACGCATTCTCAGGGTCTGATGACCGGCCCGTTGTTCCTCATTTCTTCCCCAGACACCTGACCCATTTTTCACGGAGAAACGACATGAAAGTCTTCTATGACAAGGACGCCGACCTGAGCCTGATCAAAGGCAAGAACGTCACCATCATCGGCTACGGCTCGCAGGGCCATGCGCATGCGCAAAATTTGAGCGACAGTGGCTGCAAGGTCACGGTGGGCTTGCGCAAGGGCGGGGCTTCTTGGTCCAAAGTTGAGAAGGCCGGCTTGAAGGTGGCCGAGGTGGCTGAATCGGTGAAGGGCGCTGATGTCGTCATGATCCTGCTGCCCGACGAGCAGATCGCTTCTGTCTACGCAGCCGAGGTCGAGCCGAACATCCGCGAAGGCGCCTCCCTGGCGTTTGCCCACGGCTTCAACGTGCATTACGGCCAAGTCGTGCCGCGCGCTGATCTGGACGTGTGGATGGTCGCCCCCAAGGCCCCCGGCCACACCGTGCGCAACACCTACACGCAAGGCGGCGGCGTGCCGCACCTGATTGCTGTGCACGCCGACAAGAGTGGCCGCGCGCGCGATCTGGCGTTGAGCTATGCCGCAGCCAATGGCGGCGGCAAGGCCGGCATCATCGAAACCAATTTCCGCGAAGAAACCGAGACTGACCTCTTCGGCGAGCAAGCCGTACTGTGCGGCGGCACGGTCGAACTCATCAAGGCCGGCTACGAGACTTTGGTGGAGGCCGGCTACGCGCCTGAGATGGCTTACTTTGAATGTCTGCACGAGCTCAAGCTGATCGTCGACCTGATCTATGAAGGCGGCATTGCCAACATGAACTACTCGATCAGCAACAACGCCGAATACGGCGAATACGTGACCGGCCCGCGTATCGTCACCGAAGCCACCAAGGAAGCGATGCGTCAATGTCTGAAGGACATCCAGACCGGCGAATATGCCAAGAGCTTCATCCTGGAAAACAAGGCCGGCGCGCCGACCCTCATCAGCCGCCGTCGCCTCACTAGCGAGCACAGCATTGAAGTGGTGGGCGAAAAGCTGCGCGCCATGATGCCGTGGATCAAGGCCAACAAGCTGGTGGACCGCACGCGGAACTGAGGTCATTGAACCATTCGATGGTCCGCGTATCCTTCAGCGGATGAACGACGACTTGCGCGCCACTGGCGCTGAAAGCCAGGACAGCGGCGAAAACCGGCCAGATCCTCTTCCGGTCAACCAGCCAGAAAGCCATGCCCTGCGCCCCCGGCGCAAGGGCATTTACATGCTGCCGAACGCGATCACGCTCTCGGCGCTGTTTGCCGGTTTCTACAGCATCGTGATGGCGATGAATGGCCGCTTCGACGTGGCCTGCCTGGGCATCTTCGTCGCTGCCGTGCTGGACAGCCTGGACGGTCGGGTGGCGCGCATGACGAACACGCAAAGCGCTTTCGGCGAGCAGATGGACAGCCTGTGCGACATGGTCAGCTTCGGCCTGGCGCCAGCGCTCATCGTGCTGGAATGGTCGCTCAGGGGTTTGGGCAAAGCCGGCTGGATTGCAGCTTTCGTCTACTGCGCGGCTGGTGCGTTGCGTCTGGCGCGCTTCAACACCAACATCGCCGTCGTCGACAAGCGGTTTTTCCAGGGACTGCCCAGTCCGGCGGCAGCGGCGCTGGTCATCGGATTCATCATGGTCATGGACGACGCCGGCTTCAAGGACGCATTCGCTACGCCCTGGCTGGCCTGGACGGCTTGGGGCATCACGCTTTTCGCCGGGTTGACGATGGTGACCAATGTGCCGTTCTACAGCTTCAAGGGCTTTGGCGGGCGCAAGAGCGTGCCTTTTGCGGCCATCGTGGCGGTGGCGCTGGGCATCGCTTTCATCAGCATTCACCCGCCCATCGTGCTGTTTGCAGTTTTTGCGCTGTACGGTTTGTCGGGCTATGCCACCTACGTCTGGCGCAAGATGAAGGGTCGCCCGGTCAGCGTGATCGCGATTTCCACGGACGAGCCGGACGAAAAAGGCCTGCACCAATGAGCCAGGTCGCGTGCTACATTGCGTCGGTGAACCGATTCAACGCCCTGATTGCGCTAAGCCTGCTAGGAGCCCTGCGGGTACGCTGATCGCTGCTTGAATTTTTCTGCCCCTTTCACGATCAACGGCCCGCCAGCGCAAGCAGCGGGCCGTTTTTGTTTTTCCAAGTCCGTATCTCCAGCCGCTTGCTCAACAAACCTCGACGAAAGCCCGCCATGACCGACAAGCTCATCATCTTCGACACCACCCTGCGTGACGGCGAACAGTCGCCCGGCGCTTCGATGACGCGCGACGAAAAGCTGCGCATCGCACGCCAGCTCGAGCGGCTGCGGGTGGATGTCATCGAAGCCGGTTTCGCGGCTTCCAGCAATGGCGACTTCCTGGCCGTCAAGGCCATTGCTGATGCGGTCCGGGAGTGCACCGTGTGCTCGCTGGCACGCGCTAACGACCGCGATATCTCGCGCGCCGCCGAAGCGCTGCAAGGTGCTGCCCGTGCGCGCATCCACACCTTCATCGCCACCAGTGCACTGCACATGGAAAAGAAGCTGCGCATGACGCCCGACCAGGTGCATGAACAAGCCATGCAGTCAGTGCGCTTCGCGCGCAATCTGTGCGACGACGTCGAGTTTTCGCCCGAAGACGGCTATCGCAGCGATGTCGACTTCCTGTGCCGTGTGCTGGAAGCCGTGATCAAGGAAGGTGCCACCACGATCAACATCCCCGACACCGTGGGCTATGCCATCCCCGAGCTGTACGGCAACTTCATCCGCACCTTGCGCGAACGCGTGCCCAATAGCGACAAGGCCGTGTGGAGCGTGCATTGCCACAACGACCTGGGCATGGCGGTGGCCAATTCGCTGGCGGGGGTGATGGTGGGCGGCGCGCGCCAGATCGAATGCACCATCAACGGCCTGGGCGAGCGGGCCGGCAACTGCAGCCTCGAAGAAGTGGTGATGGCCGTGCGCACGCGGCGCGACTACTTCCAGCTTGAAGTGGGCATCGACACCACGCAGATCGTGCCCGCTTCGCGCATGGTCAGCCAGACCACGGGCTTCGTCGTGCAGCCCAACAAGGCGGTGGTCGGCGCGAATGCTTTTGCGCATGCCAGCGGCATCCATCAGGACGGCGTGCTCAAGGCGCGAGACACCTACGAAATCATGCGCGCCGAAGATGTGGGCTGGGCTGCCAACAAGATCGTGCTGGGCAAGCTTTCCGGCCGAAATGCCTTCAAACAACGTTTGAATGACCTGGGTGTGACGTTGGAATCAGAACAAGAAATGAATGCCGCTTTCGCGCGTTTCAAAGACCTGGCTGACCGCAAGAGCGACATCTTCGACGAAGACATCCTGGCCCTTCTCAGCGACGAGAGCGTGACGGCCGAGGTCGAGCACTACCGGCTGCTGTCGCTGGCGCAACACTCGGAAACGGGCGAACGGCCATCGGCCAAAGTCGCTTTTGCCGCTGGCGGTGAGGAATTCCATACCGAGAGCGATGGCAACGGCCCGGTGGACGCCAGCTTGAAGGCCATCGAATCCAAGGTCAAAAGTGGCGCTGAACTGATGCTCTATTCGGTCAATGCCATCACATCAGGCAGCACAGAATCACAAGGAGAGGTCACGGTTCGCCTGCAACACGGGGGGCGCGTGGTCAACGGCGTGGGTGCTGACCCAGATATCGTGGTGGCATCGGCAAAAGCCTATTTGTCGGCCCTGAACAAGCTGCACAGCAAGGCCGAGCGGGTGGCCGCGCAGGGCTGAGACGACACGGTTTCCACAGCCGAAGAACGACTTTAAAAAGATACGCCAAGTTTCTGATCTTGCGTGTGTTTTTCGGGTCGCCTACACTTTGGTTCGGTAGCAGAGCGAGGATGGCCGTGGGACACAAATTTCGACAAGCGATGCATGGCCTGGCAACCGGTCTTCTGTTTCTGGGCTTGGCTGCTGTGCCCTTCATGCCGACGCCAGCCGCTGCGGCAAGCAAGAGTGCACCGTCCAAAGCTGCACCCGCCAAGAGCAAAGCCAAAGCCAAGCCAGATGCACAGGCTGCGAACAAGCCCAAAGCCAAGGCAGCCACCAAAGCCAAGAGTGCCAAAAGTGCCAAGACCGCAAAAGCTTCTGCTACGCGTATTACCAAGGCGCGCGCCACGGCGGGTAACGGCCTGCGAACGGTCACGATTCGCCCGGTTCGTCTGGCTCCGCCGCCACCACGGCTTTCTTTCGGCCAGCTATACGGCTTGCATGCGACAGAAGATGAGCTTGACCTGAAGTCCAGCGTGGCCTTGGTCATCGACCAAGACACCAACGAGGTGCTTTTCAGCAAGAACTCTGGGGCTGTGTTGCCTATTGCCTCGATCACGAAGCTGATGACAGCCCTGGTGGTCACTGAAGCCGGTTTGCCGCTGCAGGAGCAGCTCATCGTGGCGCAAGACGATGTGGACGCGACGGCGGGTAGCCGCTCGAGGCTGCAAATGGGCACGGAACTCAGCCGCGGCGAAATGCTGCATCTGGCGCTGATGGCTTCAGAGAATCGCGCCGCGCATGTGCTGGGCCGCACCTACCCTGGAGGCATCGACGCCTTCATCCGGGCCATGAACCGCAAGGCCGAGCAATTGGGCATGTTCGATACGCGCTACGTGGAGCCCACGGGCCTGTCCAGCGACAACCAGTCCAGCGCCCGCGATCTCGCGCAGCTGGTGAGGGCGGCAATGGAACACCCCATCATCCGCGAGCTGTCCACTTCCCTGGAAGCCAGCGTGCCGGTGGGCGCGCGGCAGGTTCAATTTCGCAATACCAACGGCTTGGTGCGAAACCCTGAATGGGAAATCGGTCTGCAAAAAACCGGCTACATCTCGGCAGCGGGCCGCTGCGTGGTGTTGCAGGCGCAAATGGCGGGCCGCAAGCTCATCATGGTGTTGCTGGATTCAGCGGGCAAATACTCGCGCATCGGCGACGCAGAGCGTTTGCGCAAGTGGGTTGCAGAAACCAGTTTCCTGCCTGCAGCGCATGCCGCGCCACTTTCAGCCAACAACGCTGGCGTTCAGCCCCGGTAACCCAGGGCGGCAGAGATGTCGACGGCTGTTGCGCGAACGCGCTCCAGCCAAGATTCCTCCAGCCGGTCTGCAGGTGCTGAAACCGATAGGCCCGCCACCAGCTTGGCCTGGTCGTCGAAGATGCCCGCTGCCATGCAGCGTACTCCCAGCTCCAGCTCTTCATCGTCGCGTGCCCAGCCGCGCAGCCGCACTTGCTGAAGTTCGCGTTCCAGGTGGGTCAGGTCGGTGATGCTGTTGCGCGTGTGGCCGGTCAGGCCAGTGCGCGTGGCGTAGTTGCGTACGCGCGCCGGGTCGTCGTGTGCCAGAAACAGCTTGCCCACCGAGGTCAGGTGCAGCGGTGCATGGCCGCCGATGGCGCGTACCACCTGCATGCCGGAACGCTCGCTGAAGGCACGTTCGATGTAGACGATCTCGTCGCCCTGGCGCATCGACAGGTTCACCGGCTGATGCGTGAGCTTGTGCAGTTCGCGCATGGGGCCCAGGGCAGCTTCGCGAACGTCCAGCCGCGCTTTGACCAAATTGCCCAGTTCCAGCAGGCGCATCCCCAGCCTGTAGCTGCCGGCCTGCGGGCGGTCCACGAAGCGGCCGATGGTCAGGTCTGCCAGGATGCGGTGGGCGGTGGAAGGGTGCAGCCCCGTTCGTTCGCTGATCTCTTTCAGCGACACGGGGTCTTGTTGCGAGGCCAGCATGTCCAGCACCGCAAAACTTCGTTCCAGGACCTGAATGGTGGGGGTGGCCGCAGCCTTGTCGCGCATGTCGATACGATGCTGGCAGGTGTCTGCCGTGGCAGCTAGGGTGGTGATGAGATTCTGCATGCTGGAAACGAAATTTGCATACCGCAATTTGGCGGCGGTTCTGGCGTTGGCTCTGGCTGCCTTGGCGACGCCCTGTTCAGCGTGGGCGCAGCAGCTGCGGCCCGAAGTCATCGAAGCCATCCGGCAGGCTGCAGAAGCCGCCAGTGCGCCAGCAGCGAGGTATCCCCTGCCGCAGATCTCGCCAGCCACACCCTCCTCGGCTGCGCCCAACGCGGCACCGGCCACAGCCCCTCCTGCCCCAGCCGTGACCCCTTCGACCGCGCCTGCGTGGACGCCCGTCACGCGCAGCCAGGGCCGGCTCACGGCGGCTGACATCGGGCTGGTCATCAACTCTGCCGACCCCACGTCTGTGGCTGTGGGCGCGCACTACATCCGTCGTCGCGGCCTCAAACCTTCTCAGGTGCTGAGGCTGGCGGTTTCCCCGGCAAGCACTTTGACGCGCGACGAGTTCGAGGCTTTGCGCGGCAGCATTGAAAAACGCTTTGGCCCTCAGACGCAGGCCCTGGTCCTGGCGTGGGCGCAGCCTTATGCCGTCGAATGCAATTCGATCGCCGGGGCGCTGGCCCTGGGGTTTGATGCTGCGCTGTGCGAGAACAGCTGCAAGCCGTCGCGCGTGTCGCCTTACTTCAACTCACCCAGCGCCCAACCTTTCACCGACCACAAGATGCGCTTGACCATGCATCTGGCGGGACCCGGCCTGGAAGCCACGCGAGAGCTCATCGACCGTGGCGCCTTGTCTGACGGCAGCCTGGCGCTGCGCCCGCGCCCGCCCGTGAGCGTGATGCTGCTCTACAACAACGACGCGCCACGCGGCGTGCGCGCTCGCTTGTACCCGCCCGAAGGACCGATTGCTGGTGCCGAGGTAAAGGTGCGTGTCGAGCCATCTTTCGTATTGCCAGCGGCCAAGCGCGTGCTGATGGTCAGCACCGGCGCCATGCGGCTGGACTTCGCCGGGCCGCTGGACTGGGTGCCTGGCGGTCTGGGCGACCATCTCACTTCTTACGGCGGTGCGCTGGAACCCTGGCACGGGCAAAGCACGGCGATGGAGTGGATCGCCTCGGGCGCCACGGCCAGCCACGGCACCGTCAGCGAGCCTTGCAACCACGTGCAGAAGTTTCCGCACCCGCAGGTGCTGCTGCTGCACTACCTGCAGGGCAGCACCGCCATCGAGGCCTATTGGAAAAGCGTGGCCTGGCCACAGCAGTCGATGTTCATCGGCGAGCCGCTGGCGGCACCGTTCGCCGTTCCGAGCTGGGCGCGCGCTGCGGCTGAGCCAAGAGCGACGGTGCCGGTGCCGGTGCTGGTGCCAGTGCCAGTGCCGGTACCGGCGCCCGAATAGGCCTCCGCTCCATCTGCCGAACTGCGGCTTCGCCCGCCCGCACAGCCCCTTCCAGCGTGGCCGGGTAAGGGCCTTCCAAGTAGTCGCCAGCCGCCAGCAAGCCCGGCGCGACCTGCGCTGGTGGCCGGTCCAGCCCCGGCGTACACCGAAAAGTGGCCCGCTTTTCCACCAGCACCTTCAAAACCACCGGCGGCGTGGGCCAGGTGGCCGCGGCGAAGGCCGACATCGCCTGCTGGCGCACGGCGCGACCAGTCACGTCCAGGCCCGCATCGGCCCAGAACCTGGCACCGCTGACGACAAAGGCAAAGATGCCCGGGCTGGCGCCGAGCGCGCCATGGTCGAAGGCAAATTGCGCCGGCGCTTGCGCGCCTTCCGCCAACGCCATCATGGGCGCAGGCAGGCGTGCACCCGGGCACTGCAGGTAGACGGTGATGATCGGCTCGTAGCCCAGCGCTTGTGCCCGCGCTGCCCAGGCCGGCGCATGCGGCTGCGCCAGGCGCGCCGCTTCTGCGGCGCTGCAAGCCAGCACCACCCGCTCGAAACGCTCGCCGTCCACTTGCCAGGCACCGTCTGCAGTTTGCAACTTGTTCACGCGCCGGTTGAACGACAGCTTGGCACCCCGGGCCTGCAGCCAGGCGTGTGCCGGATGCGGCAGCAGCGCGTCCAGCGGGCGGCGTGGCAACAGCAAGTCGGCCGAGCCCTTGCCGCTGAACAACGCATCTTTCAGAACGGTCAGCAAGACTTGCGCGCTGGCGTCTTGTGCTGGCGTGTTCAGTGCGGCCACGCACAGCGGGTCGATCAGCAGTTCACGCACTGCCGGTGTCAGCCCCGCGCAGAGTTGCGCCACCGTGGTGCCTGGTGCGCAGCGAAAGCCCGCGGCCGCCCAGTGCCCTGCAGCCGTGAGCAAGGCGCTGCGGTCGCGCCAGCCCCAGCCTTTACAGCCGGCCACAGCGCGCACGAAGGCCAGTACCGGGTGCCCGCCGCGCAAGGCCAACCCACGGCCGTCGGGGTAGAGAAGCGTGAGGGGTTGGCGATGAAGCACTTGTTCGACATCGACGCCGACGCTGCGCATCAGGTCCAGCGTGCGCGTGTAGGCGCCGATGAGGATGTGCTGGCCGTTGTCCAGGTCGTGCGTGCCCACGCGTAAGCCGCGGGCCCGGCCGCCCAAGTGGCCAGCCATTTCCAGCAGCGTCACCTGGTACCCGGCCTGAGTGGCACGCACCGCTGCCGCCAGCCCGGCCCAGCCGCCGCCCACGATGGCCATGCGCTGGCTCACGATGTCAACGCCCCCTCAGCTGCGTCAAGGTGGCCAGCCACAGCTTGCGCAGTGGCGTCAGCGACGTGCGCTGGTGCAGCACGTGGAAGCCCTGCGCTTCGATTTCGCGCAGCAGCGTGCGATAGATGTTGGCCATCATCAGACCCGGTTTTTGTGCGTTGCGGTCGGTTTCTGGCAGCAGCTGAAAAGCGGCGTCGTAGGCGGCATGTGCACGCTCAGCCTGAAACCGCATCAAGGCCGTGAAGCGTTCGCTGTAACCCCAGGGTTTTTCGCGTTTCAGGATTTCGTGCGCTTTCACGTCGAACTGCTGCAGCTCGCTCATGGGCAGGTAGATGCGGCCGCGCCGGGCATCGTCGCCCACATCGCGAATGATGTTGGTCAGCTGCATGGCCTGGCCCAGCTGGTGCGCGTACTGCACGGTGGCCGCTTCGCTGCGGCCGAAGATATTGGCTGCCACTTCACCCACCACGCCAGCCACCAGATGGCAATAGCGCTGCAGCGCCAGGTAGTCCAGAAAACGCGTTTGCTGCAGGTCGGTCAGGCAACCGTCGATGACGGCGTTCAGGTGCTCAAGCGTGATGCCGTAGTCCCCTGCCAACGGCATGAGTGCCTGGGTCACTGGGTGCGAAGGCCCGCCGCCAAACGCGCGCGCCACTTCATCGCGCCACCATGCCAGCTTGGCGCCCGCCACGCTGGGATCGGCGACTTCGTCCACCACGTCGTCCACTTCGCGGCAGAAAGCATAGAAGGCGGTAATCGCAGCACGGCGAGGCGGTGGCAGGAAGAGGAAGGCGTAATAGAACGATGACCCGCTGCGCGCGGCCTTGTCCTGCACATATTGTTCGGGTGTCATGCAGCCAGTTTTTTCAGTGTCGCAGCGCGCCAGAGCAAGGCGGCCAGGTCGGCCGCCGTCAGCGCGGGGCGGCCGGCCAGCGTGGCGTGGTTCATCTTTGCTATTTTGTCCAAGATGCGCAGGCCGCCGGCCACCACACCGCGCAGTTCCCAACCGGCCCTGCCGGGCACGCGGGTGGCCAGTGGCGCGCCTTCAGTCATCAGTTCTCGCGCCCAGCCGCACAGGTCCGCCACCAGTTTGCGCGCTGCAGCGCTGTCGCGTGCGGCTGTCAAGTCAGCCGCGGGCACGCCGTGTGCAACTCGGTCAGTTTCAGGAACGTAGCAGCGGCCGCGAGGGCCGTCCACGCTCAGGTCTTGCCAGAAGTTGATGAGTTGCAAGGCGCTGCATACGGCGTCTGATTGCTGTAGCGAACGCGGATCGGTGATGCCATACAAGTGCAGCAACAGGCGGCCCACGGGGTTGGCTGAACGACCGCAGTAGTGCAGCAGACTGGCGCGATCAGGGTAGGGCGGGTTGTGCACGTCTTGTTCGAAGGCGTCCAGCAAGTCGTGCAGGGGCTGCGCCGGCAGCTTGAACTGCACGATGCACTGGCCCAATGGGCCGAAAACCTTCAGCCAGCGAGCACTCGCTGCCTGACCTGTCAGCGTTTGCTGCAAATCGTGCCGGTAGGCAGCCAAATCGCGTAGCCGGTCTTCTGCTGGGGCAGGGCCCTCGTCGGCCATGTCGTCTGCCGTGCGGGCAAAGTGATAAACGGCCACCACGGCTGGCCGCAGCGCTGGAGGGCAGAGGAAGGAAGCAACAGGAAAGTTTTCGTAATGTTGGACCGGCACCCGCCCATTCTGACGCTGCTCGTGCATTGACAGCGACAGGTGGCCTACATACATTACTGACCGATTAGTCAGTAAGCACCTGCCGTTTCCCCATGCCGTATCCGCAAGCCTTTCGTCCGCCTCTGTTTTTTGCCGCTGTGGGTGCGCTCGCGCTGCTGCTGACGGCCTGCTCGCGACCCGCGCCAGCGCCTGAGCCCGTGCGCGCGGTGCGCACGCTCACGATCAGCCCGCAAAGCACAGCGATGACGCAGGAATTTGCTGCCGAGGTGCGCGCCCGCACCGAAAGCCGGCTGGGCTTTCGCGTAGGCGGCAAGATGACCAGCCGCAGCGTGAACCTGGGTGATCGCGTGAAAGCAGGCCAGGTGCTGGCCCAGTTGGACGCAGCCGATCTGAAGCTGGGGCAAGACGCGGCAGGCGCGGCTTTGCGTGCGGCGGAATCGAACCAGGCCCTCGCCACGGCTGAGCTACGACGCTTCACTGAACTGAAGACCCAAGGTTTCATCAGCGGTGCTGAACTTGAACGCCGCCAGACCACGCTGCTGGCAGCCCAGTCGCAACTCGACCAAGCCCGCGCGCAGGCTGGCGTTCAAGGCAATCAGGCAGGCTACGCCACGCTGCTGGCCACGGCTGCAGGCGTGATCACGGTTGTAGAAGCCGAGCCAGGGTCCGTGCTCGCAGCGGGTTCCCCTGTCGTGCGGATGGCGCTGGACGGCCCGCGTGATGCAGTTTTCAGCGTGCCTGAAGACCGGGCCGCAGCATTTCGCGCCCTGCGAGGCAACGCCGGTGCGCTGCAGGTGCGCGCCTGGGGTGCACAAGTCACCTGGCCTGCCACCGTGCGTGAAGTGGCTGCTGCTGCCGACCCAGCCACCCGAACCTTCTTGGTGAAGGCAGACCTGGGCCGGCAAACCGTTCAGCTTGGCCAAACCTTGACGGTGCTGGTGCCCGGCCCGCGAATCGAAGGCGTTGCCAAACTGCCGCTGTCTGCCTTGTTCCAGGACAAGGGCCGATCGGCCGTGTGGCTGGTAGACCGCGACAGCTTGACGGTGAAGCTGCAGCCGGTCGTGGTGGCGGGTGCGGATGCCAACAGCGCTGTCATCACAGCCGGCCTGCAACCTGGCCAGACGGTGGTGACAGCAGGGGTGCACGTGCTGGCCCCTGGCCAGAAGGTCAAGCTCATCGACAGCGCAGCGCGCTGACGGATCGCACGCGCTTCGCACTTGCTTCGCACCCGCCATGGACAACCTCAACAAGCCGGCCGCTGACGAGCCGTTGCGCTTCAACGTCAGCCGCTGGGCGCTTCAACACCCCGCACTCACCCGCTATTTGCTGGTGGTGCTGCTGATCATGGGCAGCGTGGCCTACTTCCAGCTAGGGCAAGACGAAGACCCGCCGTTCACCTTCCGCGCCATGGTCGTACAGGCTTTCTGGCCGGGTGCCACTGCGCAGCAGATGGCCGAGCAGGTGACGGACAAGATCGAGGCCACGCTGCAGGAAGTGCCGCAGGCCGACAAGATTCGCAGCTTCACCAAGCCCGGTGAATCGCTCACCATCCTGCAGCTGAAAGACTCGTCGCCGCCGCAATCGGTGCCCAACAGCTGGTACCAGGTGCGAAAGCGCATCGCCGACATGCGCAGCACCTTGCCTGCTGGCGTGGTCGGCCCCGTTTTCAACGACGACTTCGGTGATGTCTATGGCTCCATCTTTGCCATCACCTCCGACGGCTTCAGCCCGGAAGAGGTGCGCGTTTATGCCGACCGCTTCAAACAGCAGCTGCTGCGCGTGCCCGATGTCGCCAAGGTTCAACTTTTTGGCGCCCAGCCCGAGAAGGTCTTCGTCGAGATTTCGTACAAGCGCCTGGCGCAGCTGGGCTTGGACTTCAGCCAGGTGCTGGCGCAGATTGGCGCGCAAAACGCCGTTGAAGGCGCTGGCGTACTCAACGCCGGCGGTGAGAACCTGCAGGTTCGTGTGGGTGGGCAGTTCGGTTCGGTTGAAGAACTGCAGCGGCTGCCCATCCGTGCTGTCAATGCCACTACCGGTGCTGCCAGTACGCTGCGCTTGGGCGACCTGGCCAACATCCGCCGCGCCTACAGCGACCCGCCGCCCGTCACGGTGCGCCACCAGGGCCAGCAGGTGGTGGCACTCGGTATCTCGATGGTCAAAGGCGGCGACATCATCGCCCTGGGCCAACAGCTGACCGTGGCGGTGGCTCAAGCGCAGGCCGACTTGCCATTGGGCCTGAAGATCGAAAAGGTGCAGGACCAGCCGGAGGCGGTGAGCAAGTCCGTAGGCGAGTTCGTCAGAGTGCTCGTCGAAGCCGTGATCATCGTGCTGGCCGTGAGCTTCATCAGCCTGGGTTTGCACAGCAAACAGGGATTCCCCGGGTTTCGCATCGACATCTGGCCGGGCCTGGTGGTGGGTATCACCATCCCGCTGGTGCTGGCCATCACTTTCGTGACCATGTTCTATTGGGGCGTGGGCCTGCACAAGATCAGTCTGGGCAGCCTCATCATCGCCCTGGGCCTGCTGGTGGACGACGCCATCATTGCCGTCGAGATGATGGTACGCAAGCTCGAAGAGGGCTACGACAAGATGCGCGCGGCCACCTTCACCTACGAGCTGGTAGCCATGCCCATGCTCACCGGCACGCTCATCACGGCCGCTGGCTTTCTGCCCATCGGCCTGGCCAAAAGCGTGACCGGCGAATACACCTTTGCCATCTTCGCCGTCACCGCGGCCGCGCTGGTGATTTCGTGGGTCGTCTCGGTTTTCTTCGTGCCGTATTTGGGTTGGTGGCTGCTGCGCACGCGGCCGCACGCTGCGCACCAGTCCGGCGAGGCGCAAACCCAGGCCCATGAGATGTTCGACACGCCGTTCTACACACGCTTGCGGCGCATGGTGAACTGGTGTGTGCAGCACCGCTGGATCACCATCGGCCTGACGGTGCTGAGCTTCGCCTTGGGGATCGCGGGCATGGGCCGCGTGCAACAACAGTTCTTCCCAGATTCCAGCCGGCCAGAACTGCTGGTGGACCTGTGGCTGCAGGAAGGCGCAACCATTCAGCAAAGCGAGGCCGTTGCCAAGCGTTTCGAGGCGCGGATGATGCAAGAGCCCACAGTGGCGAGCGTCACCACCTGGGTGGGCAGCGGGGTGCCGCGCTTTTATCTACCGCTGGACCAGGTGTTCCCGCAGTCCAACGTCAGCCAGTCCATCGTGCTGCCGAAGACGTTGGAAGCGCGTGAGGAATTGCGCCTGCGCATGGCTGAACTGCTGGCGACCGAGTTTCCTGAGGTTCGATCGCGCGTGAAGCTGCTGCCCAATGGGCCGCCCGTTCCGTATCCGGTGCAGTTCCGTGTGCTGGGGTCGGACGCAGCGGTGTTGCGCGGCTGGGCTGATCAAGCCAAGGAAGTCGTGCGGGCCAATGCCAGCATGCGCGGGGTCAATGACAACTGGAACGAGCAGGTCAAGGTGCTGCGGCTCAACATCGACCAGGACAAGGCGCGCGCCCTGGGTATCACCAGCCAGGCCATAGCACAGGCCTCGCGCACTATCCTCAGCGGCACCACTATCGGTCAGTACCGCGAAGGCGACAGGCTCATCGACATCGTGTTGCGCCAGCCAGCAGAAGAGCGCGGCGCCATCAGCGACCTGAACAATGCCTACCTGCCCACCAGCAGCGGGCGTACCGTACCGCTGACGCAGATTGCCAAGATCGAACTCGCCTGGGAGCCCGGCGTGCTTTGGCGCGAAGGCCGCAACTACGCCGTGACGGTGCAGGGCGATGTGGTGGAAGGCGTGCAGGGCCCCACGGTGACGGCGCAGATCTGGCCTGCGCTGCAGAAGCTCGCAACGCAGATGCCGCCGGGATACCGCATAGAAATCGCTGGCGCGGTGGAAGAAAGCAGCAAGGGTCAGGGCTCCATCGCCGCCGGCGTGCCAGTGATGCTGTTCATCATCTTCACCTTGCTCATGCTGCAGCTGCAGAGCTTCAGCCGTGCTCTGCTGGTGTTTCTGACCGGACCGCTGGGCATCATTGGTGTGGCGGCCGCGCTGCTGCTGCTGAACCGGCCTTTCGGCTTCGTCGCGCTGCTGGGCGTGATTGCGCTGATGGGCATGATCATGCGCAATTCCGTGATCCTGATCGACCAGATCGAGCAGGATCGCAGCGCGGGCGTGCCCACTTGGGACGCCATCGTCGAAGCAGCAGTGCGGCGATTCCGCCCCATCGTGCTGACAGCCGCAGCGGCGGTGCTGGCGATGATCCCGCTGTCGCGCAGCGTGTTCTGGGGGCCGATGGCGGTGGCCATCATGGGCGGGCTCATCGTGGCCACGGCGCTGACCTTGCTGGCACTTCCGGCCATGTATGCGGCCTGGTTTCGCGTGAAGCGAGAACCGGTGGGCGGGGGAGCCCCGGGCACGCGCTAAACTCGCGGGTTCGCCGCTGTACCGACAAGCACTGACCGAAGTACCACAGCAGTACGACAACAGTACGACAACAAACGCGACCGAACCCACCTGCGCGGGTGGCGAAATTGGTAGACGCACCAGGTTTAGGTCCTGACGCCTTCACGGGCGTGCCGGTTCGAGTCCGGCCCCGCGCACCAGCAAGGGTCGGTCGCAGCCCTGAAACACATCAGCTTTCACCACACCACCATGGCCGTACAAGTCGAAACCCTAGAGAAGCTCGAACGCCGCATCACGCTGAGCGTCCCGGCCGAAACCATCAACGGCGAAGTGCAGTCGCGACTGAAGAAGCTGTCGCGCACTGTCAAGGCCGACGGGTTCCGACCCGGCAAGGTGCCGATGTCGGTGGTGGCCCAGCGTTACGGCTATTCGGTGCAGTACGAAGTCGTCAACGACCGCGTCGGCCAGAGCTTCAGCGAAGCTATTGGCGAGGCGAAGCTGCGTGTGGCCGGTGCGCCGCGCATCACGCAAAAAGACGCATCGCCCGAGGGCGAGCTCGCCTTCGATGCCATCTTCGAGGTCTACCCCGAAGTGAAGATCGGTGACCTGACAGAAGCCAGCGTCGAGCGCATCAGTACTGAAGTGAGCGAAGCGGCCATCGACCGCACGGTGGAAATCCTGCGCAAGCAGCGCCGTAGTTTCGGCCTGCGTGCCAAGGACGAAGGCGCTGTGGAAGGCGACCGCGTGACCATCGACTTCGAAGGCAAGATCGACGGCGAGCCCTTCCAGGGCGGCGCGGCAGAGGCCTTCCAGTTCATCATCGGCGAAGGCCAGATGTTGGAACAGTTCGACCAAGCCGTGCGCGGCATGAAGGCCGGGGAAAGCAAGACCTTCCCGCTGCAGTTCCCTGAGGACTACCAAGGCAAGGATGTGGCGGGCAAGGAAGCCGACTTCATGGTCACGGTCAAGAAAATCGAAGCTGCCAAGTTGCCCACTGTGGACGAAGGTTTTGCCAAGTCGTTGGGCATCAAGGAATCCACCGTCGAAGGCCTGCGCGCTGACGTGAAGAAGAACCTGGAGCGCGAGGTCAAATTCCGCGTGTTGTCGCGGAACAAGGGCGCCGTGATGGACGCGCTGAGCCAGGCCTCCGAGCTCGACGTGCCCAAGGCCCTGATTGCCGGCGAGACCGATCGCCTGATCGAGGGCGCGCGCGCGGACTTGAAGCAACGCGGCGTGAAAGACGCGGAAACCGCACCCATCCCCGCAGAAATTTTCCAGCCGCAAGCAGAGCGCCGCGTGCGCCTGGGCCTGGTGGTGGCAGAACTGGTGCGTACCCACAACCTTCAGGCCAAGCCAGAGCAGTTGCAGGCCCACATCGAAGAACTGGCGCAAAGCTACGAGAAGCCGGCTGAAGTGATGCGCTGGTATCTGAGCGACCGCCAGCGCATGGCCGAAGTCGAAGCCGTGGTGATCGAGAACAACGTCGCCGAGTTCGTCCTCTCCAAGGCAAAGGTGAGCGACAAAGTGCTACCGTTCGACGAGTTGATGACAGCTTCCTGAGCATCCAGAGGAATTCAAGAATGAGCGTGCAAGACACTGTCGGCTTGGGCCTGGTGCCCATGGTCATAGAGCAGTCCGGCCGGGGCGAGCGCGCCTATGACATCTACAGTCGACTGTTGCGCGAACGCATCATCTTTCTGGTTGGGCCCGTGAACGATGGCACCGCCAATCTGGTGGTGGCGCAGATGTTGTTTCTGGAGAGCGAGAACCCCGACAAGGATATATTTCTCTATATCAACAGCCCGGGCGGAAGCGTGAGTGCCGGCTTGTCGATCTTCGACACCATGCAGTTCATCAAGCCCGACGTGTCCACGCTGTGCATGGGCATGGCCGCCAGCATGGGCAGTTTTTTGCTGATGGCGGGTGCCAAGGGTAAGCGTTCGGCGCTGCCCAATTCGCGCGTGATGATTCACCAGCCCAGCGGCGGCGCCCAGGGGCAGGCCAGCGACATCGAGATTCAGGCGCGCGAGATCATCAAGACGCGTGAGCAACTCAACCGCATCTATGCCGACCGCACGGGCCAGAGCGTGGAGCGCATTGCCGCCGATATGGAACGCGATTTGTGGATGAACCCATCTGAAGCGCGCGAATACGGGCTGATCGACCAAGTGCTGGACAAGCGTCCGGGTTGATGCAGATGCTGCGCCAGCACGTACAGCCGTGTTGGCAATCACACCCCCGCAAGCCAAGAAGCATGCGGTTTTCAGGGTCCAGTTCCTGCCAGCGGCGGCCTGGGCCTTTCGTCTATCATCTTCCGCAAGCATTGCGCAACTCCCCCAGCTCACACTGACATGGCCGACAAGAAGGGCGCATCCGCCGAGAAGGTTCTGTACTGCAGCTTTTGCGGCAAGAGCCAGCACGAGGTGAAGAAGCTGATTGCAGGCCCGTCGGTTTTCATCTGCGACGAGTGCATCGAGCTTTGTAACGACATCATTCGTGATGAGGTGCCCGCAGAAGCGGGGGGTACCAAGCCGGCCAAGTCCGACTTGCCGGTGCCCAGTGAGATCAAGGCCAGCCTGGATCAGTATGTCATCGGGCAAGACGTGGCCAAGCGGATCTTGTCTGTAGCGGTCTACAACCACTACAAGCGCCTGAAGCACATGGGCGGCAGCAAAGACGAAGTCGAACTGACCAAGAGCAATATCCTGCTCATCGGCCCCACGGGCAGTGGCAAGACGCTGCTGGCCCAAACACTGGCGCGGTTGTTGAATGTGCCTTTCGTCATCGCCGACGCCACCACGCTGACCGAAGCGGGCTACGTGGGGGAAGACGTAGAAAACATCATTCAGAAGCTGCTGCAGAACTGCAATTACGACGTCGAACGTGCGCAACGAGGCATTGTTTACATCGACGAGATCGACAAAATCAGTCGCAAGTCAGACAACCCCAGCATCACGCGTGATGTTTCGGGTGAAGGCGTGCAGCAAGCGCTGCTGAAGCTGGTTGAAGGCACGATGGCCAGCGTGCCTCCGCAGGGCGGGCGCAAGCACCCGAACCAGGATTTTCTGCAGATCGACACGACCAACATCCTGTTCATCTGCGGCGGTGCTTTCGACGGCCTGGAAAAAGTCATTCAGAACCGCACTGAAAAATCGGGCATAGGTTTTGGGGCCAGTGTGCTGACCAAGTCCCAGAAGAACGCGGCAGATGTGTTCAAGGACGTGGAACCGCAAGACATCATCAAGTTCGGCCTCATCCCTGAGCTGGTAGGCCGTCTGCCTGTGGTGGCCACGTTGGGCGAGTTGACCGAAGCGGCGATGGTGCAGATCCTCACCGAACCGAAGAACGCACTCGTCAAGCAATATCAACGCCTGTTTGACATGGACGGCGTAGAGTTGGAAATTCGGCCGTCTGCCTTGCTGGCGATCGCCCGCAAGGCGCTGGCGCGCAAGACGGGCGCCCGCGGTTTGCGCTCCATCATGGAGCAATCGCTCATCGACACCATGTACGACCTGCCCACGCTCGATGGCGTGGCCAAGGTGGTGATCGACGAACACATCATCGAAGACGGCACCAAGCCCTTGCTGGTGTACCGTGAGCAAAAGGCCAGCGCCTGAGGCGCTTATCTCCATAGGCCGCACGCGGTAGGTCGCCCGACCTCTTCTTCGCTCTCCTTGCATTCCTGTTCTCGGGCCCCACGTGGGTCTGAGAAAGAGAGGTCCCTCACATGTCTGGACATCCCACCCTTCCGTCAGAACCCATCACGCTGCCGCTTTTGCCGCTGCGCGATGTGGTCGTGTTTCCGCACATGGTCATCCCGCTGTTCGTGGGCCGGCCCAAGTCCATCAAGGCGCTGGAGTCGGCCATGGAAAGCGGCCGCCAGATCATGCTGGTGGCGCAGAAAGCCGCCGGCAAGGACGAACCCAAGTCCGAGGACATGTTCGAGATCGGTTGCGTCAGCAGCATCCTGCAGATGCTGAAGCTGCCCGACGGCACGGTCAAAGTGCTGGTTGAAGGCATCCAGCGCGCCACCACCAAGAGCATCACCGAAACCGAAGAGCACTTCGTAGGTGAAGTTGTTCCGGTGGAGCCGGGGTCCGACGCCACGCCCGAGATCGAAGCCCTGCGCCGTGCCGTGACGCAGCAGTTCGATCAGTACGTCAAGCTGAACAAGAAGATCCCGCCCGAGATTCTGACGAGCATTGCCGGCATCGACGACCCGGGCCGCCTGGCTGACACCATCGCCGCGCACTTGCCGCTGAAACTGGAAGCCAAGCAGAGCGTGCTCGACCTGTTCAGCGTGTCGCACCGGCTCGAGAAATTGCTCGAGCTGCTGGAGCACGAAGTTGACATCCTGCAGGTCGAAAAGCGCATCCGTGGCCGGGTGAAACGGCAGATGGAGAAAAGCCAGCGCGAGTACTACCTGAACGAGCAGGTCAAGGCCATCCAGAAGGAACTGGGCGATGGCGAGGAAGGTGCCGATCTTGAAGAACTCGAGAAGAAGATCGTTGCTGCCAAGATGAGCAAGGAAGCGCGCAAGAAGGCCGACAGCGAGCTGAAAAAGCTCAAGCTGATGAGCCCGATGAGCGCTGAAGCCACGGTGGTGCGCAACTTCATCGACACCCTCATCAACCTGCCCTGGGCGAAGAAAACCAAGATCAAGCACGACCTGGGCAATGCCGAGGCCGTGCTGAACGAAGACCACTTCGGTCTGGAAAAAGTCAAGGACCGCATCCTGGAATACCTCGCGGTGCAACAGCGCGTGGACAAGGTAAAGGCGCCCATCCTGTGCCTGGTCGGCCCTCCGGGTGTGGGAAAGACCAGCCTGGGCCAGAGCGTGGCACGTGCCACCGGTCGAAAGTTCGTTCGCATGGCCCTGGGTGGGATGCGTGACGAAGCCGAAATTCGCGGCCACCGCCGCACCTACATCGGCAGCATGCCGGGCAAGGTGCTGCAGAGCCTGAGCAAGGTGGGCACGCGCAACCCGCTGTTCCTGCTGGACGAGATCGACAAGCTGGGCATGGACTTCCGAGGTGATCCGTCTTCAGCCCTGCTCGAAGTGCTCGACCCGGAACAGAACCATACGTTCAGCGACCATTACGTCGAGGTCGATTTCGATCTGTCCGATGTGATGTTCGTGGCTACGTCCAACAGCATGAACATTCCGCCAGCCCTGCTGGACCGCATGGAAGTCATCCGCCTGGCCGGCTACACCGAAGACGAGAAGCTCAACATCGCGCAGCGCTATCTGGTGCCCAAGCAGCAGAAGAACAACGGCGTGCACGACCACGAGATGCTGGTCACCGAAGGCGCCATCCGAGCCATCCTGCGCTACTACACGCGGGAAGCGGGTGTGCGCTCGCTGGAACGCGAAATCGGCAAGATCTGCCGCAAGATCGTCAAGGGCATCCAGCTCAAGAAGTACACCGGTCTGGTGACGGTGACCGAGGACAACCTCAACGATTTCCTGGGCGTGCGCAAGTACGACTTCGGTCGCACTGAGAAGAAGAATCAGGTCGGCCAGGTCGTTGGCCTGGCATGGACTGAAGTAGGCGGCGACCTGTTGACCATCGAAGCAGCCGTGATGCCTGGCAAGGGCGTCATCACGCGGACGGGTTCGCTGGGTGATGTGATGAAGGAGTCGGTTGAAGCTGCGCGCACGGTGGTTCGTTCACGTGCGCGTCGCCTGGGCATCAAGGACGAGATGTTCGAGAAGCGCGACATCCATATTCACGTGCCCGATGGCGCCACGCCCAAAGACGGCCCGAGTGCCGGTGCCGCCATGACCACGGCTTTCGTCTCGGCGCTGCTGGGCATCCCGGTGCGTGCTGATGTGGCGATGACAGGCGAGATCACCCTGCGCGGTGAAGTTACTGGCATCGGTGGCTTGAAAGAAAAGCTGCTGGCTGCACACCGTGGTGGTGTGAAGATCGTGATCATTCCTGAAGAGAACGTCAAGGATCTGCAGGACATTCCGGAAAACGCCAAGAACAACCTCGAGATCGTGCCGGTGAAGTGGATCGATCAGGTGTTGGAGATTGCACTGGAACGCATGCCTACGCCCTTGCCCGATGAAGAGCCGGTTCCTGCAGACGCAGCGGCCAAGAGCGGCCCGCCAGCATCGCCCGTGACAGCCGATGGATTGCCGCACTGAGCCGAATTGATTTATCAACAGACGGCGAGATCTTCTTGCGCTGAACGTTGCGAAGCGGTTATAGTCATAGGCTGGACAAGACAGAAATGACTTGCCCGATGCGGGAGTAGCTCAGTTGGTAGAGCGCAACCTTGCCAAGGTTGAGGTCGAGAGTTCGAGACTCTTCTCCCGCTCCAGTTTGAGGAAAGAAAGGAAGCCAAGGCTTCCTTTTTTTATGGTTTACGGCAGATACTGAACCACCGCGTGAACGCGGTTGGCACTAAAGATTTGGCGCGATAGCAAAGCGGTTATGCAACGGATTGCAAATCCGTCTAGCCCGGTTCGACTCCGGGTCGCGCCTCCAGAATTTTCCTTGTGAAGGAATGGGGCCCATGCCTTGTGCGCACCGCGCTCAACGCATGGGCCTTGTTTTTTGCGTGCCGCCCGGATGGCGAAATCGGTAGACGCAGCGGACTTAAAATCCGCCGCCCTTGAACAAGGCATACGGGTTCGAGTCCCGTTCCGGGCACCAAGCCATGGCCAAAACCGTCCCGCGACTCTCAACAGAAGAAATCCGCAGCGTCATTGCTTTGGCATGGGACGCGCGTACGCCTTTCGCAGATGTGATGAACCGCCACGGTTTATCACCCGGGCAAGTGGTCCAATTGCTGAAGCGTGAGCTGACACCCAACGCCTACAAGCTATGGATGTCTCGCAACGGAATGCGGCGGCCTGGGCCTTCAACCAGAAAGTGATTCGCGGGCCGACGCTTTGAACGGCCAGCTCGCACGTCCTTCGATCAGCCTTCGCGGTGATACGCCGTGACGCGTTCGACTTCGTTCTTCGACCCCAACACCACGCTCACGCGCTCATGCAGCTTGCCCGGTTGCAGGTCCAGGATGCGTTCTTTGGCGTTGGTGGCTGCACCGCCGGCCTGTTCGACGATAAATGCCATCGGGTTGGCTTCGTACATCAGGCGCAGCTTGCCGGGCTTTTCAGGCTCGCGTTGGTCCCAGGGGTAGATGAAGACGCCGCCGCGCGTGATGAGCCGGTGCACATCGGCCACCATGCTGCCCACCCAGCGCATGTTGAAGTCCTTGCCGCGTGGGCCCGTACTGCCGGCCAGGCACTCGTCGATGTAGCGCTTCATGGGCGGTGCCCAGTGGCGCACGTTCGACATGTTGATGGCGAATTCCTGCGTGTCCTCGGGAATGCGGATGCCTTCTTCGGTCAGCAACCAGCTGCCGGTTTCGCGGTCCAGCGTGAACATGGCCAGACCATTGCCCACCGTCAGCATCAGGGTCGTTTGCGGGCCATACACGCAATAGCCGGCCGCTGCCTGCTGTTTGCCGCGTTGCAGGAAGTCTTCCTCGCTCACGCCCTGCTCGTGGCCGATCTTGCGCAACACGCTGAAGATGGTGCCGATGCTGATGTTGACATCGATGTTGCTGCTGCCATCCAGCGGGTCGAACAGCAGCATGTACTCGCCTTGCGGATAGCGGTTGGGCACGACGTGGATGCTGTCCATCTCCTCGCTGGCCATGGCCGCGAGATGGCCGCCCCATTCGTTGGCTTCGATCAACACTTCGTTACTGATGACGTCCAGCTTCTTCTGAACTTCGCCCTGCACGTTTTCGCTGCCGGCGCTGCCCAGCACGTCGCCGAGCGCCCCTTTGTTGACGGCGATGGCGATGCGCTTGCAGGCGCGGGCGACGACCTCGATCAGCAAGCGCAGCTGGGCTGGAATGGTGCCGTGCTCGCGCTGCTGTTCGACAAGGTACTGCGTCAGACTGATTCTTCTGGTCATGTGGCCTCCAGCGCTTTGGCGACGATTTCGCGCACGTCGTTGCTCAGGTCGGGCCTGCTGGCCACGCGAGCGATGGCCTCGCGTGCCGCAGTGCGGTAGGGCTCGGCCAGGGTGGCCCAGCGGTCCATCACGCGTGCCAGGCGGCCGGCCACCTGCGGATTGATGCTATCGATTTCCAGTACGGCATCGGCCCACATCACATAGCCCGCGGCATCGCGGCGGTGGAAAGCGGCTGGGTTCGACGCGCACAGCGTGCCGAGCAGGCTGCGCATGCGGTTGGGATTGCGCAGGCTGAAGTCCGGGTGTTTGAGCAAGGATTTGGCGCGCATGAAAGCGCTGCCCGTGGCCAGGCCGTCCTGGCCCACCGGTTCGGGCGTGCGCGCCTGGAGCATGAACCACTTGTCGAGCATCAGCGCGTCGCCCTGTGCCAGC
Organism: Burkholderiales bacterium; assembly: GCA_038209585.1. Classification (GTDB taxonomy): domain Bacteria; phylum Pseudomonadota; class Gammaproteobacteria; order Burkholderiales; family Burkholderiaceae_C; genus Rubrivivax. The sequence goes on from JBBQXN010000048.1 coordinate 25,084, forward strand.
GCGTGCAGGCGCTGCAGGGCCTGCTCAGCCAGGGGCGAATGCGAATCCGTCAGCGCCTGCAGGGCAGCCAGCCGGTCGCTCATGTTGCTGGCGTCCTTAAATTGCTGGTAGGCCCGGCCCGGCCACACGGTGTCGCCGTGGCGCACCGCGTGCTGGCACAGCATCTGCAATGCCAGACCGGTCAAGGCGCGCTTGCCGGCCTGCGTGCTGTCGGGGCTGTAGCCTTCGCGCACCTGGTGGGCCTCGAAGGCCCACTGCCAGTCGTCGTGCAAGGCCTCGGCGAGCATCGCTCGCCATTGCTCGCGCACGGCATGCACCTGCTGCGGCTCGTAGGGCGACAGCGCTTCGGCCAATTGGCCTTCGCTGGGGGGCAGCAGGGCCACTTCCTTGAAGGCAGGGTCGAGCTGGGGGTCGCGCAGCACGCTGCGCAAGGTTTGCAGCAAGGCGTCGGACATCACGGGCGGGCCCGCATGCCCAGGCGCCAGCGCCGCCAGCAAGGCCGCCTGCATCAACCGCTGGCCGGCTTCCCAACGGTTGAA
>JBBQXN010000049.1:0-25515 GCA_038209585.1 Burkholderiales bacterium
TGGGCGCTTCCCAATCCAGCATCTCGCCGGCGCAAAACACGCCGGGCAATGCGTGCAGCATCTGCCGCTCGTCCAGGCCTTCGAAGCGAACGCCGCCGGCGCTGCTGATGGCCTCGTCGATGGGCCGCGCTGCCGTGGCCACCAGCGGCAGGGCCTTGATGGCGGCCGCCAGCTGCGCCGGGTCGGACTGCGCTTGCTTGGGAACGCGTTCCCACAGCAAGCCGGCTTTCACGCCGTCGAGCTTCAGCCGCGTCTTCAAGTGCGTGGACAGGCTGCGTGGGCCGCGCGGGTGCGCCAGTTCGCGCTCCACCCAGGACAGATCGCGCTGCGGCAGCAGGTCCAGCCTGAAGTGCGCCGCGCCATCGCGGGCCATGGCGTCGCGCAGATAGGATGATGCGGCATAGACCAGACTGCCTTCGATGCCGCCAGCGGTCACCACCGCTTCTCCTAACTGCTGGAAACCGTCGCAATTCAAACCCACGCCTTTGAGCGGGTGGCCGGCGAAACGGCCGGCGAAATGGTCGCTCCAGCCGATGTCGAAGCCGCAGTTCGATGGCTGCAGCGGTGCCAGGTCGGCCCCGCGCGCTTGCAGCCAGGGCCACCAGGCGCCGTCAGAACCCAGGCGTTGCCAGCTGGCCCCGCCCAGGGCCAGCACGGTGGCGGCCGGCGCTGCCAGCCGTTCGCCTTGCGGCGTGGCAAAGCGCAAGTCGCCTTCTTCCGACCAGCCTTGCCAACGGTGGCGCATGTGGAAGACCACGCCCTGCGCGCGCAGCCTGTGCAGCCAGGCGCGCAGCAGCGGCGCGGCTTTCAGGTCTTTGGGGAAGACGCGGCCAGAGCTGCCGACGAAGGTCTCCACGCCCAGCCCGGTGGCCCAATGGCGCAGCTGCGCGGGTCCGAAGTCGGCCAGCCAGGGCGCCAGCAGCGCGCTGCGGCCGAAATAGCGGCCACTGAAGGCGGGCAGCGCCTCGCCATGCGTCAGATTGAGCCCGCCTTTGCCAGCGAGCAAAAATTTGCGGCCCACCGAGGGCATGCTGTCAAACACTTCGACGCGCTGGCCAGCGTGGGCCAGGGCTTCTGCTGCCATCAGGCCGGCAGGCCCGCCGCCGATGACGGCGACGAAAGAGGCAAGTTCAATCGAATCGGGATGCATACGCGGAATGTAAGGTCCGCGCTTTGGTACTCGACCCAGACAAGTTCACGCCATCAGGACACGCCGCCATGCGACTGCCCACTGCCGCCCGCCTTGCGCTGGCCTGTTTGCTCGCTTGTTTATCTGCCAGCGCCGCCCATGCCCAAACCTGCCAGGCGAATGCCGGAGACAAAGTGCCGGTGGTGGTGGAGCTGTACACATCGGAAGGCTGCAGCTCTTGCCCGCCTGCCGACCGTTGGTTGTCCACGCTGAAGGGCCGCGCAGACGTGCTGCCGCTGGCCTTTCACGTCGGTTACTGGGACCATTTGGGCTGGACCGACCGCTTCGCCAAAAGCGAATTCACACAACGCCAGTACGACTGGGCCAAGCTGCACCGCGCGGCCAATGTCTACACGCCGCAAACGGTGGTGGACGGGAGCGACTGGCGCAGTTGGCCCAAGCTGCCAGCAGCCCAAAGCGGCGCACCCGTCAGCCTGCGTCTGCAACGCCAGGGCGACGTGGTGGTGGCCGAGGTGGGCGCGTCAGTTGCGCAGATCGCTCTATCGGGCTACTGGGCCGTGCTGGAAAACGGCCATGTCAGCAAAGTGCGCAGCGGCGAAAACGCGGGCGAGACGCTGAAGCACGACCATGTGGTGCGGCTGCTGCAACCCGTAGCCGCCTGGCCAGGCCCTGCCGGGCTGCGGTCGGAATTGAAGGTCACGCGAGGCGATGCAGGCACGCCGCGCCGCGTGGTCTTCGTCGTCACTGAAGAAAAAAGCCAGCGCCCGGTGCAGGCGCTGGCTTTGGATTGTTGAGTTGGCAGCAGCGCGACCGCTTGCCGGGTCGTTGATGCGCGTCAGCCTTGAACGTCGCCCTTCAATTTCGCGCGCAAGGCTTGCCCGATTTCAGGCTTGGCAGCGAACGGGTCGGTCGGGTTGCGCCCGCTGACGACGTCTTCCAGCCGCACCTGCACGCTGGCCAGCGCCTTGGGGTGGCTGAAGACGTAGAACCGCCGCGCGTCCATGGCGTCGAAAACGAAGTGCGCCACTTCAGCCGCCGTGACCTTGCCGCTGGTGACGGCCTTGTCGCTCATGGCTCGGGCGATGAGTTGGCTGCGTGTGGGCCTGGCGCTGGCTTCGGTGAAGGCCACCGGCCTGTTGCGCTCGCTCTGGTGGATGCCGGTGGGCACGAAGAAGGGGCACAGCACATGGGCGTGTACTTGTTCGCTGACGAGGGCCAGATCCTGGTACAGCGTTTCGCTCATCGCCACCACAGCGTGCTTGCTGACGTTGTAGACGCCCATGTTGGGCGCGTTCAGCAAGCCAGCCATGCTGGCGGTGTTGACGATGTGGCCGGCGTAGGCTGGGTCGGCCTGTGCGGCAGCCAGCATCAGCGGCGTGAACACCCGCACGCCATGGGCCACGCCCATCAGGTTCACGCCGATGACCCATTCCCAGTCTTTCAGCGTGTGTTCCCAGATCAGGCCGCCAGCGCCCACGCCAGCGTTGTTGAAAACGAAATGCGGGGCGCCGAAGCGCGCCATGGTTGCAGCGGCCAGGGCTTCCACCTCAGCCGCCTTCGATACGTCCAGCCTGAAGTGCAGCACCTGCGCGCCCAGCGCTTCAATCTCGGCTACAGCCGCTTGCAGCGCGTCAGTCTGCACATCGGCCATGACGACGTTCATGCCGCGCTGTGCAGCCATGCGGCTGGCCTCCAGGCCGAAGCCAGAAGCGGCGCCGGTGATGACAGCCGTGTGGCCGCGCGAAAGTGTGGTGTGGTTCATGGTGCTTCCTGTTCTTGGACGCGCAGCGTGTAGCCGCGGCGCGGAAAGTGGACGTGGACGGTGCCGGCGCGCGCATCGCTGCGTTCGATGACGATGTCTTGCTCAGTCAAGCCCGCCAGCGTGCCGGCGCTGGGCTCGGTGCCGTAATCCGTAGCGGACACCGTCACTTTTTGTCCAGCCTCGAAGCCCTGGCCGGGCATGACGCTGGCGGGCAGCGGTGTGGCCGCCTGGGCCATCGCCAGGGCGTCGCCGCTGGTCAGCTTTTCGGTCTGACCGTGGCCGTTTGCGACCAGCGCGTCCAGCCAGCGCCTCACATGCGCATGCGGCTCCAGCACGCCGGCCACGGGCGGGGCGCGGCGAATGAACCACAGGCAATGCGCGACCGAGAAATCGGCGATCGAGGCATCGTCTCCGAACAGGTAAGGCCTGCCGTCGGCCAGTTGCGCATCGAAGGCCGCCAGGGCAGCCTGCAGACGCTGCGTGGCATCAGGAATGCTCTGGCGCTTGATGCCGGCGCTGAAGGGCTTGCGGTCAGCTACGAATGCGGCCAGCAGTTCAGGCGGGCGGCCGGCGAACAGCGCTGCCATGCCTGCGGGCTGCATGGTGTACGGAATGGCGGTCCAGAACAGCGTGCTGTCGGCCCATTCGGCCACCACAGGTGCCAGCGGGGCGCTGGCCGGAAACAGCGTGGGGCTGGGGTGCAACTTGTCCAGCACGCGTGCGATCAACGCGGTGTCGCAAAACACATCGGCACCGATCTGCAAAACGGGTGCGCGGCGGTAGCCACCGGTCAGTGCCATCAGATCGGGCTTGGGCATGATCTGCGGCATCAGCACCGACTGCCAGGCCAGGCCCTTGTAGCCCAGGATGAGGCGCACTTTTTCAGCAAAGGGCGACGTGGGGTAGTGGTGCAGGATCAGGCCGTTGCCGCTCATGGATTGCCGATCAGGATTTCAGCATTTCAATGTGCTGGATGTCGTCTTCCAGGTAAATCTCGCCCACGCTGGCAAAACCGAAGCCCGCATAGAAGCGGCTCAGATGCGCCTGCGCACTGATGCGCAATGCCTGGCCGGGGCCGGCTTCGTCCATGCGGCGCAAGCCTTCAGCCATGAGTACACGGCCCATTCCCGTGCCCCGCACTGCAGCTGCCGTGACGACGCGGCCGATGGAAGCCTCTTCATATTTGACGCCGGCGTCCACGCCGCGCAAGTAAGCCTGCAACCCACCTCGTGCATCGCGCCCCAGCAGGTGCCAGCAGTGCTGGTCCGCACCGTCGGGGTCGAGGAAAGCGCAGTTCTGTTCAACGCTGAAGATGGCGCTGCGCAACGCCAGCGCGTCGTACAGATCGCTCACCGACAGGTCTTCGAAACGGCGCCAGGTCCAGTGCACGGCCACCGCTGGCATCAACTGATCTTGACCAGCTGCTTGCCGAAGTTGCGGCCTTTCAACAAGCCCAGAAAAGCCTCGGGCGCTGCAGCCAGGCCGTCGGCCACGCTCTCGCGGAACTTCAGTTTGCCGCTGCCCACCAGGGTGCCCAGTTCATTCAAGGCCTGCGGCCAGATCTGCATGTGTTCGCTGACGATGAAGCCCTGCAGCTTCAAGCGCGATTTCAGGATCAGCGTGGGCTGCGCCATCGGAATGGGCTCACCGTTGTAGCCGGAAATCATGCCGAAGAAGGCGATGCGGCCGAAGGCGTTCATCTGCGACATCACGGCATCCAGGATCGGGCCGCCGACGTTCTCGAAGTAGCCGTCCACGCCTTTTGGGGCTGCTTCAGCGAGGGCCTTGGCCAGTGCGCCGGGTACGGCCAGGGCCTTGTAGTCCAGGCAGGCGTCGAAGCCGAGCTCGCCGGTGACGTAATCGCACTTTTCAGTGCCTCCGGCAATGCCGATCAGACGGCATCCACGCGCCTTGGCTAACTGGCCCACCACGCTGCCCACGGCGCCGCTGGCGGCGCTGACGACCACGGTCTCGCCCGCCTGGGGGTCGATGATCTGCGTCAGGCCATACCAGGCCGTGACACCGGGCATGCCCACTGCGCCCAGGTAGGCTGACAGCGGCACCTTGTCTGTAGACACCTTGCGCAATGCACCGGGCTGGCTGGCGTTGACGATCGCCAGCTGCTGCCAGCCGCCCATACCCACCACCTTGTCGCCGGCGGCGAAACCGGCGTGTTTCGATTCGACGACTTCACCCACCGTGCCACCAATCATCACCTCGTTCAGCGGCTGCGGGTCGGCGTAGTTCTTGGCGTCGCTCATGCGGCCGCGCATGTAGGGGTCCAGGCTCAGGAAATGATGTTGCACCAGCACCTGACCGTCTTGCAGGGCCGCCAGGTCCACCGTTTCAAGGCGGAAGTTGTCGGCGGTGGGTTCGGCCTTGGGGCGCGATGCGAGCACGACGCGTTGGTTCTTCATGGGGTGTCCTTTGTTGACTGGGCAAGGGGTGCAAGCACATCTGCAACACGCTGCATCGGCTTGACATGGCGGCCGCTGGTCGGCAGACCACGCAGGTATTTGAAAGTGCCGCTGGCATGCGCACACAGCTGGCCGGATTCGTTGAAGATGCGGCCCTCGGTGAAAGCCAGGGTGGTGGTCTTGCTCAGCAGCAGACCTTCGGCGCGCAGCAGCCCTTCGGCCGGGCGCATGAAGCTGGTTTTCATTTCGATGGTGGCCACGCCCGGGCCGCCGTCGGGTGCGGCGCTGTGGATGCTGCGCGCGGCCAGGGCCATGGCCACGTCCAGCAGCGTCATCAGCACGCCGCCATGGGCCACGTCCCAACTGTTCAGGTGCGTCTCATGGAGGTCCAGCCGCAGTTCGGCCTGCCCGCCTTCAAAACGCCACAGCTCGAAGCCCAGCGCATCGACGAACGGAATGCGCAGCGGAAACTTCAGTGGCGGCGCTGCTTTCATCCGCCTTCATCCACCGTGCACTGAACTCACGCCACCGTCCACCGCCAGAATCTGGCCGGTGATGTGTTTGCCAGCGGCGCTGGCAAACAGCAGGCAGGCGCCTTTCAAGTCGTCGTCGTCGCCGATGCGCTTGAGCGGCGCACCGGCAGCCAGCTTTTCGGCGCCGAAATGTTCCAGCACGCCCTTGGTCATCTTGCTGGGGAAGAAGCCCGGCGCCAAGGCATTGACGGTGATGCCATGAGCGCCCCATTCAGCTGCCAGGGTGCGGGTGAAATTCACTACCGCGCCCTTGCTGGTGCCATAAGCGATGAACTTCACGTCCATGCTGCCGCCCAGGCCGGCAATGCTCGCCACGTTGACGATGCGGCCGCGTTTGTTGGGGATCATGCTGGCCTTGCCGACGGCTTGGGCGAATAGGAAAAGGCTGCGAATATTCAGGTTCATCACCTTGTCCCAGGCTTCCAGCGGGTAGTCCTCTGCCGGCGCGCCCCAGGTGGCGCCTGCGTTGTTGACGAGGATGTCAATGCGGCCCAAGCGGTGCATGGTGTCATCCACCACCTTTTGCACCTGTGCCGGGTCGGCTGCATCGGCTGCGACCCAGCGCGCATCGATGCCGCGTGCAGACAAATGCGCCGCAGCTTCTTCCAGGTCAGCGGACTTGCGTGAGGTCAGCATGACCTTGGCGCCGGCCTCGCCCAGCGCCTCGGCCATTTGCAGGCCCAGGCCGCGCGAGCCGCCGGTGACCAGGGCCACCTGGCCGGTCAGGTCGAAGAGTTGTGTGATCGGTGTGCCCATGATTTGTCTCCTGATTTGTTGGTGGATTGTTCAATCGGGCCGGCGTGCGCGGACGGCAATGCCCACGATGCCCAGCAGCACCGCCGTGCCGCCTGCAACCATGCAGGTCCAGCCTGCGGCAGCACTTTGATCTTGCAGAAACGCGCCCAGCGATGCGATGAACAGGCCGCCATAGATCAGCAGCCAGACCCATTTTTCCAGCGTCGCGTTCTTCATCGCCGCTCAGAAGTCTTGCGGCTGCATCTCACGACACAGCGCTTGGCGGCTGGCCACCACGCTCAGCCAGGCGTCGATCTTGGGTAGTTCATAGGCGTAGAAATAGCGCATCGCGGCGAGCTGACCTGGCCTGGCAGTGCCCTTCGGTGCTGCCACCAGCGCCACGTCCAGCCACAGCCAGGCCAACACCACGTGGCCGAAAGCTTGCAAATAAGGCGTGGCGTTCGCCAGCGCTTCTTCGGGCACGCCCGTGGCCCAGGCCGACCTGGTGGCCGCGCCCAGCGACTGCAGCGCACCGGCCAAAGCCACAGACTGTTCTGCCAGGCCCGGTACGTGCCCTGCTGCCTGTGCTGTCGCGCTGATGCGCCCGGCCAGCAGCTTCAAACCAGCGCCGCCGTCCATCACCACCTTGCGGCCCAGCAGGTCCAGAGCCTGGATGCCGTGCGTGCCTTCATGGATCATGTTCAGGCGGTTGTCGCGCCAGTACTGTTCCACCGGGAAGTCGCGCGTGTAGCCGTAGCCGCCCAGCACCTGAATGGCCAGCGAGTTGGCTTCCAGGCACCATTCGCTGGGCCAGCTCTTGGCGATCGGCGTCAGCACTTCCAGCAGCATCGCGGCTTCTTGTGCTGCGGCCGCGTCGCCCGTGTGTTGTTCATCGACCAGGCGCGCGCAGTACAGCGCCAAGGCCAGACCGCCTTCGACATAGCTCTTCTGCGCCAGCAGCATGCGCTTCACATCGGCGTGTTCGATGATGGCCACTTGCGGTGCCGCGGCGTCCTTGCCCTCAGGCCGGATGCTGCGCCCTTGCGGGCGCTGCTTGGCGTAGTCCAGGCTGGCCTCGAAGCCGGCATAGCCCAGCATCACCGCACCCAGGCCCACGCCAATGCGCGCTTCGTTCATCATGTGGAACATGGCGCGCAGGCCCTGCCCAGGCTGGCCGACCCGGTAGCCGATGGCGCCCGGCGCGCCGCGCACAGCGAACTGGCCCTCGCCGAAATTCAGCAGCGTGTTCGTGGTGCCACGGTAGCCCAGCTTGTGGTTCAGGCCGGCCAGGGCGACGTCATTGCGCTCACCTGTGAGCCGCGCTTTTTCATCGACCAGCCATTTGGGCACGATGAACAGCGAGATGCCGCGCGTGCCTGGCAGCACCTTGCCGTCGGGCCCGGGAATCTTGGCGAGCACCAGGTGGATGATGTTCTCGGTGATCTCGTGCTCGCCACCGCTGATCCACATCTTGTTGCCGCGCAGGCGGTAACGCGGGCCCAGCGGGTCGGCGTCTGATCCCTCGCCATCGGGCACTGCGCGCGTAGCGACGTCAGACAGCGACGAGCCCGCCTGCGGCTCACTCAAGCACATGGTGCCGAACCAGCGGCCGGCGAATTCGTTCTTCGCGAACACCTCACGCTGCATGGGCGTGCCATGCGCCATCAACAAGCTGGCATTGCCGCTGGTGAGCATGGCGTAGCCGCCCATGGCCACACTGGCTTTACTGAAAAACGCATTCGCTGCCATCTCGATGACGCAGGGCAGCTGCATGCCACCGAATTCATAGTCTTGTGCTGCAGCGAGCATGCCGCTTTCAGCGTAGGCGGCCAGCGCGGCGTGGGTGGCTGCGGGTAGATGAACCTTCTGCCCGTCGAAGTGGGGTTCCTGCGTGTCGGCCAGCCGGTTGAAGGGCGCAAACTTGTCACGCGCGATGCGTTCGCAGGTGTCCAGCACACTGCTGAAAGTTTCAGCGGAATGTTCAGTGAAACGCAGGCGCTGCAGCAGAGTGTCTACATGCAGCCAGTCGTTGAGCAGGAAATCCAGGGTGCTGCGCATGGCGGGTCGCCTCAGGCGAAAGTTGGAACGCTCACAGGCTCCATGGCGGGCCTGTTCAGAGCACTTCGAAGATGCCCGCCGCACCCATGCCGCCGCCGATGCACATGGTCACGCAGACGCGCTTGGCGCCGCGGCGCTTGCCTTCGATGAGTGCGTGGCCGGTCAGGCGCTGGCCGCTGACGCCATACGGGTGGCCCACGGCAATGGCGCCGCCGTTCACGTTCAAGCGCTCCATCGGAATGCCCAGCGTATCGGCGCAATACAGCACCTGCACGGCGAAGGCTTCGTTCAGTTCCCACAGGTCGATGTCAGCCACGGTCAGGCCCAGGCGCTTGAGCAGCTTGGGCACGGCGAACACCGGGCCGATGCCCATCTCGTCGGGCTCGCAGCCGGCTACCGCAAAGCCCAGGAAGCGGCCCAGCGGCTTCAAACCCTTCTTCTGCGCCACCGATTCGTGCATCACCACGCAGGCCCCTGCCCCGTCACTGAACTGGCTGGCGTTGCCGGCGCTGATGAGGCCGCCGGGAATAGCCGTACGCAGGTTGCAAATACCTTCATAGGTAGTGCCGGCGCGAATGCCTTCGTCGTCGCTCACGGTGACTTCCTTGCTGCGCATGCCCCTCACGGGGTCGGCCACACCGGCGGTCACGGTGATGGGCGCAATCTCGTCCTTGAACAGCCCCGCTTCCAGCGCGGCAGCAGCGCGCTGTTGGCTGCCCGCGCCGTAGTGGTCCATGCGTTCACGGCCGATGCCGTAGCGCTTGGACACGTTCTCGGCCGTCTGCAGCATGTTCCAGTAAATCTCGGGTTTATGTTCCTTGAGCCAAGGGTCGTGCAGCATGTGCGTATTGGCTTCGTTCTGTACGCAGCTGATGCTTTCCACGCCGCCGCCGACGAATATGTCGCCTTCACCGGCGATGACTCGCTGCGCGGCCAAGGCGATGGTCTGCAGGCCGCTGCTGCAAAAGCGGTTCACGGTCATGCCGCTGGTGGTGACGGGCAGGCCGGCGCGCAAAGCGATCTGGCGCGCGATGTTGCTGCCCGTGGCACCTTCCGGCGTGGCACAGCCCATGATGACGTCGTCGACTTCGCCGGGCTCGATGCCCGCGCGCTCGACGGCGGCCTTCACGGCATGGCCGCCCAGGGTGGCGCCGTGGGTCATGTTGAAAGCGCCTTTCCAGCTTTTGGCCAGGGGCGTGCGGGCGGTGGAAACGATGACGGCTGCGGTCATGGGAAGCTCCGGTTTTTCAAGCTGCGGTCTTCATGACCGAAGCGGATTTGTAGACGCTGTTCAGTGGTTGCGCCAACACCCGCCGCACCATCGGCTCGAACTCTTCGATGGGCAGGGTGGGCGCATTCGGGTCGAACGCGGCGTTGTCATACAGCGCGCAGAACTCTTCGGTGCGACCGAACTGCGCATGGCCGCGAAACTGCTCGCGCAGGTCGCGGTCCAGCCCGATGTGGTGGAAGAAGTAGTAGCCCTGGAAGATGCCGTGGTGCTGCACCATCCAGTGGTTGGCTTCGCTGACGAAGGGCTTGAGGATGGCCGCGCCAATGTCGAAGTGGTTGTAACTGCCCAGCGTGTCGCCGATGTCGTGCAACAGCGCGCAGACCACGTATTCCTCGTCCCGGCCGTCACGCAAGGCACGCGTGGCGGTTTGCAGGCTGTGCTGATAGCGGTCGATGGGGAAGCCGCCGTGGTCGCCGTCCAGCAGCTTCAGGTGCGCCAGCACTCGGTCGGGCAGCGACTTGGCGCTGGCCATCACTTCGGCGCCGATGACGCGCCAATCCGTCGCCGTGCTGTCTTCCATTCGCGTGAAGCTGGCCCTCATGCTGTAGCCCTCATGTTCTCAATCTCATGTGAAGCTCTTGCCTTCGGCCGCCAATTTCGCCAACAACGGCGCGGGTTGCCAAAAAGAAGCATCGTCCAGCGGGTTAGCGGCAAATTTCTTCATCGCCTGCACCACGTTGAACAAGCCCTGCGTGTCGGCGTAGCACATGGGCCCGCCGCGGAACAGCGGGAAACCATAGCCTGTAAGGTAGACCATGTCGATGTCGCTGGCGCGGCTGGCAATGCCTTCGTCAACGATCTTGGCACCTTCATTCACCAGCGAATAGACCAGGCGGTGGACGATCTCGTCGTCACTGATCTTGCGTGGCTGGATGCCCAGTTCTTTGCGGTGGTCTTCGATCATCTTCACGACCGCCGCGCTGGGAATCGCATCGCGCTTGCCTGCCACGTAGTCATACCAGCCCGCTTGCGTCTTCTGCCCGTAGCGACCCATCTCGCACAGCAGATCAGCGGTCTTGCTGTAGCGCATGCCGGGTTTTTCGAGGTAGCGGCGCTTGCGAATGGCCCAGCCAATGTCGTTGCCCGCCAGGTCGCCCATGCGGAAAGGGCCCATGGCGAAACCGAATTTCTCCACTGCCTTGTCCACCTGGGCCGGGGTGCAGCCTTCTTCCAGCAGAAAACCGGCTTGGCGGCTGTATTGCTCGATCATGCGGTTGCCGATGAAGCCGTCGCAAACACCGCTGACCACGGCCGTCTTCTTGATCTTCTTGGCCGTGGCCATGACAGTGGCCAGCACATCTTTGGCTGTGGCCTTGCCGCGCACCACTTCCAACAGCTTCATCACGTTGGCCGGACTGAAGAAATGCAGGCCCACCACGTCCTGCGGGCGCTTGGTGAAAGAGGCGATCTTGTCAACGTCCAACGTGCTGGTGTTGCTGGCCAGAATGGCGCCGGGCTTCATCACTTCGTCCAGCGCCTTGAAGACTTTTTCCTTCACGCCCATTTCTTCGAACACGGCTTCAATGACGAGATCGGCACTTGCAATGTCAGCGTAATTCAGCGTGGTGCTCAGCAGCGCCATGCGGGCTTCGTACTTGTCCTGCTTGAGCTTGCCGCGCTTGACTTGAGACTCGTAGTTCTTGCGCATGGTGGCCGTGCCGCGGTCCAGCGCTTCTTGCTTCATTTCCAGCATGACCACGGGTAGGCCGGCATTGAGGAAGTTCATCGCAATGCCGCCGCCCATGGTGCCTGCACCAATCACCGCCACTTTGGCGATCAAGCGCTGTGGCGTATCTTCGGGGACGTCCGGGATCTTGCTGGCAGCGCGTTCCGAGAAGAAAGCGTGGCGCAACGCCTTGGATTCGGGCGTCGTCATCAGGGCGACAAAAGCCTCGCGCTCAAACGCCATGCCGTCGTCGAACTTGTGCTTCACAGCCGCCTCCACCGCGTCCACGCACTTGGCGGGCGCTGGGAAATTCTTGGCCATGGCCTTGACGGTATTGCGCGCAAAACCGAAGTAGGCATCGGCGTTCGGGTACAGCAACTTGCGGTTGCGCACCAGCGGCAGCGTCTCGGGCTTGCCGGCGTATTCGCTGCCCTTGACAGCGGCGAAGGCCAGGGCTGCCGTCAGGAAGTCGCTTTCGATGATCTGGTCAAAGAGCGCCTGACCAGGCACTGCAGCCAACAATTCGCTCTTCACAGGCTCGCCGCTGACGATCATGTTCAGTGCTGTTTCCACACCCAGCACGCGCGGCAGGCGCTGCGTGCCGCCTGCGCCGGGCAGCAAGCCCAGCTTGACTTCAGGCAGGGCCACGGCCACGCCAGATGCGGCTACGCGAAAATGGCAACCCAACGCCAGTTCGAGCCCGCCGCCCATGCACACGCCGTTGATGGCGGCAACGATCGGTTTTCCAGACGCTTCGAGCAGCTTGATCAGCGAATGCAGGTTCGGTTCCAGCAGGGCGTTGGGGCTGCCGAACTCGCGAATGTCGGCGCCGCCGCAAAACGCCTTGCCGCCACCCGTGATGACGATGGCGTGAACGGCCTGGTCGGCACCTGCCTTCTCCACACCATCAGCCACGGCCGCGCGGGTGGAATAGCCCAAGCCATTCACGGGCGGGTTGTCTAGCGTGATGAGGGCCACCGAGCCCTGGACTTCGTATTTGGCGCTCATCGCGTCTCCTCGGTTCGCTTAAGAAAATAGAACGATCGTTCGATTCTAGGCAGGCCGCAGTTGTCAACCTTGTCCCGGCGGGGACAAGGCAGCTGGCTAGACCTCCAGCCACTCCTTACGGACGTAGCTGTTGGCGCGGAGTTCCTTCGGCGTACCTTCAAACACGATCTGCCCATGGCCCATGACCAGGCAGCGGTCGGCCACTTCAAGCGCGATGGTCAGCTTCTGCTCGACCAACAGCACGCTGATGCTGCGCCGGCGCAGTTCGCGCAGGTATTCGGCCACCTGTTCGACGATCTTCGGCGCCAGGCCTTCCGTGGGCTCGTCGATCATGATGAGTTCCGGGTCGCCCATCAGCGTGCGGCACAGCGTGAGCATCTGCTGTTCGCCACCGCTCAAAACGCCGGCTTCGTTGTGCTGGCGCTCTTTCAGGCGCGGGAACATGCCGTACATGTCGTCGAAGCCCCAGCGCGAATTCTTCGCCCCATGCTTTTGCCCCAGCACCAGGTTCTGGTGCACGGTAAGCGTCGGGAAGATGTCGCGGTTCTCGGGCACATAGCCGATGCCGGCGTGCGCGATCTCGAAAGCCTTGCTGCCCATCAGATCGCGGTCTTTCCAACGCACGCTGCCCGTGCAGTCCACCAGACCCATGATGGCCTTGACGGTGGTGCTGCGACCTGAGCCGTTGCGTCCCAGCAGGGCAACGATTTCACCAGCACGTACTTCCAGATTCACACCATGCAGCACATGGCTCTTGCCGTAATAGGCGTGAAGTTTGTCGAGTTTGAGCATCTGCAGCCTCTATTCAGTGCCCGGCTTCGGCGGCCTGCGCGTCGGCCAGCTCTGAGCCCAGATAAGCTTCCTGCACTGCTGCATTGGCGCGTACGGCGTCGGGCTCGTCGAAAGCAATGACTTCGCCGTATACGAGCACGGCGATCTTGTCGGCCAGACCGAAGACCACGCCCATGTCGTGCTCCACCGTCAGCAGGGTCTTGCCCACGGTGACTTCTCGGATCAGGTTGACGAAGCGCGAAGTCTCGCTCTTGCTCATGCCCGCCGTGGGCTCGTCGAGCAGGATGACGCTGGCGCCGCCGGCAATGGTGATGCCGATTTCCAGCGCGCGCTGTTCGGCGTAGGTCAGGTTCATGGCCAGCGCGTCGCGGCGCTTGTGCAGCTTGATCATGGCCAGCACCTCGCTGGCGCGGTCGTTGGCATCGCGCGCATCGGCCAGAAACCGCCAGAACGAATACTTGTAGCCCATGCTCCACAGCACGGCGCAGCGCAGGTTCTCGAATACCGACAAGCGCATGAACAGGTTGCTCACCTGGAAGCTGCGCGCCAGGCCCATGCGGTTGATCTCATACGGCTTCAGCCCGTCGATCTTCTTGCCATGCAGCAGGATATCGCCACTGGTGCTGCCGAAGCGACCACTGATCAGGTTGAAAAGCGTACTCTTGCCCGCGCCATTGGGGCCGATGATGGCGATGCGCTCGCCAGGTTTCACCGCCAGACTGGCGCCACGAATGATCTCGGTTTTGCCGAAGCTCTTGCGCACATCGCGTAATTCGATGGCGTATTCGCTCGTGCCATCGCCAGCGCCTTGGATGGTGCTCATAGCAAGGCCTCGCGCCGCTTGATTTCTTTCTCGATTTCTTCCTGCACGGTGCTCCACTGGCGCACGAAATGCCGCCTCACCATCTCGAACAAAGCCAGGCTGACGACCAGCACGAAAGCCGCACCAAACCAGCTGTCCAGCGACTTGGCATTCAGAGGGGCGCCCATGAAGGTCAGCTCGGGGCCCACGGCTTGATTCAGCTGCAGGTGATAGACCATCTCGATGATCGCGCCGCCCCCAGCCAGCACGCCAAACGCCGTGCCGGCCAGTGCCAGGTAGCTGCCTGAGAGCTTCTTCAGCTTGCCGAAAGTCGCCACGCGCAGGTTCATCATGATCAGGCTGCTCACGCCGCCCGGTGCGTACATCACCATGAAGGTGAAGACGACACCCAGGTACAGCAGCCAGGCCTGTGTCAGCTCGCTCAACAGCACCAGGGCCAGCACCATCAGGATGGCGCCGATGATGGGGCCGAAGAAGAACACCGCACCGCCCAGGAAGGTGAAGAGCAGGAAGCCGCCGCTGCGCACGGCGCTCACCACTTCAGACGTGACGATCTCGAAATTCAGCGCCGACAAGCCACCCGATATGCCCATGAAGAAGCCAGAGGCCATGAACGCCGTGTAGCGCACGATCTGCGTGTTGTAGCCCACGAATTCCACGCGCTCAGGGTTGTCGCGCACGGCGTTGAGCATGCGGCCCAACGGCGTGCGGGTGAAGGCGTACATCGCCGCGGTGCAGAAGAACGCGTAGATGGCGATCAGGTAATACAGCTCGATCTGCGGGCCGAAACTGATGCCCAAGAAGCGTTCACCGGCCACGCGGTTGCCACTGATACCGCCTTCGCCGCCAAAGAAGCCAGGGAACATCAGCGACATGGCCCAGACCAGTTCACCCACGCCCAGCGTGATCATGGCGAAAGGTGTGCCGGCCTTCTTCGTCGTCACATAGCCCAGCAAGGCCGCCACCGCCATGCCCGCCAGGCCGCCAACCAGCGGGATCAGGCTGACGGGCAGTGGCAGTTGCCCGCTGGACACCATGTTCAGCGTGTGAATGGCAAAGAACGAGCCCAGCCCGGAATACACCGCATGGCCGAAGCTGAGCATGCCGCCCTGGCCCAGCAGCATGTTGAAGGCCAGGCAGGCGATGACGGCAATGCCGATCTGCGACAGCATGGTGATCGACAAGCTGCTGGTCCACAGCAGCGGCGCCACCGCGAAGATCAAGGCGTAGGCGCCCCAGATCATCCAGCGGCTGACGTTGTAGGGCTTGAATCTGTATTGCTTGGACGGTGCCTTAACCTGTGGGCTGGCGGCTGGCGCTTTCAAGGTGCTGGTGTTCATGGTCTCGTTCATGACGATCAACCTTCCCGCGTACCGAACAAGCCCTTGGGCCGGAAGATCAGGATCAGCACCAGCAGCAGGTACGGCAAGATGGCGGCCACCTGGCTCAACTTGACGCTCCACAGCGCGTAGCCGAACGTCTCAGGCGTGACCTGCATGCCCAGCCAAGTCAGAAAGTCCTGGAAACTGTGGTCGCTGCCCACCGCGAAACTCTCGATCACGCCCAGGCTGACGGAGGCCACGAAAGCCCCGGCCAGCGAGCCCATGCCGCCAATGACGATGACGGCAAACACCACAGCGCCCACGGCCAGTGCCATCGAAGGCTCGGTGACGCGCAACGCCCCACCGATGACACCGGCCAGACCGGCCAGCGCCGTGCCACCGCCAAAGACCAGCATGAATACGCGCGGCACGTTGTGACCCAGCGATTCCACCGCGTCAGGGTGCGTCAGCGCGGCCTGGATGACCAGGCCGATGCGCGTGCGCGTGAGCACCAGCCACACGGCAATGAGCATGAGGATGGCCACCGCCATGCCGAACGCACGGAAGGCCGGGAACTGCGTGCAGATTGCGCCTTCGACAGTTCTGCAGATATCTGGCGGCATGCCCCAACTGAACGACAGCGTTTGCGGCAGATCGACGATGGTGAACAAGGGGCCACGCAGCGATTCTGGCGGCTGGAAATTCAAGGCCTGGCGGCCCCAGATCAGTTGAACGAGCTCAAGAAGGATGTAGCTCAGACCGAAAGTGATCAGCAGTTCAGGCACATGGCCGAACTTGTGCACCTTGCGCAAGGCAAAGCGTTCGAACAGCGCGCCCATGATGCCGACGATGGGCGGCGCGACGACCAGACCGATCCAGAAGCCGAATACCTGGGTGATGGTGTAGGCCACGTAGGCACCCACCATGTAAAAGCTGGCGTGGGCGAAATTGAGCACGCCCATCATGCTGAAGATGAGTGTCAGGCCACTGGCCAGCATGAACAGCAGCAGGCCGACCGACAGGCCGTTGAGCAGCGAAATCAGAAAAAAGGAAACGTCCATCTGTACCCGGGGTGCACTACAGCAAGAAGCGCGGTGCCAGTTGCCTGACACCGCGCCCCATGGTGGAACTTACGCGGCGGATGAAGCCGGAAGAGTCAGGACGGCGCCTTCATCTGGCAAGACGTCGGCGTGCTGGCCACATAAGCAGGAATGGAGCGCACTTCCTGGAAGTTGAAGCCCGTGTTCTCCACGCTGTACGGCGCCTTCGGCGTGGCCTTGGCCCACTCGCTGATGTACATGTTCTGCTGCAACTGGTGATCAGACTTGCGCATTTCCACTTCGCCACTGAAGCCGGCGTACTTCAGCCCGCTCATGGCTGCAGCCACCTTCACCGGGTCGG
Source organism: Burkholderiales bacterium (assembly GCA_038209585.1). GTDB lineage: Bacteria > Pseudomonadota > Gammaproteobacteria > Burkholderiales > Burkholderiaceae_C > Rubrivivax. Next base: position 16,959 of record JBBQXN010000049.1, read on the forward strand.
TGCTCTTGGCCTTGGCCATGGCCGCAGACAGCATGGCCATGCCGTTGTAGGTCTGGTAGGTGTACCAGTCCTCGTTGAACTTGGCCTTGAATTCGTTCTGCAGTGCCACCAGGCCTGGCAGGGCGTTGTGGCCGATGCCGACCACGCGCACCTTGCCACCGACACCAGCCGCCATGGCCGTAGGCACGCCGCTGGTCACGGCGTAGTAGGTGTAGAAATTGGCGTTCAAGCCAGCGTCTTTGGCGGCCTTGATCAGCAAGGTCAGGTCCTGGCCCCAGTTGCCTGTGACCACGCTGTCGGCACCACTGGCCTTGATCTTGGCCACGTAGGGCGCGAAATCCTTGACCTGGCCAAACGGGTGCAGGTCATCGCCCACGATCTTCACGTCGGGGCGCTTGCGCGAGATGGTGTCCTTGAAAAACTTCGACACCTGCTGGCCGTGCGCGTAGTTCTGGTTGATCAGAAAAACCTGCTTCACATCGGGCTGGTCTTTCATATAGCTGGTCAGCGCTTCCATCTTCATCGACGTGTCTGCGTCGAGGCGGAAGTGCCAGTACGAGCACTTGCTGCCCGTCAGGTCGGGGTCAACGGCCGCGTAGTTCAGGAAGACGACTTCCTTGCCGGGGTTGCGTTCGTTGTGCTTGGTCACTGCATCGGAAATGGCAGCAGCAGCGCCAGAACCGTTGCCCTGCACCACATAACGAATGCCTTGGTCGATGGCGGCTTTCAGGACGGTCAGGCTTTCCTGCGGCGAAGCCTTGTTGTCGAACGAAACCATCTCGAACTTCACGCCAGCCGCGTTCTTCTTGTTGGCTTGTTCTGCCGAGAACTGCCAGCCTTTCAGCTGGTTCTGGCCCACATTGGCAAACGGGCCGGACAGCGGGTCGATGAAGGCGATCTTCACAGTCTGGCCGGCTTGTGCGAACGCCGCGCCGTAGGCCAACATCAGGGAAGCCGTAGCGACGGCGGTACGAACAGCAAATCGCTTGGCAAAAGCCCGGCGGGGGTTTGGGGTCATGTCGTGTCTCCAGGGAATTTTGCGGACCGCGTGAAGGTAGCGGATGTCGGTGCCCCTTTTGCTCAGGGACTACCCCGAAGCCCTGTCACGCCCGGGACAGCGGCAAGAGGGACAATCCGTTGCATGAGAGATATCAGCGCGCCCGCCTGGCGCCCACAAGGCTTCATGGCAAGTCTGGGCCCTGTCTTCCACAGCGAGGTCACTGCTGCTGCCCTGCCGCAACCGCATTGGGTGGCGCAAAGCCCGGCGCTAGCCACCGCCATGGGCCTGGAAGACTGGCTGGCCAGCCCGCAGGCGCTGGCAGTGCTGGCTGGCAATGAAGCGCCTGGCACCAGCCTGGCCACTGCCTATTCGGGGCATCAATTCGGGGTTTGGGCTGGGCAGTTGGGCGACGGCCGGGCCCTCTTGCTGGGTGAAATCGATTCACCCATGGGGCCATTGGAAATTCAGCTGAAAGGCGCCGGGCGAACGCCGTATTCGCGCGGCGGCGACGGGCGCGCCGTGCTGCGCTCGTCGATCCGAGAGTTTTTGTGTTCCGAAGCCATGCACGCTTTGGGCGTGCCCACGACGCGCGCGCTGGCGCTGGTGGGCTCAACCCTGCCCGTGCAGCGCGAAACACGTGAGACCGCTGCCGTGGTCACGCGTGTGGCACCCAGTTTTCTGCGCTTCGGCCACTTCGAGCACTTCGCCCATACCGCCGCCGACCCGGTGGCGCTGAAGACCCTGGCCGATGGTTGCATTGCGCGCTATTTTCCGCAGCTGCAAGCGCACGCAGCGCCCTACGCGGCCCTGCTGGAAGAGGTGGCTGTGCGCACCGCCCGGCTCATGGCGCAATGGCAGGCCATCGGCTTTTGCCATGGCGTGATGAACACCGACAACATGTCTTTGCTGGGGCTGACGATCGACTACGGCCCCTTCGGATTTCTGGACGCCTTCGACCCGGGCCATGTGTGCAACCACAGCGACCATCAGGGGCGCTACGCCTGGTCGCGCCAGCCTCAGGTGGCTTTTTGGAACCTGCATGCACTGGCCCAGGGGCTGATGCCTTTGATCCAGGACAGTGATGCAGCGCTGGCCGCGCTGGAACCGTACAAGGCTGAATATGCGCAAGCCATGCTGGCCGCCTGGCGCGCCAAGCTGGGTTTGCGGGCAGACCCTGCAACCGCCGAGCTGGCGCAGCAAGACCAGACCCTGATCGACGACTTGCTGCGCTTGATGGCCGCCGACCGCAGCGACTTCAGCATCGTCTTTCGCCGCATGGCGGATTTCCCGGGCAGCTCCCTGCGCGACCTCTTCATCGACCGCGAAGCCTTCGATGCCTGGGCCGCGCGCTACGGCAGCCGCTTGCAGGCCGAGAACAGCGGCGACGCAGCGCGCCGCGTTCGCATGAATGCCGTCAACCCTAAATTCGTCTTACGCAACCACCTGGCCGAGAGCGCCATCCGGCAAGCCAGCCAGGGCGACTTCAGCGAAGTGCAGCGCCTGCACCGCATCTTGCATCGCCCATTTGACGAACAACCAGAATTCGATGCCGACGCCGGCTTTCCGCCCGCCTGGGCGCAGCAGCTGGAAGTTTCCTGTTCATCTTGAAAGACAGCTTGAAAGACAACATGAAAGACACACCGCACGACCACGACGACGCGCGCTACACCGTACGCAAGACCGACGCCGAGTGGCGCGAACAACTGGACCCGATGCAGTACGAAGTAGCGCGCCATGCGGCGACCGAACGCGCCTTTACCGGCAAGTACTGGGACCATGCCGACGAGGGCCAATACCTGTGCGTGGGCTGCGGCACGCCCTTGTTCGAATCGAAAACCAAGTTCGACGCTGGCTGCGGCTGGCCCAGCTACTGGGAGCCCATCAACAGCGAAGTGGTGGAACGCGTGCGCGACGAGGCGCATGGCATGGTGCGCGTGGAAGTGCGCTGCATGAATTGCGGCACGCACCTGGGCCATGTTTTCGAGGACGGCCCCGAGCCCACCGGTGAGCGCTTCTGCATCAATTCCGCAGCCATCGACTTCAAGCCGGAGCAGCCGTGATGGGCGCACAAAGTGTGATGCAGCAGATCCAAGCCAAGCTGCAGGAGTCGCTAGCCCCCGCCAGCCTGGAAGTGCAGGACGACAGCCACCTGCATGCCGGCCATGCCGGGGCCCGCGAAGGGGGGCACTTCACGGTGCGGCTGCGCAGCGCCCGCTTTGCCGGTTTGTCGCGCGTGGCCAGACACCGCCTTGTGTATGATTCCCTGGGCAATTTGCAGGCTCTGGGCATTCATGCTTTGGCGCTCGATACGCGGACCCCCGACGAGCCTTGAAGATACACGGACCCCCGACGAGCCCTGCGGCCATGCGGGCCCGCGGCCCACCCTCGCTTACATGCGCATTTGAACCTTTCTCCTGTACCGGCGCTCAGACGCCGGGTTGCCCGACCCGGGCGCCTTCGAAAGTGCATTCCCACATGAAATCCAAGACCCTTGCCGTGCTGGCCATGGCACTGTTGCCCATGCTTGCAACGGCTCAGAACATTGCCACCGTGAATGGCAAGACCGTTCCCAAGTCGCGCGTCGACATGTTGCTTCAACAAGCACAACGCGCCGGCCAACCCGTCAGCCCGGAAATGCAGGGCCAGGCGCGAGACCAGGTGGTGATCCGCGAAATCTTCGCCCAGGAAGCCGAGAAGCGCGGCATTGCCGCGAGCGCCGATTTCCGTGCACAGATGGAGCTGGCCCGCCAGAGCCTGCTCATCCGCGAACTGTTTGAAGATTGGCGCAAGAAGAACCCGGTCACCGACGGCGATGCGCAAGTCGAATACGACAAGTTCAAGGCCCAGACCACGGGCACCGAATACCGCGCCCGCCACATCCTGGTGGAAAAGGAAGAAGAAGCCACCGCGCTGATGGCGCAGCTCAAGGCCGGCGCCAAGTTTGAAGATCTGGCCAAAGCCAACTCGAAGGACCCGGGGTCGGGTGCCAACGGCGGCGATCTGGATTTCGCCAAGCCCGAGAACTACGTGGCTGAATTCAGCGCTGCGATGGTGAAGCTGAAGAAGGGTGAAACCACACCGACGCCGGTCAAGAGCCAGTTCGGCTGGCACATCATCCGCCTGGACGACACGCGTGAAGCCAGCTTCCCGCCCTTCGCCGAAGTCAAGGACCAGATCAAGCAGCGCATCGAACAGGTGCGCATGCAGACCTACCAGGACGAACTGCGCAGCAAGGCCAAGACCGACTACAAGTTCCAGCAGTAGCTGGAACTTGCTGCCAGGGGCGTCAGATCTCGAGCACGGTGGAACCCGTGGTTTTCCGGTCTTCGAGATCGCGATGCGCCTGCGCTGCTAGAGCCAGCGGATAACGCTGGTCAATGCGGATTTTCACTGCACCGCTGCCCACCACCTCGAACAAGTCGTTGGCCATCTCTTGCGTGGCTTCGCGCGTGGCAATGTGGGTGAATAAAGTTTGTCGCGTCAGGTACAGCGAACCTTTGGGGCCCAGCATGCCAGGCGCCATGGGCGCCACCGGGCCTGAAGCATTGCCGAAGCTGGCCATCAAACCGAAGGGCCGCAAGCAATCCAGGCTGCGCTCGAAGGTGTCCTTGCCCACCGAGTCGTACACCACCTTGACACCGCGCCCGCCTGTGATGTGTTTGACCTCGGCGACGAAATCCTGGCTGCTGTAGTCGATGGCATGCGCCGCACCATGGTCCAGCGCGAGCTTGCATTTGGCCGCACCGCCAGCCGTGCCGATCAACTGCAGGCCCAGCGCACGCGCCCATTGGCACGCAATCAAGCCCACGCCGCCCGCTGCCGCATGAAACAGCACATGGTCGCCCGCTTCCAGGCCTTCTACAGGCAGCGTTCTCTTCAGCAGGTATTGCGCCGTCAGTCCCTTCAGCATCATGGCCGCTGCCGTGTCGAAGTCGATGGCGTCAGGCAACTGCACCACGTTCTTCGCCGGCATCACCCTCACCTCGCTGTAGCTGCCGGGCGGGTTGCTGGCATAGGCAACGCGGTTACCCACTGCCAGGTGCCTGACTTCAGCACCCACGGCCTCGATCACGCCAGCGCCTTCCATGCCCAATGTCAATGGCAAATCGTTCGGGTACAGACCGGTGCGCTGGTAAACGTCGATGTAATTCAGCCCGCTGTAGTAGTGGCGCAGGCGCACCTCGGTGGGGCCGGGCTCGCCCACGTCGATATCTACAAGTTTCATTTCCTCAGGGCCGCCAAAGGCATGGATCTGGATGGCGCGGGGCATGGCGGATCTCCTGTTCGAGTAATCAATGTTTCGACGTAGAGCCTAAGCGAAGTCTCGCTGCGCAGCATGGCACCATCGGGCGCATGGAGACCGCATGCAGACCCTATGCAGCTGAAAGAAAAATGAAGAAATTGCTTGCTGCACCCAATCTCTGGCTGGCCACGCTGTGGGCCGACCAGCTGGAAAGCGCCGGCATTTCCGCCAACGTTCAGCGTGCTTACGCCAGCGGTATCGCGGGTGAAATCCCGGTCGATCAAGCGTTGCCAGAAGTGTGGGTGCGCGATGACAGCGAACGAGACCGCGCACTGGCGCTGCTGGAAGATTGGCAACGCTTGCCGCACCGGGTTTGGGCTTGCACGCAATGCCAGGAAATCGTCGAAGGCCCGTTCGAGCAATGCTGGAACTGCGGTGCGGCGATGAATGCGACACCTTGACGGGATGCGCGCTCCTTGTCGCTGAATGCCCGCACTGCGCTGTTGTTGACCGTACCGCCCCTGATGTGGGCAGGAAATGCCGTCGTGGGCCGCCTGATGGTGGACCAGGTGCCACCGCTGACGCTGAACTTCATGCGCTGGTCGCTCACCGCCCTGTTCTTGCTGGCACTGGCCTGGCGCAGCCTGCAGCCCTGGTCGCAGACCTTGCGTCAGGTGCGACAGCGCTGGCCCTATCTGCTGGCGCTGGGTCTTCTGGGCGTGGGCTTGTTCAACTCGCTGCAGTACGCCGCACTGGTGACATCCAGCCCCATCAATGTCACGCTGGTGGGTGCCAGCATGCCGGTATGGATGCTGGCGGTGGGAGCGCTGGCCTATGGCGAGCGGCCACAGCGCCGGCAGCTTTTGGGCGCTGCGCTGGGGCTGCTGGGTGTGGCGGTTGTCATCGGTCGTGGCAGCCTGGCCAGCCTGCTGGCAGTGCGCTTGGTGCCCGGCGATCTGCTGATGCTGCTGGCCGTGATCGGCTGGGCCTTTTACAGCTGGCTGCTGGCGCGGCCGCCTGCTTCGATGCGCGGCCAGCAGCGGCCGGATTGGGACTGGTCGGCCTTCTTGCTGATGCAAACCATGTTCGGTCTGTTTGCCGCCACCGTGTTCAGTGGTGCAGAACAGGTGCTGGGGGCCAACTCCATCGTCTGGAGCCCCGGCGTGGCTGCAGCGCTGCTTTACGTCAGCGTGGGCGCGTCGATCATTGCCTACCGCTGCTGGGGCCTGGGCGTGGCTGCTGGCGGGCCGGCGCTGGCGGCCTTCTTCAACAATCTGACACCGCTGTTTGCAGCCGTGCTGTCGGCCGTGGTGCTGGGTGAATCACCGCAGCCATTTCATGCGCTGGCCTTCGCCTTCATCGTCGGCGGCATCCTGGTGTCGACACCGCGCAGCGTGGCTCAGAAGGTTCCGGGGTAGGCGCCACCATCCATCAGCAGGTTCTGGCCTGTGACATAGCCCGCATGCGCACTGCATAGAAAGGCGCAGTAGGCGCCGAATTCCCGTGCCGTGCCAAAGCGCCCGCTGGGGTTGGCCTGCCGGCGCACGGCCAGCACTTCATCCACCGTCTGGCCGCTCTTGGCAGCGGCCCCTTCGGCCGTGGCACGCAAGCGGTCGGTGTCGAAGGGCCCGGGCAGCAGGCTGTTGAGCGTGACATTCGCGCCAGCCACCCGCGCTTGACGGGCCACGCCGGCGACGAAACCCGTCAGGCCAGAGCGTGCGCCGTTGGACAAACCCAGGATGTCGATGGGCGCCTTCACTGCGGCCGAGGTGATGTTGACGATGCGGCCGAAGCGGCGCTCGCACATGCCGTCGATGACCGCCTGGATCAGTGCGATGGGAGTCAGCATGTTGGCGTCCAGCGCCTTCAGCCAGATGTCGCGGTCCCACTCGCGGAAGTCACCCGGCGGCGGGCCGCCCGCGTTGTTGACGAGGATGTCGATCTGCGGGCAGGCGGCCAGTGCCGCCTCGCGGCCTGCCGGCGTGGTGATGTCGCCGCAAACGGTACGCACTTCCACACCGGGGTTGCGCAACTTCAGCGCCGCTGCCGCAGCCTGCAGTACTTCTTCGCCACGGGCTGTGATCACCACATTCACACCCTCGTCTGCCAGTGCCTGTGCACAGCCCAGGCCCAGGCCCTTGCTGGCAGCGCATACCAGAGCCCACCGGCCCGCAATTTGCATATCCAAGATTCACTCCGATGTCGCGATTTCACGCTGGGTTCACGCGCGATTCTCGCTTGCACCCGCCGAACGGCCCTGGAGCCTGCCAACGCAACACGACCCCCTCACTTGCGGGGCTAACAGCAGATTGACCAGCGCAAAGTGAACTCGTACCGTCCATCCAGCGGCAGGGGTGTATTTGGGCTCCCGGCGCAGCGGAATCAAACCATTCAGTACAGGACACTCCATGCACTCAAATACCCAGCCCGCCACGGCCCTGAAATTGCCGAAACTAACCGCCCGTCTGGGCTTGTGAGCTGCGGCACTTGCCGGCGCGCTGTCGATGGCGCCTGCTCAAGCCGTGGTCGTCATCAACACCACCAGCTTGTCCATCCCTAACACCGGAGACGGGCTGTACATCAACTTCGTCACAGGCGCCACGGGATCAACTGGCTCCGGTACTGCAGGCTACGACTTCAATCCTTACAGCGTTGGCGGCACGATCGCCTTCTTCTTTGGCGGGGCAGCCAGCCCCAACAACGGCGGCGTCGCCACCCTGGTGCCCGCCTACGTCGACCTGTCGCCGGGCACCGTGATCGGCGCTGCTTCGACTTTCTCGCAAAATGCACAAACAACAGCGACTGCGGCGTTCCAGACTGCCGGCATCCATAACCTGGGCGTGCGCTTCCAGAACGAAGCCACGGGCGCAGTGAACTATGGCTACGTCACCATGCGCACAGGCACGGGTGGCTTCCCTGCCACGATTCTGGGCTGGGCATACGAGAACAGCGGCAGCTCCATCACCTTCACTGCACCGATTCCCGAGCCTTCGACCACATTGATGCTGTCGCTGGGCGCGCTGGCCATCGGTGCCTTGGCACTGCGCCGCAAGCCAGCCTGACGTTTCACGACGCTGGCGCCGAAGGGCGCCGGCAAGCGGATACCAGCCGCGCCAGCGCTACTACGGTAGCCCGGCGCGGTTTTTTTCAGCCGAAACGGGCGGCTGCAGGACTCAATCTGCGTCTTTGAACGCTTCCTCGCGCCTGTTCTTGATCGCCGGCAGCAACACCACCACGATCATCAGCAAGGCTGCCAGCAAAAGCGCGCCAGACAAAGGCCGGGTGACAAAGGCGCTCCAGTCGCCGCGCGAGAG
>JBBQXN010000050.1:0-25415 GCA_038209585.1 Burkholderiales bacterium
GCCGTTGCTTCATACGAGTTTGCCCGCCACCCCATGCACAAGACCTACACCCTGGCCGATTTCGACTTCGTCCTGCCGCCCGAGTTGATCGCCCAGCACCCGGCGGCCGAGCGCAGCGCCTCGCGCTTGCTGGACGGCAGGGGCACGGTGCCGGTAGACCGCCAGTTCCGCGACCTGCCCGGCTTGCTGCAGCCCGGGGACCTGCTGGTGTTCAACGATACGCGCGTCATCAAGGCGCGTTTGCAAGGCGAAAAGCCCACCGGCGGCAGCGTCGAGGCGCTGGTCGAGCGCGTGCTGCCGGGGCATGAGGTCTGGGCGCATCTGCGCGCCAGCAAGTCACCCCGGGCCGGCAGTCTGGTGCGCTTTGCCGATGCTTTCGACGCCGAAGTGCTGGGCCGCGCCGGGCCCGACGACGCGCTGTTCCACCTGCGCTTTCCGGACGACCCTTTCGTGCTGCTGGCACGCCACGGCCATGTGCCGCTGCCGCCCTACATCACCCACGAAGACACGGCAGACGACGAATCGCGCTACCAAACCGTGTTCGCTCGCCACCCGGGCGCCGTGGCCGCCCCCACGGCGGCGCTGCATTTTGACGACGCCGTGCTGCAGGCGCTGGCCGCACGTGGCGTGAACACCGCTGCCGTGACCCTGCACGTGGGCGCGGGCACCTTCCAGCCCGTGCGCGTGGACGACATCAGCGCGCACCAGATGCACAGCGAATGGTTCGACGTGGGCGCCGAGACCGTGGCGGCCGTGGCGGCCACCAAGGCAGCCGGTGGCCGCGTGCTGGCGGTGGGCACCACCAGCTTGCGGGCGCTGGAATCTGCGGCGCGCGCCGGCCAGGGCCGGCTGCAGCCGCACCAGGGCGATACCGACATCTTCATCACCCCGGGCTTCGACTTTCACGTCGTCGACCTGCTGCTGACCAACTTCCACCTGCCCAAGAGCACGCTGATGATGCTGGTCAGCGCCCTGGCCGGCCACGCCCACATCCAGGGCCTGTACCGGCACGCCGTGGAGTCGCGCTACCGCTTCTTCAGCTATGGCGACGCCATGCTTCTGGCACGACAGCGGCACGACAGCGGCCCGGACAGCGGCACGAATAGCGGCACGAATAGCGCGCCCTAGAATCCGCCCCCTGGGGCAACGCCGTCTGCGCCGCCCCGCCCATCACCGGCCATCGCGCCAGGAGGCCCCTGCCTTGCGCAACCTGCCCGACGTGAGCTGCCAGCGCCGATGACCGTCGAGACGACACCCTCGGCGCTGTCGCCCGACATGCGGCCGGCCATGGAACTGATGGACGTGTTCCCCAGCGGCATGCCCGAGGCCAACACCCTGTCGGTTTTCGGTTTGCTGCTGGCTTTCGGCGTGCTGGGCGGGCTGATCGCGGCACGCGCACGCTGGCTGCCTTCCATCACCGGCTTCATGATCCTGGGGTTGCTGGTGGGGCCCAGTGGCGTGGGTCTGTTGTCGATGGAATCGCTGAACGACGCCCGCGTGCTGGTGGACATCGCCCTGGGCCTGATCCTGTTCCGCCTGGGTGCCACGCTGCACCCGGGCGAGGCCATCCGCAACAAGCGGCTGATGGTGACGAGCTTGGCCGAGAGCCTGGCCACCGTGGGCCTCATCCTGGCGCTGATGCTGATGGTGGGCTCGCCCCTCATCGTGGCCGTGCTGGCGGCCGCCATCGCCGTGTCGTCTTCGCCCGCCGTGCTGATTCACGTCGCCGAAGAACTGCATGCCGACGGGCCTGTGGTGCGGAACGCCAAGTCGCTGGTGGCGGCCAACAACGTGCTGTCCTTCCTGCTCTTCTCGCTGGCCCTGCCCCTGGCCCTGGTGGGCGAGCGCTTCGACCTGCGCACTTCGCTGGTGCTGCCGGCCTATCAGATGCTGGGCGCCATGGTCGTCAGCGTGGTGGTGGCCTGGCTCGTCACGCGCATCTCGAAGATGACCCGGCACGACGAAGCGCACTTCCGTTTCGCCCTGGTGGTGGGCGCGGTGATGCTGACCTTGGGCGCAGCGCAGGCGTTCAAAGTCTCGGGCCTGTTCGCCGGCCTGGCCCTGGGCATTGCCTGCCGCTGGCTGGAAGGGCGCACGCGCCTGAGCGAGGTGGAATTCGGCGGCGGCGGCGACGTCTTCTTCGTCATCCTCTTCGTCTTCGCCGGCGCCAACCTGCACCTGGCCGAGGCCTGGCAATACGCACCCATCGCCCTGGCCTTCGTGGCTGCGCGCATCGTCGCCAAGATGGGCGCGGTCTACGCCTGCGGCCTGGCTTTCAAGGTGCCGCAAAAGCAGAGCGTGGGCTCGGCCATGCTGCTCATTCCCATGGCCGGGCTGGCCATCGGCCTGGTGCAGACGACGAACACGCTGGCACCTGAAATGGGCGCGCAGGTGGCCGCCATCGTGCTGGCTGCGGTGGCCGTGTTCGAGACCATCGGCCCGCCGATTGCCGCCTATGCCTTGCGCATGGTGGGCGAAGTGGGCAAGTCTGGCGGCGCACCCGAAGCCGGCCTGCCGGCCAAGGTGGCTTCACCCCCGGTAGTCAAAGCTGCGCGTGACGCCTGAAGGCCTGCTCGGCAACGTCAGTGCCTGGCTGTCGCGGCCTTTGTTCACCATTGCCGATACCGCCGTCAGCCTGAGCAGCCTGCTGCTGGCCGTGGTCTTCCTGGTCGGGGTCTGGTGGCTGGCCAGCATGCTCGAACGCGGCCTGATGCGCATGGCGAGACGCCGAAATCACGAACCCGGCGTGCAGGCGCGCGTGTACATGCTCAGCCGGCTGCTGCGCTATGCCGTGTGGGTGGTGGGCACCATCGTCGGGCTGAACTATCTGGGTATCGACCTGAGCAGCGTCACCCTGCTGGGCAGTGCGTTTGCCGTCGGTCTGGGTTTCGGCCTGCAGAACATCTTCAGCAACTTCGCGGCCGGCATCATCATCCTGCTCGAAAGCAGCTTGAAGGTGGGCGACTTCGTCGAGCTGCAATCGGGCGTGCGCGGCCATGTGCGTGAGATCGCCATGCGCTACACGCGCGTCAGCACCAACGACGCACTGGACGTGCTGGTGCCCAACAGCGAATTCATCAACGGCCATGTCGCCAGCTGGACCTTCAGCGACGCTTCACGCCGCGTGCATGTGCCTTTTGGCGTGGCCTACGGCACGCCGAAAGAGAAAGTGCGCGAAGCGGCACTGGCTGCGGCCAAGCAAGTACCGGGGGTGCTGGACAGCGAAGCGCGCCGCTCCGTGGTCTGGCTGCTGAACTACGGCGACAACGCGGTGAATTACGAACTCGTGGTCTGGGCAGACCGCGAACTCACCACCCACCCAGCCAGCACGCATGCCAAGCTGATGTGGGCGCTGGACGACGAGCTGAACAAGGCCGGCATCGAGATACCGTTCCCGCAGCGCGACCTGCACATCCGGTCAGGCAAGCTGCCGGTGGAAATCAGCCGGGCCCGGCCTGAGCCGATGAAACCGCCAGAGTCGGCCTGATCTGATTTGGTGGCCGCGCCACCGAACCTAGCGCTGGCCTGCCAGCCCGTGCTGCCAGCCGGCCACCGCATCGTCTGCCAGCGCGCTGCCGGCCTCGGCATCAACCATGACCACCTCGTCGGCCCCCAGGCCGCGCAGCAGTTCCACCTCGTCTGCGTACTTGACGATGGCCACGATGCGGCCAGAAAACTGGTTGGCGTTGGTCCGCTGCTTCAGCTGCCCCAGGGCATGCACATTGCCGGCATGCGAAGGCATGGCCAGCAGCACCAGCTTCAATGACTTGCAGATGACCAGCTTGTCCCAGAAGTCGGAATCTGCTGCATCGCCCTCGATCACCTGGCGCCCGGCGCTCTGGTGCAGTTGCAGCGTCTCGGGGTCGTTGTCCACGCCCAGCACGCGCATGCCGTGGTGGCCGGCCAGCCGCTGGTAAGCACCGCCGCCGATGCGGCCCATGCCCAGCACCACGGCGTCCACGTCGCCCAGGGCGATGGGCTGGTCTGCCGCCAGCAGAACCGGTGCTTCCAGCCCGGCCAGCGGCGCCTTGAAGCGTTGGTAGATGCGTTCACTGGCCGCATTCAGCGGCGCGGCCAGCACGAAACTGCCGGCCAGCGCCAGCGAAATCACCACCAGCCACTCTGGCGACAGCCAGCCGCCGGTGGCGGCGATGGCCGCCACGATGAGTCCGAATTCGGAATAGTTGGCCAGCGCCAAGGAAGACAGCACGCCGGTGCGCGTGCGCAGCCGAAAACGCATCAGCACCAGCAGATACAAACCGCTCTTCAACGGCAGCACCAGCAGCAGCAGCGCGGCCATCACCAGCATCGACAGGTCGGGCAGCGCGCCCAGGCCCACGCTGAGGAAGAAGCCGACCAGGAACAGCTCCTTCAAGTGGAACAGCGACTTGGCCAACCCCGCCGTGGCCGGATGCGACGCCAGCAACATGCCCACGATCAGCGCACCCAGGTCGCCCTTGACGCCCACCGCCTCGAACAAGCCGTAGCCCACCACCAGCGACAGGAAAGCACCGTACAGCACCTGCAGGTCGCCATGGCCCACGCGGTCCAGCATCAACTTCATCAGCTTGGCAGCCGGCCACAACACGATGAGGCCCAGTGCCCAGGGGCTGGGCAGGCTGCCGGTGGAAGCAGTGAGAAAGACGACCGCGAACACATCCTGCATCACCAAGATGCCGATGGCGATGCGGCCGTAAAGCGAGTTCAGCTCGCTGCGGTCTTCCAGCACCTTGACTGCAAACACCGTGCTGGAAAAACTGAGCGCAAAGCCCAGCAGCACCATCGCCGTCCAGCCCAGATCGGCGGCCAAAGCCAGGCCAGCAGACTTCAGAATGAACAGCACGCCCGCCAGCAGCAGGGTCGAACCGATGATGTGCAGCGTGGCCGAACCCCAGACCTCGCTGCGCAGCAGCGTCTTGATGTCCAGCTTCAGGCCGATGGTGAACAGCAGCAGCGTGACGCCCAGATTGGCGATCGTGTCGAGCGCCTCGGTGCGCTCGAAACCCAGTGCGTTGAGCGCGAAACCTGCGGCCAGAAAGCCGATCAGCGGAGGCAGCTTGACCAGCTGCGCTGCAAAGCCGGCGGCAAACGCCAGCGCAATCATGATCGGCTCCATCGGGCTCCCATAGCGGCACCCGGGCGGGTGTCACGGGGCTGGATGCTAGCCGAGCAGGCATCAGGCTTTTGTCCAGCAAGGTAGGCGGTGGGCATGCTTGACCCCGCTTGGCGACAGCCCTATGTTCAATTCATCGCCGCACGCCGGCCGAGCATTGAAAGGACACCTATGAGCCAGCCCCCGTACAAGCGCATCCTGGTCGTCGTCGATTCGCGCCCGGTCAGCCGCGTGGCCGTGAAGACCGGCATCGCGCTGGCAGCCAGCCACCAGGCGCACATCGTCTTCTTTCATGTGATGCCGCGCTATTCGATGCCCATGGCCGACATGCCGCCCTTCGTGGCCATGTCGCCGCAAGACTTCCTTCGCGACGCCCAGGCCATCGCCGACCGGCTGCTCAGCGCGGCGGCCAGCGCTGCCAAGCGTGCCGGCCTGCATGCGCAAACGGCCAGCGGCAGCGGCGACGACGACGCGCATTGCATTGCCGATGTGGCCAGCAAACGGCGCTGCGAACTGATCGTGGTGGCCAGCGAAGGGCGCAACGCCTTGCTGCGCCTGCTCACGGGCAGCGTCATCCCCGGGCTGATCACGGCCGCGCCGATGCCGGTGCTGGTAGTCAAGGAAAGCGCGCGCAGCGAAGTGGCAGACGAATCGACCGTGGTGCCCATCAAGCCACGCCGCGCCAGCGCCAGGCTGGCGGCCAAGACCCCTGCTGCTGCAGCCAAGCCCAGGCGGGTGCGCAGCGCGCTTTGAAGCCATGAAGGGTGCGCGTGCAGTGCGCGCACCGAGGCCAAAATGCGCGCATGCTGAAATTCGATCTGCACCGCACGAACGCCACGCAAGGCCACGCCCGCCGAGGCACGCTGACGCTGAACCACGGCGTCGTGCAGACGCCCGTCTTCATGCCCGTGGGCACCTACGGCACCGTGAAGGGTGTGATGCCCTCTTCGCTGCGCGAGATGGGAGCCGAGATCATCCTGGGCAACACCTTCCACCTGTGGATGCGCCCGGGGCTGGACGTGCTGGGCACCTTCGGCGGCTTGCACCGCTTCGAGCAATGGCACGCCCCCATCCTCACCGACAGCGGCGGCTTTCAGGTCTGGAGCCTGGGTGGCGCCGATGGCCGTGGCCGCAAGATCACCGAGCAAGGCGTGCATTTCGCCAGCCCCGTCAACGGCGACAAGCTGTTCTTGACGCCCGAGGTGAGCATGCAGATTCAGACGGTGCTGAATTCAGACATCGTCATGCAGTTCGACGAGTGCACACCGTATGAGACCGCCGGTGTCTTGACCAACGAACACCAGGCGCGGCAGTCGATGGAACTGAGCCTGCGCTGGGCTGCGCGCAGCCAGGCCGAATTTCAGCGCCTGGGCAACCCGAATGCGCTGTTCGGCATCGTGCAGGGCGGCATGTACACGGCGCTGCGCGCCGAATCGCTGGAACGCCTGGTCGAGCTGGACTTGCCGGGCTACGCCATCGGCGGGGTCAGCGTGGGCGAGCCCAAGGACGAGATGCTGGCCATCATGGCCCACACCCCGCACCGCCTGCCTGCGCACAAGCCGCGCTACCTGATGGGCGTGGGCACGCCGGAAGACCTGGTCGCGGGCGTGGCCTGCGGCGTGGACATGTTCGACTGCGTGATGCCCACGCGCAATGCGAGAAACGGGCACCTGTTCACCCGCTTCGGCGACCTGAAGATTCGGAATTCGCGCTTCAAGGACGACGAGCGGCCGATCGACGAGAGCTGCACCTGCCAGGCCTGCGCTGGCGCGTTTTCACGCGCTTACCTGCACCACCTGGAACGCTGCGGCGAAATGCTGGCGCCGATGCTGGCCAGCATTCACAACCTGCATTACTACGTGAACCTGATGCGCGAAGTGCGCGAGGCACTGGACGCCGGGCGCTTCGACGAATTCCGCAAGCAGTTCAAGGCGGACCGGGAACGCGGGGTGAGTTAGCGCGGCTGCAGCCCCCTCGGGCGGTGGCCAAGGCGCGAAACGACAGGCCTGGGGGCTTCATGTCACCAGAACTGCCAGTTCCCGGTCTGGACCACCCAGATTCCGAGCACGCCGTTAGTTACCGCGTGCGCAATCACGGCCACCCACAGCTTGCCGGTGCGGATGTACACCCAGGCATAAGCCAGGCCGGCGACGATGGCCGCCAGCCACAGCGTGTGCGCCAGCGTGAAGACGAAGGTGCTCAACACCACCGCCTTCAAACCCACGTGCAGGGGCTGCACGCCCTCGAAGGCCGGTGCCTGGATCCAGCGCATCAGAAAGCTGCGCCAGAACAGCTCTTCCATCACCGGCACCAGCAGTGCCGCGCCCACCCAGCGCGAAACGATCAAGCCCCAGTCCAGCTGCCCGGCGGCGTTCAGCGCCACATAGGGCTCGGCGCTGCCGGCCGAAATCGTCATCCACGCCGCGTCGAGATTGATCCACAGCACGAACACCAGGATGCCCACCGCCACGGCCAGCAACACCTCGCGCAGCGTGGGCAGGTTCTGCGACTTCAGTTCGCCGTATTCGCGCCACCAAAGCGCCAGCAGGGCAGCCGTAGTCGCAATCTGCGCGCTGTAGAGCCAGCGCACGTCGAAGCCCCAGGAGCCGTCGGTGGGTGCGGCGCCGCGCGCGGCCAGGAAGATCATGAAAACGACAAACGGCGCCACGCGCACGACGGCCGATCGCCGAAAGCCGAACAGCATCGGCCCGGCTGCGGGACTGCCCAGCGCGCTCATGCTGCTTCGACCATGCCGTGTGCGGTGTCCACCTGCCCCAAAGTCTTGGCCAGCCAGGCCACCGCCGGCCGCAGTTCAGCCACCAGGGTGTGCGGCGGGTTGGCAATGAAAACGCTGCTGCCCAGCATGCCGTAGCCACGTTCGTCGGACTGGGCCACGGTCAGGCGCGCATGCAGCCAGCCCTTCTTGGCCAGCTTGTCGGCACTGGCTTTCAAACGCTGTGGCAGCTGCGCGGCTTCCAGCAGCTGCAACTGCGGCAGCCAGACGATGACCACGCCTTCGGCAAAGCGTTCCAGCGCTTCACGCAGCGCAGCCAGGGTGCGGGCGTAATCGGTCTTGATCTCGTAGCTGGGGTCGATGAGCACCACGCCGCGCCGCGTGGTGGGCGGCAGTTGCGACTTCAACGCCGCGAAGCCGTCGCTCATGGCCACTTCGACGCCGGGCTGTTCACCCAGATAGCTGGCCAGGATCTTGTGGTCGGTGGGGTGCATCTCGTAAAGCCGCAACTGGTCTTGCGGGCGCATCAGCATGTGTGCCAGCGCGGGCGAGCCAGGATACTGAACCAGTGTCTTGTCGCCGTTGAACTGGCGCACCAGACCCACCAGGTCCGCCACGGGCGGCGGCAGGTCGTCGCGCGCCCACAGCGGCGCGATGCCTTGCTCGAATTCAGAGCGCTTGGCGGCGTATTCGCCTTGCAACGAATAGCCGCCGGCACCGGCATGGGTGTCGACCATGCGCCAGCCCTTGTCTTTCAGGTTCATGTAGCGCAACACGGCCACCAGTGCGGTGTGCTTGAGGACGTCGGCATGGTTGCCGGCGTGAAAGGCGTGTCGGTAGGCGAGCATCGAGCGATGTTGCCATGGGCTCGGGCTGCCACCTGCCGAGCCCTCGCTCAGGCGCGGGCTCGGCTCCTGAACAAGTCACGCAGATTCACTTCGCGCGGGCCCGGCACCAGCCGCACGGCGTCGCCGGCCTGAACCGTGCCGGGCACGATGACGCCCAGGTAGGCGCCGCAAAAGCCAGACTGCACCATCATCTTCGACGCCTGCTTGAAGCCCATGGTGGCGTTGAACTTGAAGCAGGGGAAGCGCGGCTCGCTCACGGCCAGCACGCAGGCCGGTGCGTCTTCGTTGCCAGAGCCGCCGCCGATGTGCAGCTGGTCGCCGATCCACAAACGGTCTTCGGTGATACCGCTGAGCGTCAGGTTCTCGCCCAGCAGGCCGGGCGGAACGGGCTCGTCCCAAAGTGCGGCCTGGGCCTGCGCCCTCACCGTGCGCCAGACCTCGAAGTGTTCGCTGGGGTACGCATAAACGGCCTTGGTCAGCCCGCCGTGCACCGACAGGTCGGCCTGCTCGTCGCCTTCCAGCCCCATGCGGCGCACGGCTACCACACCCGCCACGGGCTGCTTGCCGATGGCAGTGCGCACCTTGCGGCCGTTGATCTGAACCTCGCGCGCGAGGCTGCGGTTGACGGACAGGAGTTGAATCATTGCGCGCTCATTTCCCGATACAAAAACGGCTGAAGATCTCACCCAGCAAGTCTTCGTTAGAAAACGCGCCGGTGATTTCGCCCAGGTTGCGGTGCGCCAGCCGCAGTTCTTCGGCCAGCAGGTCCAGCGCGCCATCGCGCTGCCGCGCATGGGCTTGGGCAGCCTGCACATGGGCCAGCGTGTGCTGCAACGCCTGCACATGCCGCGCGCGAGCGGTGAACAGGCCTTCTGCCGATGCCTGCCAGCCAGCTTGTTCTAGCAGGCGCCGCCGCAGCGCGTCCAGCCCGTGGCCGGTTTGCGCCGACAGCGCCAGGCCATCTTCAGGGACGTCATCAGCAACCGCCAGGTCCAGCTTGTTGAACACATGCAGCACGGCCACGCCCGCCGGCAGCCGCAGCGCAATCGCAGCATCGCCGGCTTCATAGGCCGGCTCGCCGCGCCGCGCCAGGTCGTGCAGAAAGACGACTGCATCGGCCTGCGCGATCGACTGCCAGCTGCGCTCGATGCCGATGCGCTCCACCAGATCGGCCGCTGCGGCGTCTTCGCGCAGGCCGGCGGTGTCGACGATGTGCAGCGGCACGCCTTCGATCTGCAATGTCTCGGTCACGCGGTCGCGCGTGGTGCCGGCCACGGGCGTGACGATGGCCAGCTCGGCGCCGGCCAGGGCGTTCAGCAGCGAGCTCTTGCCGACGTTCGGCTGGCCAGCCAGCACCACGCGCAAGCCTTCGCGCAGCAACGCGCCCTGGCGCGTGCGGGCCAGGGCCTCCGTCACGCTGGCTTCGATGCCATCGAGTTGCGCGCGCGCGCCGGCTTTCTCCAAAAAGTCGATTTCTTCTTCGGGAAAATCCAAAGTCGCTTCCACCAGCATGCGCAGGCGCACCACGCGCTCGGCCAGCGCGTCGATCTGCGCCGAGAAATCACCAGACAGCGAGCGCGCAGCCGAACGCGCCGCCGCTTCTGTACTGGCGTCGATGAGATCGGCCACGGCTTCGGCCTGGGCCAGATCGAGCTTGTCGTTGAGAAAGGCGCGTTCGGTGAATTCACCCGGCGCGGCCAGGCGCAAGCCGGGCTGGGCCTGCAGGCATCGCGCCAGCAGCAACTGCAGCAGCACCGGGCCGCCATGGGCTTGCAGTTCCAGCACGTCTTCACCGGTGTAGGAATGCGGCGCCGGAAAGTGGATGGCCAGGCCGCGGTCCAGCATCTGGCCGTCTGCGCCCACGAAAGGCAGCAGGGTGGCCACGCGCGGCATCAGCGCGCGGCCGCACACGGCGGCGATCAGCGGCGCCAGGTCGTGGCCAGACGCGCGCACGATGCCCACCGCCCCGCGTCCGGGGGCGCTGGCAATGGCCACGATGGGGTCACGCGGGATGGCGGGCAGGTTCATGCGGCCAGATTGTCGCCAGTGCCAGTGCCACGCCCACCGTCAGGGCCGTTCCCAGCGGAACCGTCCAGACGAAGGCCAGCGCCGTGCTGGTGACGACCCCGCCCATCGTCACCAAGGCCACGGCCACGCCAGCGGCCACATGCCGCCCGCCGATGCGCGCCGCCCAGCGCCCGCGCCAGCCGGCCAGCACATAGCTGCCGAGCAAGGCGCCGTAGGTGATGGACGCGACCGACAGTGCCAGCAGCACGGCCGGCGTGTCCTTGCCGCCGGCCCAGGCGACGAAACCCAGCGCGCCGGCTGTCAACAACAACCCCCAGGCCAAGGAAAACCAGCGCCCGGCGCGCAGCAGGTGCACACCGTCGCGCTCGGCGGTCTTGCCGGCCCAGGGGGCGTACAGGTCGTTCGTCACCGATGAGGCCAGGGCGCTGATGGACGAGCTGATGGTGCTCATCGCGGCGGCCAGGATGCCGGCCATGAGCAGGCCGGCCACGCCCACAGGCAGGTGCTGCACGATGAAGCGCGGGAACAACTGGTCACCCGCCAGCCCTGCCGGTGCCTGCCCCGCTGCCCACAAGGCCGTGCCGATGGCCAGAAACAGCGTGAACTGCAGCAGCACGACGAAGCCGGAGCCGACCAGGGCCCACTGCGCGGCGCGCAGGTTGTGGGTGGACAGCAGGCGCTGCACGATGAGGTGGTCGGTGCCATGGCTGGCAGCAGACAGCATGGCACCGCCCACCAGGCCGCCCAGCAGCGTGAAGGGCGTGGTCAGCGACAGTTGCAGGTCGAACACGTCGAGCTTGCCCGCGACAGATGCGGCCGCCCATGTTGCAGCCCAGCCGCCCGCCATCCCCACGGCGATCACCAGGGCCACGATGCCACCAGCCACATACACGCTCCACTGCAGCGCGTCGGTCCAGACGACAGCGCGCAAGCCGCCGACGAAGGTGTAGGCCAGGGTGACCGCACCCATCAGCACGATGGCCAGGCTCAGGTCCCAGCCCGTCAGCAAGGCCAGCGGAATGGCGCCGGCAAAGATGCGCACGCCATCGGCCAGAAAGCGCGTAACGAGGAAGATCGAAGACAGCAATTGCCGGGTCGGCAGGCCGAAACGCGTGCCAAGGCGCTGGTAGGCCGTCTGCTGCGCGCCGTTGACGGGGTTGAAGTAGCCGGGCAGCAGCCACAGCGCCACACCGATGCGGCCCAGCACATAGCCCAAGGCCAGTTGCAGGAAAGCGAAATCGCCACGCGCGCCGATGCCGGGCAGCGAGATCACGGTCAGGGCCGAGGTTTCGGTGGCGACGATGCTCAGCATCACCGCCCAGGCCGGCAGCTGCCGGCGGCCGAGAAAGTAGTCCTGCGCGTCTTGCGGGCGCTCGCGCATCAGCAGCGCGAAGCAGAAATTCGCGCCCAGCGTCAGCGCGATGATGGCCATGTCCAAGGCGGCCATGGCCCGTGTGTTGCGCTGTATTCCTTCGCTGGCTGACGGCCTTCGCTACTTGCCGAGCACGCCCATGCGCTTGTTGATGTACCACTGCTGCGCAATCGACAACAGGTTGTTCGTCAACCAGTACAGCACCAGGCCGGCGGGGAAGAAGAAGAACATGAAGCCGAAAGCCAGCGGCATGAACCACATCAGCTTGGCCTGCATCGGGTCCGGCGGCGTCGGGTTCAGCCACACCTGAAACAGCGAGGACAAGGTCATCAACACCGGCAGGATGAACCAGGGGTCCTGTGCAGACAGGTCGGTGATCCAGCCGATCCAGGGCGCATTGCGCATCTCCACGGTGGACAACAGCACCCAGTACAGCGCAATGAAGAAAGGCATCTGCACGGCGATCGGCAGGCAACCGCCCAGCGGGTTGACCTTTTCCTCGCGGTAGATCTTCATCATCTCCTGCTGCATCTGCTGCGGCTTGTCTTTCAGACGCTCACGCATCTCTGTGATTTTGGGCGTGATGGCCTTCATCTTGGCCATGCTGCGGTAGGCCGTCGCGTTGAGCCAGTAGAACGCCGCCTTCAGCACCACCACCAGGGCCACGATGGACCAGCCCCAGTTGCCCAGGAAGCTGTGCAGTTGCGTGAGCAGCCAGAACAAGGGCTTGGACAACACCGTGAGCCAGCCGTAGTCCTTCACCAGTTCCAGCCCCGGGGCCAGCGTGGCCAGGCGGTTTTCTTCCTGCGGGCCGGCAAACAGCGTGGACTCATGCACCTTGGTCGTTCCGGGTGCCACTTCGCCTAAAGGCACGACCATGGCGATGGTGTAGTGGTCGGGCACGCCGGCTGCGGCCGGAATGAAGGCGGTGCGGAATTCGCGCTGCGCATTGCCGCTGAGCAGCCAGGCGCTGGCAAAGTAGTGCTGGACCATGCCCACCCAGCCGTTATCGGCTGTCTTGTCGATGTCGACCTTGCCTTTGGCGATGTCCTTGAAGTCGATCTTCTTGAACTTCGACAATTCGGTGTACATCGCCGGGCCGGTGAAGGTGAAGTAGAAGCTCGACTCGCCTTCGGGCGGCGTGCCGTCACGGGCCAGCTGCAGGTAAAGCTGTGGTGACACAGCCACGGCAGAGTCGTTGATGAATTCGTGATTGACGCCGATAGTGAACTGCCCACGGCGCAAGGTGTAGGTCTTGGCCAGTTTGCGCCCGTCGATGACGGGCGACTCGAAGCGCACGCTGATCTCGTTGGCGCTGCTGGCCAGGGTGCGCTCACCCGGTACCACGGTCATTTGTGTCTGGTGGTTGGGCAGGGTCACGCCAGGCTGCGCCGTCACCAGGCCGCTTTGCGCCACGTACAGACGCGCGGCGGTTTGCTCCAGCAGCACCACGCTGCGTTCGGGGTGGTTGTGGTCTTGGTAGGCCAGCAGTTCCAGCTTGACCAGAGTGCCGCCGACACTGTCGAAAGTGGCGCGCACAGCGTCTGTGGTGACCACCACCTGCTCGGCCTGCACCGCAGCTGTACCCGCAGCAGCGGGCGTACCCGGCAAGGCAGCAATGCCGGGTAGGCTGCTGGCAGGCGCTGGCAGGCCGCCTGGGGTGGTGGATGCGCCGCCGGTACCGGCAGCGCCAGCGGCTGCGACGGGCCGGCCGCTGCCGCCAAACATCGAAGGCTGACCGGTGTGTTTTTGCCAGCCATCCCAGATCAGTACCAGGGACATCGTGAAAACCACCCAAAGCAGGGTGCGGCGAATATCGGTCATGACGGATTCCGGGGAGAAGGGGAAGGGTCGGATGGTTCGGAAAGCTCGGAAGCGGGCACAACAGCTTCGATGGCGTGGTTGCCGATGCTGCTGCTGTAGCTGCCGGCGAAGTGTGCCGGTACTGCGTCATGCCCCCCGTCGCACCAGGGGTGGCACCGCATGACGCGCCAACTCCCGAGCGCGGTGCCGCGCCATGCGCCATGCAGCTGCAACGCTTCCAGGGTATAGGCTGAACAAGTGGGCTCGAAGCGGCAGGCGTTGCCCAGCCAGGGTTTAAGCAGCAAGCGATAAGCGCGCACCGCCAGCATCAAGCCTTGACGTGGCAGGTCTTGCAAAGTTTCTACTATCCGCGCCGGCCTCATGCTGGAGCGCCCTTCGCGCCCACCCTGGACAGCAAGACTTCGAGCTCGTTGCGCGCCGCCAGGGCGAGTGCTTCTGACCGCGCCGATATGAACTGCGGCGGCGCAAATGGCGCGCGCAAGCGCACCAGCCACTGGCCAGCAGGCAACGTTTGCGCATGGGCTGCAAACGTGCTGCGAATCTGGCGCTTGAGCAGGCTGCGTGTCACCGCCCGTTTGGCATGGCGTTTGGGCACCACGCAACCCAACCAGTGCCCGCCGGGCAAGTCATCCACAGCTTGGGTGACTGCTGGTGCAGGCCCTGTGGATAACTCTGTTGGAAAGCTCTGGACAGCCGTTTCCGGGGCAGGCTTGCGCGCCGGCTTGCGCGCTGGCAAAGGCGGCTGCGCCAGATGGTGCAAAACGAAATGCGCACTGCGCGACATGGAAGGCGCTGAAAGCACCCGCTCAAAGTCGGCAGACTGCACGATGCGGTTGATCATGAACTGGCGACAAGCCAGTTGGAGCCGGGGTCAGGGCGCCAGAATTTGCGCATGCCCCAGCCGTTGTCTGGAATGGCCGGGTATTTTCAGACGGCCAGGCGCTTGCGGCCCTTGGCACGACGCGCGTTGATCACGGCGCGGCCTCCGCGGGTCTTCATGCGCACGAGGAAACCGTGCGTGCGGGCACGGCGGATTTTGGATGGCTGGTAGGTACGCTTCATGATGGGGCTCGCTTTGCTTGTCTAAGGTACGTTTTTCGAAGCTGTTCTCTAAACCTGTTCCAGATCGTGGTCTGGTTGCTGGTGCGAACGCAACGCTTAAAGAACGCAACGCTTAAAGAACGCAACGCCTAAAACGGCTTAGATGTTTTCCAGGACACGACTTCACTCGTTCTGGTTTTCGGGAAACCCTTGATTACAGCAAAAAACGCCTTGGAGGTCAAACAGTCTCCCTGTTCCTCTTGCGAGCCCTCTTGCCAGCCCTCTGCCAGCCCTCTAGCCAGCGGTGCCAGCGCCTCCGCCCAATCGCCAAGCGAAACCCGGAAAGTGGGATCAAGCCTTGACGGGCAAGCCGAATGTGTGGATAACTACGGTCCGCCGACTGCAAGAGACGTGGTTTCCGGCGGCTCCCCTAAGAAGATGTCCACAATGAGCCAAGACTTGTGGCAACTGGCCTGCGAACGATTAGCAGCCGAGTTGCCTGAACACCAATTCAACACCTGGATCCGCCCACTGGCAGCCGAACCCCCAGCGCTGGGGGAAGCCGGCGTGGGACTGGTGAGCGTGCGCGTGCCCAACCGCTTCAAGCTCGACTGGATACGGGCGCAGTACGCCAACCGCATTGAAGCCGTGCTCAGCGAGATCGCCGGCCAAGCCACGCGCCTGGAGCTGAGCCTTGCACCGCGCCTGGAAAGCGCCACCCTGGTCGCAGCGGGCCCGGCCCACGCGCGCAGCTTGTTGACGGGCGGCATGGCTGGCCAGCAGGCGGCGGCAGCCTTGCGCCTACCCCACGGCCCGGGTGGGTTGAACGGCGGTATCGGTGGTGGCCCAGGCGGCAACAACCCGCCAACCGGTAGCCGCAGCCTGCCGCCCGCTGCCACCACCCACCGCCTGAACACCGCCCTGACTTTCGACACCCTGGTGGCGGGCCGCGCCAACCAGATGGCTCGCACCGCTGCCCTGCACGTGGCCGGCGCACCGGGTGCGATGTACAACCCGCTGTTCATTTACGGCGGTGTCGGTCTGGGAAAAACCCACCTGGTGCATGCAGTGGGCAATGCGCTGCTAAAAGACAACGCGCAGGCGCGTGTGCTGTATCTGCATGCGGAGCAGTTCATCAGCGATGTAGTGAAGAACTACCAGCGCAAGACATTCGATGAACTGAAAGCCAAGTACCACCAGCTCGACTTGCTGCTTATAGACGATGTGCAGTTCTTCGCCGGCAAGGAGCGCACGCAGGAAGAATTCTTCAATGCTTTTGAAGCCCTGCTGGCAAAGAAGGCGCACATCATCATGACCAGCGACACCTACCCCAAAGGCCTGGTCGACATCGATGAACGACTGACCAGCCGCTTCGACGCTGGCCTGACGGTGGCCATCGAACCACCCGAGCTGGAAATGCGCGTGGCGATCCTGATGCGCAAGGCGCTGGCCGAAGGTACAGAAATGCCGGAAGACGTGGCTTTCTTCGTTGCCAAGAACGTGCGCGCCAATGTGCGCGAACTCGAAGGTGCCTTGCGCAAGGTGCTGGCCTACAGCCGCTTCAGCCACAAAGAAATCAACATCACCCTGGCACGTGAGGCGCTGAAAGATTTGCTGTCGATTCAAAACCGCCAGATCGGGGTGGAAAACATCCAGAAGACCGTAGCCGACTTCTACAAGATCAAGGTCGCCGACATGTACAGCAAGAAGCGCCCGGCCTCGATCGCCCGGCCGCGCCAGATTGCCATGTACCTGGCCAAGGACATGACGAAGAAGAGCTTGCCCGAAATAGGAGAACTCTTCGGTGGCCGGGACCACACCACGGTGCTGCATGCGGTGCGCAAGATCGGCGAAGAGCGTCGTACCAACACCGAACTGAACCAGCAGCTGCACGTGCTGGAACAGACCCTGAAAGGCTGAAGGCGAAGTCTGTGGAAAAGACTGGCACAAGACCCAGCTTATCCACCGATCAAGACCAGGCCAGCGACTTGTTCATTTTTCGCTGCAACAGCACAAGCCCTGGGCACACAGGCTTTTGCCTCAGCTAAACCATTGATGGAACAAGCGAAAATAGACTTGTCCCCAGAAATAGTGGCGCTCTACTACAGCTACTACCTTTTAAAAAAGAGGAAGACATGATTGTTCTCAAAGCTGCGCAAGCCCAGGTTCTCGAGGCACTGCAGTCGGTGGCCGGCATCGTCGAGCGGCGGCATACCTTGCCCATCCTGGCCAATGTGCTCTTGCGCAAGACCGGCGGCATGATCGAGTTCACCACCAGCGACCTCGAGATCCAGGTACGCACCCAGGCTGAACTGGGCGGTGATTCAGGCAACTTCAGCACCACCGTGGGCGCGCGCAAGGTCATCGACATCCTGCGCGCCTTGCCCGCAGACCAGGTGATCAGCCTGAGCTCGTCACAGAACAAGCTGACGTTGCAGGGTGGCAAGAGTCGCTTCACCCTGCAAACCCTGCCCAGCGACGATTTCCCGCTGGTCAATGAAAGTGTCGATTTCGGGCCTACGTTTTCCATCCCGCAAAAAACGCTGCGCCTATTGATCAACCAGGTGCACTTCGCCATGGCGGTGCACGACATCCGCTACTACCTCAATGGCATTCTTTTCATCGCTGAGGGCAAGACGCTGACCCTGGTGGCCACTGATGGAAGCCGCCTGGCGCTGGCCCAGCATCCGTTGGAAGAAGACGTACCGAACCGGCAGGAAGTCATCCTGCCGCGCAAGACGGTGCTGGAACTGCAGCGTTTGCTGAAAGACGACGACGGTCCAATCGCCATGCGTTTTGCCAACAACCAGGCCAAGTTCGCCTTCAGTGGCATGGAATTCGTCACCAAGCTCGTTGAAGGCAAGTTCCCGGACTACAACCGCGTGATCCCCAAGAACCGGAAGAACACGGTGGTACTTGGCCGCGCGCCGCTGTTGTCCGCGCTGCAGCGCGCAGCCATCCTGACGAGTGAAAAGTTCAAGGGTGTGCGCGTGAATCTGGAACCTGGCGTACTGAAGATCGCCAGCAGCAATGCCGAGCAGGAAGAGGCCAAGGAAGAACTTGAAGTCGACTATGCGGGTGACCCCATCGAAATCGGCTTCAACGTCACCTACCTCATCGACGTGCTGGCCAACATGAATCAGGACATGGTGCGGCTGGAACTGGAAGACAGCATGGCCAGCACCCTGTTCACGATTCCTGATGACGCCGGTTTCAAGTACGTCGTCATGCCGATGCGAATTTGACAGCTGGCGCGTGAATGCGGGCCCCCGAACACCAAGAAAGAAGCTGATGACCGAACCGAAGAAGCCCGCTGACACCAGCGGCGTCACGCAACGAGCCGTACCTGATGCCGAAGGTGCAACAGCATCCACGGGCCACGAGGCCAGTGCCGCTTATGGCGAAGGCAGCATCACCATCCTGGAAGGACTGGAAGCTGTACGCAAACGGCCGGGCATGTACATCGGCGATACGTCAGACGGCACGGGCCTGCATCACCTGGTGTTCGAGGTGGTGGACAACAGCATCGACGAAGCGCTGGCCGGCCATTGCGATGACATCGTCGTGACTATCCACAGCGATAACAGCATCAGCGTCGTCGACAACGGCCGGGGTATTCCCACCGGCGTGAAGATGGACGACAAGCACGAGCCCAAACGCAGTGCGGCTGAAATAGCGCTGACCGAACTGCATGCGGGCGGCAAGTTCAACCAGAACAGCTACAAGGTCAGCGGCGGCCTGCACGGTGTAGGCGTGAGCTGCGTCAATGCCCTGAGCAAGTGGTTGCGTCTGGTGGTGCGTCGCGACGGCAAGGTGCACGCCATCGACTTCAAGCAAGGGTTCACGCAAGACCGGCAACTGGAAATGCGGGAAGGCTTTGAAGTCAGCCCGATGAAGATCACGGGTGAGACGGAAAAGCGCGGCACTGAAGTGCATTTTCTGCCCGACGAAACCATCTTCACCAACATCGACTTTCACTACGACGTACTGGCCAAGCGCCTGCGGGAACTGAGCTTCCTCAACAACGGCGTGAAGATCCGCCTGGTCGATGAACGCAACGGCAAAGAAGACAATTTCGCCTTTGCCGGTGGTGTGCGTGGCTTCGTGCAGTTCATCAACACCGGCAAGAAGGTGTTGCACCCGAATATCTTCCATGCTGCAGGTGACAAGCTGAGTGACCAGGCCACGAACATTGGCGTGGAAGTAGCCATGCAGTGGAACGACGGTTACAGCGAAAACGTTCTCTGTTTCACCAACAACATTCCTCAGCGAGACGGCGGCACCCACCTGACGGGTTTGCGCGCAGCGATGACTCGCGTCATCAACAAGTACATCGAAGACAACGAACTGGCGAAGAAAGCCAAGGTCGAAGTGGCCGGTGACGACATGCGCGAAGGTCTGGCCTGTGTGGTCAGCGTGAAAGTGCCCGAACCCAAGTTCAGCAGCCAGACCAAGGACAAGCTGGTGAGCAGCGAGGTGCGTGGTCCGGTGGAAGAGATCGTCAGCAAACTGCTCACCGACTGGCTGCTGGAAAATCCCATCGACGCCAAGATCATCTGCGGCAAGATCATCGACAGTGCCCGGGCGCGTGAAGCAGCCCGCAGAGCGCGCGAAATGACTCGCCGCAAAGGGCTGATGGACGGTATGGGCCTGCCCGGCAAGCTGGCCGACTGCCAGGAAAAAGACCCGGCGCTGTGCGAGATCTACATCGTCGAGGGCGACAGTGCCGGCGGCAGCGCCAAGCAAGGCCGCGACCGTAAATTTCAGGCGATCCTGCCCTTGCGCGGCAAGATCCTGAATGTCGAGAAAGCGCGTTACGAAAAGCTGCTGACCAGCGACAGCATCATCACACTCATCACGGCACTGGGCACCAGCATCGGTGCCGATGAATTCAACATCGACAAGCTGCGCTACCACCGCGTCATCATCATGACCGACGCCGATGTGGACGGTGCGCATATCCGCACTTTGCTGCTGACGTTCTTCTATCGCCAGATGCCGGTGCTGGTGGAGCGTGGCCACATCTACATCGCCCAGCCACCGCTGTACAAGGTCAAGCAAGGCAAGCACGAGCAGTACCTGAAAGACACGGCCGAGCTGGATGCTTATCTGCTCAAAGTGGCGTTGGAAGGTGCCGTTGTATTGCCTGACGGCGACAACGCCGTGGTCGGGCGCGCGGTCATTGAAGGTGCAGCGCTGGAGAGTCTGGCGCGCACTTACCTGGTGGCCAACAGTGTCATCAATCGCCTGGCCAACTGGATGGACCTGGACGCCTTGCGCGCCCTGGGCAACGGCTTGCAGTTGGACCTGGAGAGCGCCAGTTCAGCCGAGGCCAGCGCTGTGGCCTTGCAGAACGCGCTTATAGACGCCGAAGTGCAGGCGCAATTCGATACGCGCACCGACAAGCACATCCTGCGCATAGGGCGCCGTCACCATGGCAACGTGAAAAGCAGCGTCATCACGCAAGACTTCCTGCATGGTGCGGATTACGCCGCCTTGCGCGAGGCAGGCTTGAGCTTCAAAGATGTGCTGGGCAGCGACGCACTGGTTCGCCGTGGCGAAGGCGACAAAGCCAAGGAACAGCGCGTGCCAGATTTCCGCGCTGCCATGGCCTGGCTCATTGGCCAGGCGGAAAATGCTGTGGGTCGCCAGCGCTACAAGGGCTTGGGCGAAATGAATCCGTCGCAGCTTTGGGAAACGACGATGGACCCCACCGTACGCCGGCTGCTGCGCGTGCAGATCGACGACGCGATCGAAGCTGATCGGGTGTTCACGATGTTGATGGGCGACGAAGTGGAACCCAGGCGGGACTTCATCGAAGCCAATGCTTTGAGAGCGGCGAATATCGACGCTTGAGCTTGGCTGTTGTGGTGGCTCCGGCCACCGCCATCCGACCGCTGGAAAAATTTGTCGTGCCGGCCGAGCTTGATGGTACGCACGGGCTGTACCGGTGTCCGCAGATGCAGTGTCAGCTGAAAGCGACCAACGACTACCAGGTCATCCGTGCCTGGCTGCGCTCCAAGCACGGCCTGCGCCCTGAACAGAAGGCACATCTCAAGGCCCGCCGACGCCAGCGCTTTGTCATCAGCGATACAGCCGCGGTGTACCGGCTGGACTGGCCACAGGCGCTGTCGAACATCCAACGCGCCTACCGAAAGAAAGCCGAGCGCTTCTTACTCTGGGTGAACATGCACAAGGGCAAAGCGCTGTCCTCGATGAGCAACGAAGACGGCAACGAGTACCCATCAGGTAGCTCTCATCCACCAGGAAGCCGTACAGGTTCTTCAGGATCGTGACCGCGGGGCGCTGCGCGGATGTCGACAACGGCCCCTCGAACGGTGGCCACAGCGGTGACCATCGTTCTCGGCCGTGGTCGCCGCACCAGTGGCTGCGGGGCTCGCTGGCCACCACGTCCGTTTACGTCACCGCTGAAAAGCGCGGGCGTATGAAGGCAGTGGAGGCCTGTTGGCGAAAGTAGACGCGCAGTGGTACAGCCCACCTTCTTGATGCCGATGCGCAGGGCAAGCCCTTTGCCGCGCTTCGCCAACTGGCTCTGAATACTTTTCAACATGGTTTCTTATCGCTACCATCTCGGCAAGAATAAGGATATGAAGATGGACAGTCGTGCGATCGCAGAGCTGGTCTTGCACCTGGGGCGCATCGCGTCTGCCGAGGCGCTCGTGGACGGGCTGACGCCGGTCCAGTGGGCGGGGCTCAGGTACTTCGCACGGGCCAACCGCTTTTCCCGGACGCCATCAGCCTTCGCCGCTTTTCATGGCACGACACGTGGTACGGCGTCGCAGACGATCAAGAACCTCGAGGCCCAGGGTTTTCTGGCGCGCATGCGGTCAGAGACTGACAGGCGCAGCGTTCATCTCGTGCTGACGGAAAAAGCCAGAGCCATTCTTGAAAATGATCTCTTCGAAATCCTGGTTCGTTCCGTAGACACCCTGCCCCTGGGTGTGCATGGCCACTTCGCCAACGCTTTGCGGCGCGTGCTCGGCCAGGTGGCGTTGGAGAGGGGCCTACCGACGTTCGGCAACTGCGCGTCGTGTACGCATCTGGAAGGTGACGACAGCAGTCGCGAGCGACAGCAGTCTTATGCGTGCGGCTTCTCGAGCGAGCCGATGCGTCCGGAGGAGCTTGACGGGATCTGCATCAATTTCGTCCAGGGCAAGCCTTTGCCGGAGAGGGTCACCCTCATCGGGGCCGTGCTGCGATGACAGCTGTTCCTGCTTCAGCGATCACCATCGACGACAGGGCGGCTGACCCGACTGACCCGATTGACCCTGCCGACCCGACGAATGCGATGAAAGCGACGAAAGCGACGAATGCGACGCGTACGACGCGGACCACGAATCCGACAGAGGCGCTCGCCCGCCGGCTGCGAGCGCATCTTCAAGCGCTTGCCGCACTGCGCGTCCCGGTCCCGGTCCCGTACCGGAACCTGGCCGAGGCGATGCTGCTTTCGCCCCCGCACACCATTCATCAGGTGACCGAGGCGTTGGAACAACTCATGGCCGAGGACGCGGCAACCGATCGCCCCTTCATCGCGGCCATGGCTGTCAGCAAGTGGCGCAGCGGCTTGCCGGCTCCAGGCTTCTTCGACTGCGCGGCGCGGCTCGGCCGTTTCGCTGGCGATGCAACGGGACCCGAGGCCAGGGCGTTTCATGCGGGTGAGTTCAACGCGTTGGTCGCCCTGTGGGCAGATCCGCGGGACTGATGGCCATCCATCCGCGACAGGAGCAGAGCTTCGAATCGGCCAGCGTCTTCAACCCCGGCTACTTGCACGCCGAACTCTGAGCAAAACGCCTCGCAAACGAATCTGAGTCTTGAACTCAAGGGCACGCGAGACGGCGAGACGGCAGAAGCCCTTCTCTGCAAGTGCGAGCACTGCGGCTTCTGCTACGCCACACGCCCGACCTGTCAACTGCTGGGCGATGAACTCGACGGCCCAAGGGGTCGCACCTACCTGATGAAGCAGGTGCTTGGCCTGAATGACATACGGCGCAATATCGACCTTTGGTGGCCGCTGGGAGGTGCACGACATCATCGATACGGCAACTGTTGCCGGCCTGCGCCTACCGACGAAGCCTTCGCCAAGCTGCCTGCCTGCACAGCCACTGTCTTTGCCTGCACCTTTGCGGTCCCAGGCGTGGTGGCCGCAGCGCGAGCAAACCGCTTCGTGGCCAAGGGCTGAGGGCCACAGACCGGCCGGCGCTGACCTGGATCGACGGCCACCCTCCATCAGCCGATTGACGCTGCATCAAACCAACATGCTGAACTACCTCGTTGCCTACGGTGCCACAGCGCTGTGCCCGCTCGGCATCTTGCTGTTTGCCATTGCACCCACCGCATGGTCCGGGGGCCTTGTATCGCCGGCAGACGTGCCCTGGTCGGGCGCAGTGTCGGCCGGCGCGCTTTTCGGCTTCTTGGCTTACGCCACCTACGACCTCAGCAGCCTGGCCACGCTGCGCGGCTGGCCACTGCGTCTGGCCCTGGCCGATACTCCCTGGGGCGCGGCATTCGCCGCGGACGCCGCTGCGGCAGGGCGCTGGGGCGCTGGGGCGCATGGCATAAGGCCCGACAAGGCTCCAGCCTGAGCTGGCCGAGGCGCCAACCACATCAGGCTTCGCACCGCCGCTGCCAGCGCCGTGACAAGCGCTGGTTTCGGTGCAACTCGGTGCGCCAGCGCACAGACTCCGACGCGCAAAGCGCTCAGCATCAAATGCTGATTGCACAAGATTGCATAAGACTGCATGAGCGACTTGGTGGTGTTGCACACCCGTTGCACATCCGTTGCAGACCCGATGCAAACCCGTTGTGCACCCACCTACTTGGCGCATTGCGGTTGGCTGATGCATCTTGGTGGCGGGTCAGGCGATGTGCAGGACACCATCGCCCTAGATGGGCCAGTCTTCTGATTAGCCAGAACGCCTGTTCACAGCAAATTCAAAAGGGAATCTTCGTGTTCGACATCAAAGACGACAAGACCAACACCCAATCCTTCCAGATGGCTGGCCAATGCCCCTTCGGCGGCGACCGCGTCGGCGGCGTGTCGGGTACACCGCCCGCCCTTTCGGACTGGTATCCCGATCGACTCAAGGTGGAGCAGCTCCACCACAACGGGCCGCTGGCCAACCCGTTGGGCAACGACTTCAATTACGCCGCGGCCTTCAACCAGATCGATTTCGCAGCGCTGAAGAGCGATATCAATGCGTTTCTGACCTCGTCTGTCGCGTGGTGGCCGTCCGACTATGGTCACTATGGCCCGCAAATGATTCGCATGGCATGGCACTCTGCCGGCACCTATCGCATTGCCGATGGCCGCGGCGGTTCGGGCGAGGCGTTGCAGCGGTTCGCACCGATCAGCAGCTGGTGGGACAACGGCAATACCGACAAGTCGCGCCGCTTGCTCTGGCCGATCAAGCAGAAATACGGAAACGCGCTGTCGTGGGCTGACCTGATGGTTCTGACCGGCAATTGCGCGCTAGAGAGCATGGGGTTCCCAACCTACGGTTTCGGTGGTGGTCGGCGTGATGCCTGGGAGGTAGACGCCAGCACCTACTGGGGCCCTGAGGTGTGGGATCCGAAGCAGGCGTCGTCCCCTGACAGCATGGTCACGCGTGACCAGCGCTGGCGCGGTCAAAACGGCGACGCTGACTATGACCTCGAAAATCCCTTGGCCGCATCGCACCAGTCGCTGATCTACGTGAATCCGGAGGGGCCGTACGCAAACGGCGACCCGATGGGATCGGCGCGCGACATTCGCATCACTTTCACCCGCATGGCGATGAACGATGAAGAAACGGTTGCGCTGATTGCAGGCGGTCATGCCTTCGGCAAGAGCCACGGGATGGTCTCTGCCAAGGAGATCGGACCGCCGCCAGAGATCGCTCCGATCGAAGCGATGGGTCTGGGCTGGCAAAACCTGGAAGGTACCGGGTTCGCCGAATACACGATGACCAACGGCATCGAGGGCAGCTGGACGCCCAACCCGACCCAATGGGACAACACCTATCTGGAAAACCTCTTCAAGTTCGAGTGGCAGCAGACGAAGAGCCCGGCCGGCGCGCTGCAATGGACCCCCGTCGATGCGAATGCGCCCAAGACACCAGACGCGCACATTGCCGGGCAGATGAATCCACTGATGATGATGACCAGCGACATCGCGCTGAAGGTCGACCCGGCTTATCGGGCCGTCTGCGAGAAATTCCTGAATGATTTCGACGCTTTCACGCAGGCGTTTTCCAAGGCTTGGTACAAGCTCACCCACCGCGATATGGGCCCGCGCGAACGCTATCTGGGCCCGGAAAAGCGCAACGACAACGACCTGCTGTGGCAGGACCCGATTCCGCTCCGCGACCACGACGCGATCAGCGAAGATGAAGTCGCTGAATTGAAGCGGTCCATCCTGGCTGCGGGCATTTCGGTATCTGATCTGGTCTTCACTGC
>JBBQXN010000051.1:0-24711 GCA_038209585.1 Burkholderiales bacterium
AGACCGGCGCCCCAGCGCCGGTTTAACGGTAGATGAACTGCATCTGGGTGCCGGCGAGTTCGATCACATCGCCATTGCGCAGTGGCACCGATTCGCCAACCAGGGGTGAGCCATTCACGCTGGGCCGGCTGACGCCTTCCACATGCGCGAATGCGTAGCCCGTGGGCCGCTTGGTGATGCTGGCCACCTGCACGCCCGGCTTGCCCACGGTGGTGACGATTTTCGTCAGCACCACTTCGCGCCCGGCCGCGGCGCCGTTCAACACCTTGATGAGTGCTGCCGTGATGCCTGCGCCTGAGCCTACGCCCGACCCATACCCCGGCGCCGGCACTGCCGCCCCCAGCCCCAGCCCCGGGTGGCCCGACGCTCTGACGTTTTGCGCCGCATAAGGCGGTGCCTGCGTGGGCTGCTGGCTGCCGGGTGGCCGCATCACCAGCGTTTTTTCGTAGTCGCCGGTTTCGTCGACCAGGTACTTGATCTTGTACTTGCCGATCTCGACCGTGTCGTTGTGCGTCAGCAGCTGCTTCTTGATGCCTTTGCCGTTGATGTAGGTGCCGTTGGTGCTGTTCAGGTCTTCGATGAAGACGTCGCCACCCACCATCTGCAAGACCGCGTGCTCGCCGCTGACGGCCAGGTTGTCGATGACGATGTCGTTGTAGGGCCTGCGACCCAGGGTGGTCTTGTCCTTGGTGATCTGGACTTCCTTGATGACCACCCCGTCGAGCGAAACGACCAGCTTGCCCATGCTCAACCTCGTTGCTGCTTGTTGCCGGCCGCAACGCGCGCGGCGCGCTTGGCGCCAGTTCTTGTCATCGGGGAATCGGGGCAGGCCATCAACGGCGGAACGGCCACCACGACTTCGCTGTTGCATTTGCCCCGCCACAGGCGCGCACCAGGATGACGGCGATATTATCCTTTCCACCCGCGTCATTGGCAGCCGCAATCAAGGCCAGGGTGGTCGTTTCCAACGCTTGAGCCAGATGCGTGCGCTCGCCGAGCGCCTGCGGCCCGCCTGTGCTGCCTGCGCTGCCTGCGCCGGTACTGCCGGTGCTGCTCGTGCCGCCGATATTGCTGGTACTGCCGGTATCGCCCACGCCAGCTGTGGCGCCCATGGAGCCGTGCTCCAGCAGCAGCTGGGTAATCGCGGCGTCGTCCAGCATGTCCGACAGGCCGTCAGAGCACAGCAGGTACAGGTCGTCGCTTTGCACTTCGTGCTGCTGGGTTTCCAGCAGCACGCCGTCTTCCACGCCCACGGCGCGCGTCACCAGGTTCTTGTTGGCCGAGAAGGCGGCCTGTTCTGGCGTGATGAGGCCGGCGTCAATTTGTTCCTGCAGCAGCGAATGATCACGCGTGAGCTGCGACAGCCGGCCGCCGCGCAGCCGGTAGCAGCGTGAATCGCCCACATGGCCCAGCAGCAGCCTGCCTTCGCGGAACACCGCCACCACCAGTGTGGTGCCCATGCCGGCATATTGCGGGTGGGCGTTGCTGGCGTCGTAAATGGCGCGGTTGGCGTTGTCGACGCAGATGTCCATCGCGCGCCGCACTTCGGCGTCGCTGGCCTGGGTGCTGGCTTCGCGCAGCCAGCGGCCCAGTTCGGTGCCGATGAAGCTGGTGGCCATGTTGGCGGCCACTTCGCCGGCGTTGTAGCCGCCCATGCCATCGGCCAGCACGGCCAGCGAAGCGCTGGCGTCCGTGGCCACGGAATCTTCGTTGTTGCTGCGTGCACGGCCCGGGTCAACGGCTGCATGCAGCGCGATCGTCATCGGTGTTGCAGGGGTCGGTGAGGCCAAGGCTTGGGTCTGGGTAAATGTCAGAAAAACGTCAGGAAAACGTCAGGAAAACGGCAGGTGGGGCAGACGCGTTGCCGCGGATTGTGCGCCCGAACCCAGGCCGCCTTGCCGCGCTCCAGGGGTTTCAGCGTGACATCACACCGCCCGGCCAGCCTAGCCGCAGGCTGCGCAGCCGCCCGGCCACGCGCGAGGCGCTGGCCAGGCGCTCGGCAGGCCGGGTGGCCAGCAGTTCGGCCACCAGTTCGGCCAGGGCCGGGGGTGTTTGCGGCCTGATCTGGCGCAGATCGGGCGCAGTCTCGCGCGCCGCCCGCCTGAGCAGTTCACCCATGTTGCTGGTGTCGAACGGCAGACGGCTGCTCAGCAGCTCAAACAGCATGGCGCCCAGCGCATAGCAGTCGCTGCCCGCATGCGGCGGGCTGCCGGCCAGCAATTCCGGCGCCATGTATTGCGGTGTACCCAGCAGCAGGCCAGTGCGTGTGGCGGCCATGGATTCGGTGCGGGCCAGGCCGAAGTCCACGAGTTTGAGCGTGTCGCTGGGCCAGTGCACCAGTACGTTGGCGGGCTTCAGGTCACGATGCACCACGCCCAGTGCATGCGCATGGTCCAGCGCCAGGGCCACGCGTTGCGCTGCCTGCAGCAGCACGGGTTCGGGCAGCAGGCGCGGGGCATCGGTGTAGCGCTGCAGCGAGCTGCCGGGCACCAGTTCCATGGCCAGCCAGGGTTGGTTTTCGAAACTGCCGTGGTCCAGCACCTGCACGATGTCGGCATGGCGCAGGCGCTGTGTGACGCCGGCTTCGGCCTCGAACCGTCTGCGGGCTTCTTGCTGCACCGCTGCGCTGCTGCCCTGGCTTGCCACCTGGGCATAGACCTTCAACGCCAGCAGGCGCTTGAGTTGCCCATCGTGCGCGGCATACACGCGCCCGTGCGCCCCACGGCCCAGCAGGCGCAGCAGGTCGAAGCGTTCAGCAAAGCGCGGCGGCGTGGCCATGGCGCGGGCGGGTTCCCGGTGGGCGCAGCGCCGCTTTCAACCAGGGCCTGCTGCTGCAGCGCGACGTTTCACGAGCATGCCGATGGACAGCACCAGCAAGGCACCGGTCAGCCCGGCGCCGTAGCGCACCAGGGCGGGCAGTTCGCTGCCCACGTAGCCTACGACGGCGGGGTCGGTAGCGGACATGGTGCCGGCAATCCATCCCAGCAGCATGCCGCCCAGCACGATGATCATGGGGAAGCGGTCCATGAGCTTGATGACGAGCTGGCTGCCCCAGACGATGATGGGAATCGACACCAGCAGGCCGAAGATGACCAAGGGCATCTTGTGGTCGCCGCCCGCGCTTTCAGCCGCACCGGCCACGGCGATCACGTTGTCCACGCTCATCACCAGGTCGGCCACGATGATGGTCTTGATGGCGGCAATCAGTTTGTCGGACGCCTGCACATCGCCATGGCCATCGTCGTCGGGGGCCAGCAGCTTCACGCCGATCCACAGCAGCAGCAGCGCACCCACCAGCTTCAGGTAAGGAATGGCCAGCAGCGTGAGCGCGAAGAAGATGAGGATGACGCGCAGCACGATGGCGCCCACGGTGCCCCACAGGATGCCCTTGGTGCGCAGGTCCGGCGGCAGCTTGCGGCAGGCCAGGGCGATGACCACGGCGTTGTCGCCACCCAGCAGGATGTCGATCATGATGATCTGGCCGACAGCGATCCAGAACTCGGCGTGCATGAACTGATCCATGGCGGGCAGGCGGGCGTCTAAGTGAGAGCGCGGCAAGTTTAGGGCGTGGGCCGATGCGCCGCGCTGTGGTTACTACAGATTGCCAATGCCGTACAAGTACAAAGGCCGCCCTGTGCTTACAAAGGGCGGCCTGGGCCTGGGGGCAAACCGCTGATGGCTTTAGAGCATCGCCTTCAGCAACTTGGCCATCTCGCTGGGGTTGCGGGTGATGGTGAAGCCGCACTCTTCCATGATGGCCAGCTTGGCGTCTGCCGTGTCGGCGCCGCCTGAGATCAGCGCGCCGGCATGGCCCATGCGCTTGCCTGCAGGGGCTGTCACGCCAGCGATGAAGCCGACGATGGGCTTCTTCATGTGGGCCTGGCACCAGCGCGCGGCTTCGGCTTCGTCGGGGCCGCCGATCTCGCCGATCATGATCACGGCATCGGTGTCGGGGTCGTCGTTGAAGAGCTGCATCACGTCGATGTGTTTCAGGCCGTTGATGGGGTCGCCACCGATGCCCACGGCCGTGCTCTGGCCCAGGCCGATTTCTGTCAGCTGCGCCACGGCTTCATACGTCAACGTGCCCGAACGGCTGACCACGCCGATGCGGCCCTTGCGGTGAATGTGGCCGGGCATGATGCCGATCTTGATCTCGTCGGGCGTGATCAAGCCCGGGCAGTTGGGCCCCAACAGCAGGGTTTTCTTGCCGCCTGCAGCTTCTTTGGCTTTCATCTTGTTGCGCACCATCAGCATGTCCTTCACAGGAATGCCTTCGGTGATGCAGATGGCCAGGTCCAGATCGGCTTCCACGGCTTCCCAGATGGCAGCCGCAGCACCGGCCGGCGGCACGTAGATGACGCTGACGGTGGCGCCGGTGGCGGCAGCCGCTTCCTTGACGGTGGCGTGGATGGGAATGCCTTCGAAATTCTCGCCGGCCTTCTTCGGATTCACGCCGGCAACGAAGCATTGGGCGCCGTTGGCATAAGCCACGCAGCCGCGGGTGTGGAACTGCCCGGTCTTGCCGGTGATGCCCTGGGTGATGACGCGGGTGTCTTTGTTGATCAGGATGGACATTTGAATCCTTGTTGTGAAGCGGCCCCATCAAGCAGGGGCGGCGGAACCGGCTTCGCCGGGCCGCCCGCGCCGCCCCTTGCGGGGGCGCGACGCAGGCGCTACGGGGGTGGGCTCTATTTCACGGCAGCAACGATTTTTGTTGCGGCTTCGGCCATGGTGTCGGCGCTGATGATGGGCAGGCCGCTTTCGTTCAGCAGTTTCTTGCCCAGCTCTTCGTTGGTGCCTTTCATGCGCACCACCAGCGGCACGCTCAGATTCACCGCCTTGCAGGCGGCGATCACGCCTTCGGCGATGGTGTCGCACTTCATGATGCCGCCGAAGATGTTGACGAGGATGCCTTTGACGTCGGGGTTGCCCAGCATGATCTTGAAGGCCTCGGTCACCTTCTCTGCCGTGGCGCCGCCGCCCACGTCCAGGAAGTTGGCCGGCTCGCCGCCGAAGAGCTTGATGGTGTCCATGGTGGCCATGGCCAGGCCGGCGCCGTTCACCAGACAGCCGATGTTGCCGTCCAGGCTGATGTAACTGAGGTCGAACTTGCTGGCTTCGACTTCGGCCGGGTCTTCTTCGTCGAGGTCGCGGTAATTGACGATGTCGGGGTGGCGGAACAGCGCGTTGGCATCGAAGTTGAACTTGGCGTCCAGCGCGATCAGGTTGCCTTTGCTGTCGCGGTTCAGCGGGTTGATCTCGACCAGCGACGCGTCGGTGTCCATGTAGCAGGTGTAGAGCTTGCGGAAGACATCGATGGCCTGCGCCGTGGAATTGGCGGGCAGGCCGATGGCGTCGGCGATCTTCTTCGCTTGCGCGTCATCCAGCCCGGTCAGCGGGTCGATGTATTCGGTGATGATCTTCTCGGGCGTGCTGTGCGCCACCTCTTCGATGTCCATGCCGCCTTCGCTGCTGGCGATGAAGGCCACCTTCTGCGTGGCGCGGTCGGTGACCAGGGAAACGTAGTACTCCTTCTGGATGTCGGCGCCTTCCTCGACATACAAGCGCCGCACCTTCTGGCCTTCGGGCCCGGTCTGGTGGGTCTTGAGCTGCATGCCCAGGATCTCTGTGGCGATCTTTTCAACGTCCGCCAGGCTGCGCGCCAGCTTCACGCCGCCGCCCTTGCCGCGCCCGCCGGCATGAATCTGCGCTTTCACCACCCAGACGCTGCCGCCCAGTTTTTCCGCAGCTTCCTGCGCCTCGCGCACGGTGAAGGCGGCATGGCCGCGCGGTACGGGTACGCCCGCTGCGCGCAGCAGCTCTTTGGCTTGGTATTCGTGGATTTTCATGGTGTTTCCTCGCTCGCTTTTGCGATCATTTTGGCGTTGGTTCTGGTCGCCAATTCCTGGGATTCTGTGGCGTTCAGGCCGGCAGGTCGGTACCAGCGCGGATAGTGCTCGCGCACGGCCTCGCCGCTGCTGCGCAAGGCGTGGCAGCGGTCGATCTGGAAGGGTTGGCTGGCGCCTTCGTGCGTGCCGCGGGTGTCGATCACTTCGCCTGCAAAGCCTTGCACCACGGCAGTGGGCAGCACTTGCGCCAATTCGGTGATGTGGGTGCAGCCCAGCGTGCCACCGAGTCTTTCGCGCAGGCGCTGGCGGAAGTTCTGCAGCAGATTCAGGCCGACCAGCTGGGCGTAGGCGTCGCCATGATCGTCACAAATGCCGGGGTAGGGCATCCAGCTGGTTTGCGAGCCGGCAGCCACGATGTCGAGCTGCCGGTTGACAACCAGGCGCAGCAGCATGTCGTGGATGGGGGTGCCGGCCGAGCGCAGGCCGTCGGCCATGGTGGCGTCGCGGGTCTTGGTGTCTACCAGCGTGGCATCGACTTCCCACAAGCCGTCTTCCCGCGAAAACACCTGCACATCGATCTGGCGACGGTGTTTGAGCTGGCGCTGAGGCGCCGCTGGCGGAAGGGGCATGGGTGGTGGTGCTGCGGAGCGGGTGCGGCAGGGCGCACGAGATTCATAACCAGAAGCTGAAGCACGCGCTTCAGGACTGGCGACAAAGCCCAGTCACACGCCGGAATTTACCATGCTGCGTTGCAGCAGAAATTACGGCTGCTCGCTGTTTTGCTCGCTGGCCTGTTCGCTTTCCTGTTCGCTTTCCTGTTCAATTTCAGCCGCGTCAAGCCGCGATCTGCGCAGTACTTGCGAAATGACATCGAAGCCGAAGCCTCGACCTTGCAGAAAGCGGGCTTGACGGGCGCGTTCTGCTGCGTCTGCAGCGACCGTACCGAAGCGCCGTTGCCACAGCGCCAGTGCGCGTTCGGGTTCGGTGCCCTGGGCTTGCGCCAATGTGCTGGCGACGAGTTCCGGGTCCAGGCCCTTGGTTTGCAGAATCTGCTTGAGCCGCCGCTGCCCGCTGCGCGGTGCCTGGCTGATCAGCACCGATGCAGCGGCGCGTTCGTCGCTGAGCAGGCCGTGGGCCATCAGCTCGTCCAAAGCAGCGTCGATGCCGGCGCCTTCCTCGGTGAAGCGCCGCAGCTTGCGCGCCAGTTCTGCGCGGGAATGTTCGCGCTGCGCCAGGTAGCGCAGCGCACGGCCTTTCAGAGACGGGGCGCCGAAGGCCATGCGGGCGCGCCCTCAGTCCTGTTCCTGTTCCTTACTCGCCAGCGGCGGCTTCGGCATTGAGCAACGGAATGCCCATGAACTCGCGCACCTTGTTTTCGATTTCGCGAGCCACATCGACGTTTTCACGCAGGAATTCGCGTGCGTTG
This sequence comes from Burkholderiales bacterium, assembly GCA_038209585.1. Lineage (GTDB taxonomy): Bacteria > Pseudomonadota > Gammaproteobacteria > Burkholderiales > Burkholderiaceae_C > Rubrivivax. The sequence continues at coordinate 7,276 of JBBQXN010000051.1, forward strand.
TCCTTGCCCTGGCCAATCTTTTCGCCGTTGTAGGCATACCAGGCACCGCTTTTTTCCACCACCTTGGCCGTGACGCCCATGTCGATGATTTCGCCTTCGCGGCTGATGCCTTCGCCGTAGAGGATGTCGAATTCAGCGGTCTTGAAAGGCGGAGCGACCTTGTTCTTGACCACCTTGACCTTGGTTTCGCTGCCGATGATTTCTTCGGCACGCTTGATGTTGCCGGTGCGCCGGATATCCAGGCGAACACTGGCGTAGAACTTCAGCGCGTTGCCGCCCGTGGTGGTTTCGGGGTTGCCGAACATCACGCCGATCTTCATGCGGATCTGGTTGATGAAGATGACCATGGTGTTGGTCTTCTTGATCGTGCCGGTGAGCTTGCGCAGTGCCTGGCTCATCAGCCGCGCCTGCAGGCCGGGCAGGCTGTCGCCCATTTCGCCTTCCAGTTCGGCCTTGGGTGTCAGGGCGGCCACCGAGTCGATGACGATCAGGTCGATGCTGCCGCTGCGCACCAGGGCGTCGACGATTTCCAGCGCTTGTTCGCCTGTGTCGGGCTGGCTGATGAGCAGTTCTTGCAGGTTGACGCCCAGCTTTTGCGCGTACTGGATGTCGAGCGCGTGTTCGGCGTCGATGAAGGCCGCCGTGCCGCCCTGCTTTTGCATTTCAGCGATCACTTGCAGCGTCAGCGTGGTCTTGCCTGAAGACTCCGGGCCGTAGATTTCAACGACGCGCCCGCGCGGCAGGCCGCCGACGCCCAGAGCGACGTCCAGCCCCAGCGAACCGGTGGAAACCACCTGGATATCCTCGATGACTTCGCCTTCGCCCAGGCGCATGATCGAACCCTTGCCAAACTGTTTTTCGATTTGTGCAAGAGCGGCCTGCAAGGCCTTGGCTTTTTCAGTATTGAGGGCTTTGACGGGTGCGTCCATGGGGGCTCCTGGGGAATTTGCGGGTCTGGCGAATGGTTTGGATTATGTCAGAAGCTGGATATTCGTACAGTTCTTTTGGGGGCCACTGTAGGGTGTGAATGTCGGGCTCGAACGGGGGCCCACCACGGAGGGGCAGGCAGCTGAACAAAGCTCCAGAGCCCGAAGGAGACAACAACAAATGCGCATCCTCATTGCAGAAGACGACCAGGTGCTGGCCGACGGGCTGTTGCGCTCGCTGCGCGCAGCAGGTTATGCGGTGGACCAGGTCAGCAGCGGCACCGAAGCCGACGCCGCGCTGGCCAGCCACGAGTTCGACGTCGTCATCCTCGACCTGGGTCTGCCCAAGCTGCATGGTTTCGAGGTGCTGCGCAAGCTGCGCGCACGCGGCAGCGCCGTGCCGGTGCTGATCCTCACCGCTGCCGACAGCGTGGAGCAGCGCGTCAAAGGCCTGGACCTGGGTGCCGACGACTACATGGCCAAGCCCTTTGCGCTGCTGGAGCTTGAAGCCAGAGTGCGCGCGCTCACGCGGCGCGGCCTGGGCACCGCTTCGCACCTGCTCAAGCATGGCCCGCTGACTTTTGACGCCACCGGCCGCGTGGCCTACATCAACGACCAGCTGGTGGAGCTGTCAGCGCGTGAACTCAGCTTGCTGGAGGTGCTGCTGCAGCGCGCTGGCCGCCTGGTCAGCAAGGATCAGCTCGTCGAGCGCTTGTGTGAATGGGGCGAAGAGGTCAGCAACAACGCCATCGAGGTCTACATCCACCGGCTGCGCAAGAAGATCGAGCAAGGGCCGGTGCGCATTGCCACCGTGCGCGGGCTGGGCTACTGCCTGGAAAAGATTGCGGCCTGACGTCTGGGGCTGCCTGTGTCCGAGCCGCGGGCTCTGAATCGGGTGCGGGACCCGGCTGCGGCGCAGGTCGCACCTGCCGCACCCGTCGCAACTTCGCGCCGCTGGGCAGCCCTGCGCGACACGCTGGGGGCTTCCAACCCGCACGAGCCGCGCTCGCTTTTCGGCGAGATCCTGGACTGGATGCTGGCGCCGCTGCTGCTGCTGTGGCCGATGAGCCTGGTCATCACCTGGCTGGTGGCGCAAACCATTGCCAACCGCCCTTACGACCGCGAACTGGGCGACCGCGTGCGCAGCCTGGCACGCCAGGCCGTGGCGGTGGTGCCTGCTGAGACGTCGAACACGGCGAACGCGGCTGACACCAGCCCCGTGCTGGCCCTGGCCCTGGCGCGGGCCGAGCTGGACCGCTCTGCCCTGGTGCTGCTGACCACCGACGACGAAGAGCAGCTGTTCTTCCAGGTGCTGGGGCGTCGCGGCGAGCTGGTGGCCGGTGAGGCGCGGCTGGCCGTGCCGGCGCGCGTGGACGCCGGAGATGCCCGGGGTTTCGTGCGCTACCGCGATGAAGTGCTGGGTGACGAGCCTGTGCGCGTGGCGTACCTGTGGCTGGCCAGCGCCGTGGGCCCGGGCGGGCCGGCCACGGGCATCACGGTAGCCGACAGCGAAGCCTTGGTGCAGGTGGCCGAAACGCTGGGCAAGCGCTCACGGCTGGCGACAGAAATAGTCAAGGGCGTGATCCTGCCGCAGTTCGTCATCCTGCCCGTGGCGGTGTTGCTGGCCTGGTTTGCGCTGTCGCGCGGATTTCGGCCGCTGGCCGAGCTGCAGCAAACCATCCGCGCCCGTGAAAGCCAGGACCTGAGCCCCATCGACGAGCGCGACGTGCCCGAAGAAGTGGTGCCCCTGGTGCGCGGTATCAATGATCTGCTGCAGCGGCTGGACAAGTCCATGGGTGCGCAGCGCCATTTCCTGGCCGACGCCGCGCACCAGCTCAAAACGCCCCTGGCCGGCCTGCGCACGCAGGCTGAGCTGGCAGCGCGTGAAATCGATGGTGGTCGCGCCGACCCGGCAGCGCTGAAGCATTCGCTGCTGCAGATTGCCTTGTCCAGCCAGCGCGCTGCGCACATGGTCAACCAGCTGCTGGCGATGGCGCGGGCAGAAGACCATGTCGGCGCGCTGCGTCGCGAGCCCGTGGACCTGGCCGCGGTCGTGCGTGAAGCCGTGCGCGACTTCGTGCCGCGCGCCATCGAGCGCCAGATCGACCTGGGCTACGAAGGCCCCGAAAGCGGCAGCCCGGTGCCGGACGATGCTTTGCAAGATCGGGGCCCCACCTGGCTGCTGGGTGAAGCGGTGTTGCTGGGCGAACTGGTGCGCAACCTGGTGGACAACGCGCTGGCCTACACGCCCAGCGGCGGCACGGTCACGGCTCGCGTGTTGGCCGACCCGTTCGGTCAGGTGGTGGTGCTGCAGGTGGAAGACAGCGGCCCGGGCATACCGCCAGCCGAACGGGAGCTGGTGTTCCAGCCTTTCTACCGCGCCCTGGGCACCCAGGTGGACGGCAGCGGCCTGGGCCTGGCCATCGTGCAGGAAGTGGCGCAACGCCATGGCGCGGAAGTCACCGTGGCTGACACGGTGACGCAGCCGCGCGGCGCGGCAGGGTTCGATGCTGCGCCCGGCGCGTGCTTCACCGTGCGCTTCCCCGTGCACTTCCCCGTGCAGTCGGCCCAGACATAGGCCCGACCTTCAGCTTTGCAAAAGGCGGCGGCTTTTGGCCACCGACATCAGGATGCCCAGCCCCAGGCCCAGCGACACCATGGCCGTGCCGCCGTAGCTGACGAAAGGCAGCGGCACACCCACCACCGGCAGGATGCCGCTGACCATGCCCATGTTGACGAAGGCATAGCTGAAGAAGCTCATCGTCACGGCGCCTGCCAGCAGCCGCGTGAAGACCGTCGGCGCCTCGGATGCAATTACCAGCCCGCGGAAGATGAGGAAGGTGAAGCCCACCAGCAGCAGCAACACGCCGAACAGGCCGAACTCTTCGCTGAAGGCGGCAAAGATGAAGTCGGTGGTGCGTTCGGGGATGAATTCCAGGTGCGTCTGCGTGCCTTGCATGAAGCCCTTGCCGGCCAGGCCACCGCTGCCGATGGCGATCATTCCCTGCAGGATGTGAAAGCCCTTGCCCAGCGGGTCTTTGGTCGGGTCCAGCAGGGTGCATACGCGGTTCTGCTGGTATTCGCGCAGCACCGGCCAACGCACGCCAGGCTCGCAGATTTCGCCACCGAAGATGACCAGCAAGGCCGCGCCCAGCGCCACCAGGCCCACGGCAGGCAGCACCAGCCGCCAGCTGAGACCGGCGAAGAAGATGACGTACAACCCGCCGAAAAGGATGAGCAAGGACGTGCCCAGATCGGGCTGCTTGGCTACCAGGGCCACGGGCAGGGCGAGCAGCAGCCCGGCGACGATGAAGTCGGCCGCACCGAGCTGGCCTTCGCGCTTCTGGAACCACCAGGCCAGCATCAAGGGCGCAGCGATCTTCAGCATCTCGCTGGGCTGGATCACCGTGACACCGATGTCCAGCCAGCGCTCTGCGCCTTTGCGCGTGATGCCGAACAGCGCCGTGGCCACCAGCAGGGCCAGGCCGACGGTGTAAAGCGGCACGGCCAATGTCTGCAGCCGCTGCGGCGGCACCTGCGCCATGACGAAGAGCACGGCCAGAGAGATGAGCATGTTGCGACCGTGGTCGGCGAATCGCGTGCCATGGTCATAACCTGCCGAATACATGGCCACCAGGCCGATGGCGGCCAGAAAAGCCACGGCCGACAGCAGCAGCAAGTCGAAGCCGCGGAAGACGCGCAGGGCCTGGCGCCACAGTGGTGGACGCTCGAAAACGGCGTTCATCGTGTTGATGGCCTTCTGGCGGCCACGCTCACCGGGCTGGCGACCAAGCTGGCAGGCACGCTGACAGACGCAGCCGATGCTGCAGCCGCCCCCGCCCCTGCCCCTGCCTGCCCAGGCAACGGCATGTCTGCAGCCACGCGCGGCTTGCCTGTCGGCGCCTTGGCCTGGCCTATGCGCAGTGCGGCCATGTCCTCTTCGCTGGGGTATTGGCCCATGAGCAGATAGTCGAACACCCGGCGCGCCATCGGGGCTGCTGATTGCGAGCCCCAGCCGGCGTTCTCTACGATCACGGCCAGAGCCACGGTGGGCGTTTCCGCCGGAGCCATGGCCACGTACAGCGCGTGGTCGCGCTTGTGTTCATCCAGCGCGGCAGCGTTGTAACGCTCGTTCTTGCGGATACCCACGGCCTGCGCCGTACCCGTCTTGCCGCCGCTGGTGTAAGGGGCACCAGCAAACGAGGCACGCGCCGTGCCTTCCGTCGGCACGCCGGCCAGGGCCCGGCGTATCACTTCCGCATCTTCGGGCCGGTACGGCAGGGGTTCCAGCGCAGCGCTGGCCACGCGCCGGCGCTGGCCGCTGATGACGTCTTCGATCTCGCGCACCAGACGCGGTTGGAAGCGCTGGCCGCCGGCCACCACGGTAGCCGTGGCACTGGCCAGTTGCAGCATGGTGAAGTTGTTGTAGCCCTGGCCGATGCCCAGCGAGATGGTCTCGCCTGCATACCAGCGCTGTTGTTCTGGCTTCTTGAAGCGCTTGCGCTTCCATTCAGTGGAAGGCAGGTCGCCGGTGACTTCGCCTTCCAGGTCGATCCCGGTCTTGCGGCCGAATCCCATGGGCGAGAGTTCGGCGTACATCAGGTCCACGCCCATCTCGTTGGCCAGGGTGTAGAAATAGACGTTGCTGGACTGCACGACAGCGCGGTACATGTCCATCATGCCGCCGCGCTCGCTCTCCGGACTGCCGAAGCGGTGGCCGCCGAAATTGAAGACCAGGGTGTCGTTGATGAAGGTATGGGCCTCGCGCGTGCGGCTGTTCAGTGCCGCCATGGCCATGAAAGGCTTGTAAGTGCTGCCCGGCGGGTAGGTGCCGCGCAGCGCGCGGTTGAGCAGCGGCCGGTCGATGCTTTCGTTCAGCTCGCGCCAGCTTTCAACGTCGATGCCGTCGACGAACAGGTTGGGGTCGAAGCTGGGCTTGCTGACGAAGGCCAGCACCTCGCCATTGCGCGGGTCGATGGCCACCAGCGCGCCGCGCCGCTCGCCAAACATTTCTTCCACCAAAGCCTGCAGACGGATGTCGATCGACAGCACCAGCTTGTCGCCGGGCGTGGGCGGATGCACGCCCAGTTGGCGCACGGCACGCCCGCTGGCGCTGGTTTCGACTTCTTCGAAGCCGGTCTTGCCATGCAGCACGCTTTCGTATTTCTGTTCCAGGCCCAGCTTGCCGATGTAGTCGGTACCGCGGTAGTTGTCCTGGTCTTCGTCGTCCCAGTCGGCCATGGCCAGGCGTTCTGCCGGGTTGATGCGGCCGATGTAGCCCAGCAGGTGCCCGCCCACCTCGCCATGCGGGTAGTGGCGAAACAAGCGCGCTTTCACGTCCACGCCCGGGAAGCGAAAGCGCTGCGCCGTGAAGCGCGCCACTTCTTCGTCGCTGAGCTTGCTGCGCAGCGGCACGCTGTCAACGCTCTTGCTGTCTTCCAGCAGACGCTTGAAGCGGCGGCGGTCACGCGTGGACACGTCCACCAGCGGCAGGATGTCGTCGATCAGCGCGTCGATGTCGGCGCGCGCGCCTCTGGGCAGCCGCGCCGGCGTCACTTCCAAGGTGTAGGCCGAATAGTTGGTGGCCAGCACCACGCCGTGGCGGTCGACGATAAGGCCGCGGTTGGGCACCACGGGCACCACGGCGATGCGGTTGTTTTCGGCCTGCGTGGCCAGGTCGTCATGGCGCACCACCTGCAAATGGACCATGCGCCACGCCAGCAGACTGAAGCAGATCAGCACGAACAAGCCAGCGGCGAGCAAGCGGCCGTGAAAGCGGCCGATTTCCTGTTCGACATCCTTGAATTCGGTGAAGCCGCTCATAGCGGTCGATTTTGGTCGGGATCGGGCGCCCTGCGCTGCGGCGCCAGCAGCAGCACCGAAACCACGGGCCATAACAGCGCTTCCCACAGCGGCGCCAGCATGCCCGACCAGCCCGGGAACATGCCGCCGGCCAGCAGCCGCACGGCCAGCAGCACCAGGTGAACGGCCAGAAACAGCGGCAGCACATGCAAGGCCTGCTGCAGCAAGCCGAACCACAGGATGCGGCGGTGGATGGTGATGGCGCCATAGCTCAGCAGCGTGTAGGCCAGCGCGTGGTGGCCAAGGATGGCGCCTTCATGCACGTCCAGCAGCAAGCCGAAAAGGAAGGCCACACCCACGCCCACGCGCTGCGGCTGGTGCACGTTCCAGAACACCAGGGTCAGCGCCAGCAAGTCGGGCAGGGCCGGTGCGCGTCCCAGGGGCAGCAGGTTGCTGGCCAGCGCCAGCAGCAGGGTGAAGCCGATGAAGAAGGGATTCACCGGCAGCAGCAGCTGGTCTGAACTGCGCGGCATGATCATGGCGTGGCCTCGCGGCGGGGCGTCGTCAGTTTTCTCTCGCTGGCCTGCGCACCGGCAGCGCTGGCCGCAGCCGGCACGGGCGGCAACTGCAGGCTCTGCGGTTCCAGCACCAGCACATGGCGCACACCGTCGCTGGTGGCTGCGGGCGCCAGGCTGACGCGGGCGAAGCCGCCTTCGGCCCGGCGTTCGACCTTCAGCACGCGGGCCACCGCCAGCCCGGGCGGGTAGACGCCATCCAGACCGCCTGTTTGCAGCATGTCGCCTTCCTGCACGTCGGCATTGCCCGACATGAAGCGCAGTTCGATGCCGCCCTGCGTGCCGCTGCTGTGGGTGCTGCTGGCGCCGCCGAATGCCACGCTGCGCTGGCGCGTGCGCATGTTGAGCACCGGAATGGCAAATTCGCGGTCTGTCATCAGCGTGACTTCGGCCGACAGCGGAAACACGCGGGTCACCTGGCCCAGCACGCCGTTTTCGTTGATCACAGGCGAAGCCACCACCACGCCCTGCGCCTGCCCACGGTCGATGAAGACCTTGCGTGAGAACGGATCGGCGGCCTCGAACATCACTTCAGCGGCGATCGTGCGCACCTGAAGAGCGTTGCTCAGGTCCAGCAGACCGCGCAAGCGCTCGTTTTCCTGCGCCAGCACTTCAGCGCGGGCGGCCAGCTCTGATTGCGCGACCAGGGTGCGGCGGGCCGTGCGCACTTCGGCTTCTGCTGCGGCCAGACCCTGCATGTACGTGCTGCCGCCCTGCAAGATGTCCAGCGGCACGGCCAGCGTGCGCTGCACCGGCAGCAGCGCCACCGTGACCGCCGCGCGCAGTGGTTCGAGCATGCGAAAGCGCACGTCGGCCACCATCAGAAACAGCGCCAGCGCCGAGAAGAAGATGAGCTTGCTCAGGGCCGACGGGCCCTGGCGGAAGAACGAAGGGGGTGTGCGGTCCAGCGTGCCCAGGGGCATGACTCAAGGCTCGACTACGTGGCTCGGAATGAAGCGACTTTCGTCGCGAGCGCGTCCAGTCCGGGTCGAGAAGCGCAGCCGTACACCTGTACGGCGAGCATCACAGGCCCGGAATCGACGTGCGCAGCAGAGAAGCGCTCATTCCGAAGTGAAGATGGAGCCTAGGCGTTCCATCCTCTCCAGCGCCATGCCGCAACCCCGCACCACGCAGGTCAACGGGTCTTCGGCCACCAGCACCGGCAATCCGGTTTCCTCGGCCAGCAGCCGGTCCAGGTCGCGCAGCAAGGCGCCGCCGCCGGTGAGCATCATGCCGCGCTCGGAGATGTCGGCGCCCAGTTCGGGGGGCGTCTGCTCCAGTGCGTTCTTCACCGCGCTCACCATCTGGTTCAGCGGGTCGGTCAGCGCTTCCAGAATCTCGTTCGATGAAATGGTGAAGCTGCGCGGCACGCCTTCGCTCAGGTTGCGGCCCTTGACTTCCATTTCCTTGACTTCGCTGCCAGGAAACGCGCTGCCGATGCTTTTCTTGATGGCTTCCGCCGTGGGCTCGCCAATCAGCATGCCGTAGTTGCGGCGGATGTAGTTGATGATGGATTCATCGAACTTGTCGCCGCCCACGCGGATGCTGCCCTTGTAGACCATGCCGCCCAGGCTGATGACGCCGACTTCTGTGGTGCCGCCGCCGATGTCCACCACCATCGAGCCCGAGGCTTCCGACACGGGCAAGCCGGCGCCGATGGCCGCAGCCATGGGTTCTTCGATCAGAAAGACGTCGGAAGCACCGGCACCAAGCGCGCTTTCGCGGATGGCACGGCGTTCCACCTGGGTGCTGCCACCGGGCACGCAGATGACGATGCGCGGGCTGGGCCGCAGAAGGCCGCGCGGGTGCACCATCTTGATGAACTGCTTGAGCATCTGCTCGGTGACGGTGAAGTCGGCAATCACGCCGTCCTTCATGGGCCGGATGGCTTCGATGTTGCCGGGCACCTTGCCCAGCATGGCTTTGGCCTCGCGGCCGACCGCCTGAATGGATTTTTTACCGTTGGGTCCGCCTTCGTGGCGGATGGCGACGACCGAGGGCTCGTCGAGCACGATGCCTTTGCCACGCACATAAATCAGCGTGTTGGCAGTGCCGAGGTCGATGGCCAGATCAGTGGAAATGTAGCGGCGCAGGGATGCGAACATGAATTCAGGCCTCTGCCAGCCGGGGGGCTGCAGCGGCGCGTGGAAGCGGATGTCGTGGAGGGGGCGAAGCAGTGCTGTCGGGCGGCTGGCCCATTTGCCCCGCTCCACCCATCTTCAGGGTTGCGCAGGGCTTGACAAGGCTGTTCCGAGTAACCATAGATAATAACTTACCACCTCGTTGCAACTGCTATGGCGCGCTGCTTTTTGTGGCATGTGCCGACCGATCCGATGGCCCTGACCCCCTTTGACGTCAAACGAATCGCCCACCTGGCGCGGCTGGAACTCAGCAACGAAGAAGAAACCGTGATGCTCGGCCAGCTGAACGATTTCTTTGGCGTGGTCGAGCAAATGCGCGCCGTGGACACCAGCGGAGTCGAACCTTTGTTCACACCTTTGTCGGCCATTCAGGAAGTGCACCTGCGCCTGCGCGACGATGCGGTGACCGAGACCAACGACCGCCAGGCCAACCAGGCCAGCGCCCCTGTGGTGGAAGATGGCTTGTTCCTGGTGCCACGGGTGGTGGCCGAATGAGCATCGCCAACGACATGCACAGCGTAGAAATGCTGGCGCGCGGGCTGCAGCAAGGCACGTTTTCCAGCGTCGAAATCACGCGGTCTTTGCTGGACAGGCAGGCAGCGCATGCCGCGCTGGGTGCCTTTCTGGCAGTGGACGCAGATGCCAGCCTGGCGCAAGCGCGCGCGGCGGATGCGCGCCGTGCGTTGGGGCAAGCCGGGCCGCTGACAGGTGTGCCGCTGGCGCACAAGGACATCCTCGCCACCGAATTCGCCAGCAGCCGCCTGGCCACGACGGCGGGCTCGAAGATGCTGGCGGGCTACCAGAGCCCGTTTGACGCCACCGTGGTGGCGCGCCTGGGCAGCGGAAGTGACGCCGAGCCAGGCGCCGGCATGGTCACCCTGGGCAAGCTGAGCTGCGACGAGTTCGCCATGGGCTCGGCCAACGAGAACTCCGCCTTCGGCCCGGTGCGCAACCCCTGGGACACGACGCGCGTGCCAGGTGGCTCGTCCGGCGGTTCAGCCGCAGCCGTGGCCGCTGGCCTGGTGCCGGCCGCCACGGGCACCGATACCGGCGGCTCCATCCGCCAGCCGGCCAGCTTCTGCGGCATCACCGGCATCAAGCCGACCTATGGCGTGTGCAGCCGCTACGGCATGGTGGCTTTCGCCAGCAGCCTGGACCAGGCCGGGCCGATGGCGCGCAGCGCCGCCGACTGCGCCTTGCTGCTGTCGGCCATGAGCGGCTTCGACCCGCGCGACGCCACCAGCGCCGAGCGGCCGCCGCAAGACTTTCATGCGCAGATGCTGGAGCCGCGGCCAGCCGGCTCAGTTGAACGCCCGCTGCAGGGCTTGCGCATCGGCCTGCCGCGCGAATTCTTCCCCGCTGCACTGGCGCCAGACGTGCACAGCGCCGTGCGCCAGGCGCTGGCCGAACTGGAACGCCTGGGCGCCACCCTGGTAGACGTGAGCCTGCCGCGCACCGAGCTGTCGATCCCCGTCTACTACATCATTGCCCCGGCCGAGGCCAGCTCGAACCTGGGCCGCTTCGATGGCGTGAAGTTCGGCCATCGCGCGGCTGAATACGGCGACCTGCTGGACATGTACAAGAAGACCCGCGCCGAAGGCTTTGGCCCCGAGGTCAAGCGCCGCATCATGATCGGCACCTATGTGCTGTCGCACGGCTACTACGACGCCTATTACGTGCAGGCGCAAAAGCTGCGCCGCATGATTGCCGACGACTTCCAGGCCTGCTTCCAGCAGTGCGACATCATCGCCGGCCCGGTGGCGCCCACGGTAGCGTGGAAGCTGGGCGAACAAGGCGAGGACCCGCTGCAGGCTTACCTGGCCGACATCTTCACCCTGCCGGCCAGCCTGGCCGGCCTGCCCGGCATGAGCGTGCCTGCCGGCTTTGGCGGCCATGGCATGCCGGTGGGGTTGCAGCTCATCGGCAACTATTTTCAGGAAGGCGCCCTGCTGCATGCCGCGCATGCGCTGCAGCAGTCCACCGATTGGCACCTGGCGCGACCTGCGGGTTATTGAAGGGCGACTGAATCCTCATGCTGAACCCCTCCCCTTTGATCCGTGGTTTCGAGGTCGTCCTCGGCCTGGAAACGCACGCCCAGCTGTCCACGCAAAGCAAGATTTTCAGCGGCGCTGCCACCACCTTCGGCGCTGCACCCAACACCCAGGCCTGTGCCGTGGACCTGGCCTTGCCCGGAACGCTGCCAGTGATGAACCGTGGCGCGGTGGAGCGCGCCATCCGCCTTGGCCTGGCCGTGGGCGCCAAGGTGGCTCTGACCTCGATCTTCGCGCGCAAGAACTACTTCTATCCCGACCTGCCCAAGGGCTACCAGATCAGCCAGTACGAGACACCGGTGGTGCAGGGTGGTCGCATCGACTTTGTGCTGGCCGGGCAGCCGCGTTCGGTGAATTTGACGCGGGCCCATCTGGAAGAGGACGCGGGCAAGAGCCTGCACGAAGACCACCACCTGAACGATGGGCGGCAGGCTTCCGGCATCGACCTGAACCGCGCCGGCACGCCTTTGCTGGAAATCGTTTCCGAGCCAGAAATGCGCAGCAGCGCTGAGGCCGTGGAATACGCCAAGGCGCTGCACGCCCTGGTGGTGTGGCTGGGTGTGTGCGACGGCAACATGCAGGAAGGCAGCTTCCGCTGCGATGCCAACGTGAGTGTTCGCCGCCCGGGCGCGGCGCTGGGTACGCGGCGCGAGATCAAGAACCTCAACAGCTTTCGCCACCTGGCACAGGCCATCGACTTTGAAGTGCAGTGGCAGATCGACCGCATCGAAGACGGGCTGACGATCGAACAGGCCACCGTGCTTTTCAACCCCGACAGCGGCGAAACCAAGGCCATGCGCAGCAAGGAAGACGCGCACGACTACCGCTATTTCCCCGATCCCGACCTGCCGCCCCTGGTGATTTCGCCTGCTTGGGTGGAGCGCGTGCGCGCGGCCATGCCTGAGCTGCCTGCGGCCATGGCCACGCGCTTCGAGCAGGCCGACGGGCTGAGTGCTGACGACGCGCAATCGATGACTCAGAGCCTGCCGTTTGCGCGCTATTACGAGGTGCTGCGCGACGCCAGCGCTGGCAAAGAAGACGGCCCTGACCGGGCTGACCGGGCTGCCTGGGCCAAGCTGGCCGCGAATTGGCTGATGGGCGAAGTGAGCAAGCGCCTGAACGCGGCTGGGATGGACATCGCCGCCATGCCCGTGCCCGCGCCTGTGCTGGCCGCCCTGATCCGCCGCATTGCAGACGGCACGGTCTCGCACAACGGCGCGCGCCAGGTCTTCGACGCCTTGTGGTCAGGTCAAGGGGATGTCGATGCCCTCATCGACAGCCTGGGCCTGAAACAGATGAACGACAGCCGTGCGCTGCAGGCCATCGTCGAAGAGGTCATCGCGACCCATGCCAAGTCGGTCGACGAATACCGTGCTGGCAAAGACAAGGCTTTCAACGCCCTGGTCGGCCAGGTCATGAAGGCCAGCAAAGGCCGCGCCAATCCGGCGCAGGCCAGCGAATTGCTCAAGCGCGCACTGGGCTGAAGCGGAACAGGTCAGCGCCCGCTGCCCGTGGCGAGTTGCTGCAGCACCAGCGGGCCCATGCTGCCGGGTGCTGCGCCGCCCCACAAACGGCGCAGCCGCTCCAGTTCGGCGTCGTACACCCGCATCACGCGCCCGACCTCCGCTTCCTGGTTGCCGCTGGCTGAACGCTGCGCGCTGGCAGCGGCGTCGTTGGCGTCCAGCGCCTGGCGCAGCTTGGGCGGCAGCAACCGGCCTTCGTAGAACTCGGCCTCGCTGGTGAGCGGCTTGCGTTCAACCGCCAGTTCGCGCAGCCGCTGTTCGCTGGCCTTGATGGCCAGCCGCACGTTGTCCAGTGCGGCTTCGCGCGCGCGCTGGTGCGCGCCTTCATCGGGATAGCGGCTGAGCAGGTTGCGGTCGCGGCGGCCGGCATCGGCGATGGCCGTGCGCTGTTCGGTCAAGCGTCGCTCGCGTGCCTCGAGCGCAGCGCGCTCGTCGGCCGTGAGTGAGGGCGGCAGAACCAGCCTCACTGAGCCGTCGCGGTTGAGTACCTGTTGATCACGGGCCAGGCATTCCCGGATCGGGCGATCTGCCGTATGGCGCTTGCCCTGGGCGTCGGTGCAGGAATAGATGCCTGTGGGCGCCTTGGTGTCTTGCGCGACGACAGCCAGGGGTGCCCCCAGACCTGCGCACAGCATCGAGGCTGAAAAAATTCGAAGACGCCGCATTCAGACCCCGTAGCGCTCGCGATAGGCCTGCACCGGCTGCGCATACGCGGCCAGGGCCGGGTCGGCGCTGCCTTGCAGCACTTGCATCAGGTCGGCCAGCGTGGCCACGGCCAGCACGGGCAAGCCCAGTTCGCGCTGCACGAACTGCACGGCGCTCCAGGGCGCGTCCTGGCCGTCTTGCGTGGCGCGCTCCTGCCTGTCCAGCGCAATGGCTACACCGGCGGGTTCTGCGCCTGCGGCGCGGATCATGGCTATCGATTCACGCACCGAGGTGCCGGCTGAGATGACGTCGTCGACGATGAGCACGCGGCCGCGCACTGGCGCGCCCACCAGTGTGCCGCCTTCACCATGGTCCTTGGCTTCTTTTCGGTTGAAGGCAAATGGCAGGTTGTGGCCCTGGCGAGAAAATTCGATCGCCAGCGCGGCGGCCAGGGTGATGCCCTTGTAGGCCGGCCCGAAGATCATGTCGAAGCCCAGCCCCCGCTCCGGCGGGAGTGTCTGGGCATGCGCGAGCAGCCGGCGTGCATAGAATTCAGCCAGACGCGCCAGCTTGGCGCCGTCATCGAACAGCCCGGCATTGAAGAAGTAGGGCGACAAGCGCCCGGCCTTGGTCTTGAACTCGCCAAAGCGCAGCACGCCTGCAGACACGGCAAATTGCACGAAGTCGGCGGCTAAACCTGGTTGGGGGTCGTTGGACGAAGTCATCACAGTCTTGAAGGGACAGACTTGGGTTTTCGGTTGCTCACGCTCAATCTGAACGGTATCCGTTCCGCGGTCAGCAAAGGCTTTCCGCAATGGGCAGAAACGACGGATGCTGATTGTATTGGCGTGCAGGAAGTGAAGGCGCAGGCCGAACACCTGTCCGACAGTCTGGGCGCCATCGCCGGCTTGAAAGGCCACTTTCATCTGGCCGAGCGCAAAGGCTATTCGGGCGTGGGCCTGTACACCGGCCGCGAACCCAGCGACGTGCTCTGCGGTTTCGATGGCGGCGAGTTCGACACCGAAGGCCGCTGGGTCGAAGCCCGCTTCGACACGCCGTATCGCAAGCTCAGCCTCATCAGCGCCTACTTCCCCAGCGGCAGCAGTGGCGAAGAGCGGCAACGGGCCAAGTTCCGTTTCCTCCACGCTGCCTACCCGCACCTGCTGCGGCTGAAGGCAGAACGCGAATTCATCCTGGTGGGCGACATCAACATCGCCCACCACGCCATCGACCTGAAGAACTGGCGCAGCAACCAGAAGAACAGCGGCTTCACGCCGGAGGAGCGCGCCTGGATGACCCAGCTGCTGGACGAAGCCGGCCTGGTGGATGTGTTTCGCCAGCTCAACACGCAGCCCGACCAGTACACGTGGTGGAGCAACCGCGGCCAAGCCTGGGCGAACAACGTGGGTTGGCGCATCGACTATCAGTTGGCGACGCCTGGGCTGGCGGCGCTGGCGCGCAAGGAGTACATCTACCTGGCGCAGCGTTTCAGCGACCATGCGCCGCTGATCATCGACTACGACTTCACGCTCTGAACCTCTGGGGCTGGAGCGAAACGCATCAAGCCAGGCGCTCGACCGACACCGGATGCAAGGGCTGACCGTGGTCTTCGAAAGCGTCGATGTTGGCCAGGGTGGTGGTCGCGATGGCGGTCAGCGCTTCTTCGGTGAAGAAGGCCTGGTGGCCGGTGATCAGCACGTTGGGGAAGGTCAGCAGGCGGGCGAAGACATCGTCTTGCAAAGGTTCGCTGGAAAGGTCGCGAAAAAAGAGGTCGGCTTCTTCCTCGTAGACGTCCAGGCCCAGGCTGCCCAGCGTGCCGGCTTTCAACGCGACGACCAGGGCGCGCGCATCGACCACGCCGCCGCGGCTCGTGTTGATCAGGATCGCGCCGGGTTTCATGCGTGCCAGCGCGGCGCTGTCGATGAGGTGATGCGTCTGCGGTGTCAGCGGGCAATGCAGGCTCACCACGTCGCTGGAAGCCAGCAGCTCGGGCATGTCCACGTAGCGCATGCCCAGAGCCTGGCAGGCGGGATTGGGCTGGGGGTCGAAGCCCAGCAGCTGGCAACCGAAGCCCGCCATGATGCGGGCGAAGCACTCGCCGATCTTGCCGGTGCCCACCACGCCGACGCTGCGGCCGTGCAGATCGACGCCCAGCAAGCCTTCCAGCGCAAAGTTCCCCTCACGCACGCGGTTGTAGGCGCGGTGAATGCGGCGGTTCAGGGCCAGCAGCAGGGCCACGGTGTGCTCGGCCACCGCGTGCGGCGAATATTCGGGCACGCGGCCGACCTGGATACCCAGTGCCGCTGCAGCGGCCAGGTCCACATGGTTGAAGCCGGCCGAGCGCAGAGCCAGCAGCCGCACGCCGCCAGCGTGCAGGCGCTGCAGCACATCGGCGTCGAGCTGGTCGTTGACGAAAGCGCAGACCACTTGCGCGCCCTGCGCGGCGGCGGCGCTGGCAGAGTCCAGGCGTGCTTCATGGAAGGCCAGGCGGTGACGGCCAGCCGCGTTGGCACGCGTCAGGAAAACGCGGTCGTACGGGCGAGTGCTGAAGATGGCGATGTTCATGCGGCGCATCGTAGACGGGCCACCTGCGCAGTCTTCGACAATGGGGCATGGCCAACCCGCTTCGGCAACCGCTGTCGCACCATGAGATCCTGGGGCCGATCGACCCCCACATGCGCAGTGGCTGGCAGCTCGACCTGCCTGCCAGTGACCGCCTGGCCAGACGACTGCTGCTGCGCCCGGTGCCTGCGCGATTGCAAGACGAGCATCTGCTGTTGGAGCGCCTGGCCACCGGCCACCGGCAGCTGGCAGCTGGCAGTGGACGCGCATCTGCACGCATGCCAGCGGCTTGCGCGCCACGGTGCAGTCGCTGGGCAAGCAGGCAGGTGCGCTGTTGGCCGGCGTGGCCGCTGTGCCGGCCGAGTGGCACTTCCGCAGCGGCCCAGGCATCGGCGTTGCAGGCAGCTACCGCGTATCGGCGGGCGGGGCCGTGGTGCTTGAAGAAGGGCAAGTCCACATCGCCAACGGCGGCCCGGTGTTGAAGCTGACGATGACCGTGTCTGCCGTGCGCGGCGTGGCAGCAGACATCAAATTGCGGACGCCGCAAGAGCAACTGGCGTTGCCGCCCGATTTGCTGGCCGTGCAGAGCTGGAGCTGGACACGGCTTTTACCTTCGAAGCCGGCCGCATATCACCTGCCGACCTTGGCCCCGCCACCCTGGCCGCGACGCTCAGTGGCGGTGGATTGGCGGGAGACGGTGCCTGGTGCTTGATGGTCCGGGCTGAGGCAGCTGACAAAGGTGTCTACAGCACCAGCAGGTTCTGCGCTGTCGCGTCCCGCACACTGGCCAGCGCGATCGACTGATCGAAGCTGACCAGGCGCCCGCCATGCGCCACGGCCAGGGCCAGCAGGTACAGGTCGGTGATCTGGTTGTGCCCCTGCACGCGGGCGAAGTCGAAGCGGCGGTCGTCGCGCAGTGACAACGAGTCGGGCCAGAACTCGTGGTCCAGCGCCTGACAGGCCTCTTGCAGCCGCTGGCGAACATGTTGGATCGGCAGGCCGCCGCGCCGCCCGTAGTTCGACAGGCTGAGCACACGGACAACGCCGTTCTCTGTCAACGGGCAGGTGGCCACCTGCACGCCGGGCGTGGCGATGAACGCGTTGGCCTGCGGCGAGAACTGGTGTGCGTCGTCGAACAGCGCCACCCAGACATTGACGTCGAGCAGCGCGCGCATGGCTCAGATGCCTTCGCGTTCCATCAACTCGCGCAC
>JBBQXN010000052.1:0-24591 GCA_038209585.1 Burkholderiales bacterium
CATGCTGCAGTCGCGCTCGCCCAACCAGACGACGTTCTTGTGCTGGTCGGCCAGGATCTGGATCTCGATGTGCCTGGGGTTTTCGAGGAATTTCTCCATGTACACCGACGGGTTGCCGAAAGCCGCACCCGCTTCGCTGCGCGTGGTCTGGACAGCATTGACCAGCGCGGCTTCGGTGTGCACCACGCGCATGCCGCGCCCGCCGCCGCCGCCGGCGGCCTTGATGATCACCGGGTAGCCGATGGCGCGCGCCTGGCGCGTGATTTCTTTCGGGTCATCGGGCAGCGCGCCTTCACTGCCGGGCACGCAGGGCACGCCGCTCTTGGTCATCGCCTGCTTGGCGCTGACCTTGTCGCCCATGATGCGGATGCACTCGGGCGTGGGGCCGATGAAGGTGAAGCCGCTGCGTTCCACGCGTTCGGCAAAGTCGGCGTTCTCGCTCAAGAAGCCATAGCCGGGGTGTATGGCTTCTGCATCCGTCACCTCAGCCGTGCTGATGATGGCGGGCATGTTGAGGTAGCTCATGGCCGACTGGGCCGGGCCGATGCACACGGCCTCGTCGGCCAGCTTGACGTACTTGGCCTCGCGGTCGGCCTCTGAATAGACGACAACCGACTTGATACCCATCTCGCGACAGGCCCGTTGGATGCGCAGTGCTATTTCTCCGCGATTGGCGATCAGGATCTTCTTGAACACGGCGTTTCTTCTAGTTGGGGTTCATTGGATCTGGCTGCTTCGATCTGGCTGCTTCGATCTGCTCATTCAATTTGAAACAGCGGCTGACCGAATTCAACCGGCTGGCCGTTTTCACACAGGATGCGCAGAATTTTGCCCGTCGCGTCGGACTCGATCTCGTTCATGATCTTCATCGCTTCGATGATGCAGACCGCCTCGCCTTCCTTGATTTCGCTGCCGACGTCGACGAACGATTTCGCACCCGGGCTGGCTGAGCGGTAGAAGGTGCCCACCATGGGCGACTTGATGAAGCGGCCCGGGGGCTCGGCCGGTGCGCTGGGCACCATCGGCACGGCGGTGGCCACCGGGGTGGGCCCGCCCCCTTGCACTGGCGCCGGCATGGGCATGTAGGCCATGGGCATGGCAACGCCGCCTTTGACAATGCGTACCTTGCCTTCGGCTTCGGTGATCTCGAGTTCGGAGATGTTCGAATCCGACACCAGGTCGATCAGGGTCTTGAGTTTTCTCAGGTCCATCGCGGGCTTTCCTCGAATGTTGTTTTTGTCTGTCAAACGCTGTGCGTCGTGCGCCTGGCCAGTGCATGTTGCAGCGCCAGGTGATAGCCGTCAGCGCCCAGACCGCAGATCACACCCTCCGCCAGGTCCGACAGGTAGGAATGATGCCGGAAGGGCTCGCGGCGATGAATGTTGGACAGGTGCACTTCAATGAAGGGCAGTGCCACGGCAGCGAGCGCGTCGCGCAAGGCCACGCTGGTATGCGTCAAGCCGCCGGGATTGATGATGATGAATTCGGTGCCGTCGGTGCGCGCCGCATGGATGCGGTCGATCAACACGCCTTCATGGTTGCTTTGCAGGCTGTGCAGTGCTGCGCCTGCATGTGTGGCCATCTTCGCCAGATCGGTGTCGATCTGAGCCAAAGTGGTGTGGCCATACAGCGCCGGCTCGCGTGTGCCGAGCAAGTTCAGATTGGGGCCGTGAAGAACGAGGATGCTCATCAGTGGGCGCGACTCTACGCCTTTTGCGGGACGTTGCCAGCGATTTGACGCACTTTTCAGCGAACTTCAAACCCAGGCCCCGCCGGTTGCCTAGGCTTGCGCTGCCCAACCCGACAAACTGTCGTAATTCGTCTCACCCAGGTGGCGTTGCAGCGGTTTGCCGTTTTTGTCCAGCATCACGGTGAAGGGCAGGGCACCTTGCGGGTTGCCCAGTTTGCGGCTCAGGTCGGTACCGCTGAAGCCAGCCAGCGCAATGGCATAGCCCACCGGCACGCGCACCAGAAAGTCGCGCACGGCAGTGGGCGAGTCCACCGCGAGGCCCAGCACCTGCCAGCCGCGCGCAGAAAACTCGCGGTGGAAGCGGTCGAACTCGGGCATTTCCTTGACGCAAGGCGGGCACCAGGTGGCCCAGAAGTTGATGACCAGCGGCTTGCCGCGCAGCGTTGCCAGGGCCAGCTCGCTGCCGTCTGGGCGGGTGAATGACAGGTCCCAGAGGAAGGCGGTTTCCGGGTCCAGCGCGGCCAGCTTGCGCTGCTCGCGCCAAAGTGCGCCGCCCACGCCGGCCACCGCCGCGCCAGCGGCCACGCTGCCGATGATCAATTTCCGCCTGCCGGGTGTCATGGTGTGTCCTGTTTCATCAGGCGCTGCAACGCGCCCAGGTCGCCACGCCAGCTGCGGCCACGCGCATCAGGCTTGAGCGCGCCGCGCTGCTCGTCCAGGTCGCGCAGGAACAGATGCACGCTGACGATGTCTTTCAGCACTGCGCTGCGCGTGCCCACGGTCAGCACGTTCAGCGGCTCGGCGCCAGCGCGTTCAACCGAACCCACGTCGTAGTTCACACCGGCGTTGACGAGCATGATCTCGGCCTCCTTGGGGTCGTCGCAATACAGGTCCAGATGCACGGCAGAAAAACGCGTGGCCGTGCCGCGCCAGACCGCGCCTGACAGATGCGGGCGGAACTCGGCCAACCGCTGCATCCACTGCAAGGCCACTTCGCGCAAGGCCTGCAGCTCGGTGGGCTGGGTCTCGGCGCAGAACAAGGCAATGTGCTCGCGCACCTCGTCTTCCACCTGCTCATTGGCTGGCAACACGCCCTGGCGCGCACTGCGCCGGCCCAGGTCGCGGGCAGCGCGTTTCTTGGCTGCGCCGTATTCCATGCCTTCTTCCACCACCAGCCGCGCGGCGGCGATGGCGATCTCATCGGTCACAGTCGTCGAACTCATGGCGCCATTGTCAGGGCAGGGCCACGTCGCCCATGCCCGCCATCACCGCCTGCGCGCGGCCCAGCAGATAGGGCGAGGCCGGGCGTTTCTCGAAGCGCTTGGGCGCAGGCAGCATCACTGCCAGCCTGGCGGCCTGGGCGGGGCTCAAGCGGGCGGCATCGGTACGAAAGTAGTGCCGCGCAGCGGCTTGCGCACCGAACACGCCTTCCCCCCATTCGACGTTATTGAGGTAGATGACGAGGATGCGCCGTTTGCTCAGCAGCATTTCCAGGTAGAAGGTGAGCAGAAATTCCTGCGCCTTGCGCAGTAGCGTACGTTCGCTGCTGAGGAACAGGTTCTTCGCCAACTGCTGGCTGATGGTGGAACCCCCCACCAGGCGAACGGAGGGCGGGCGCTTGGGTGGGTTGCGCGCGGTCTGCAGTTTCTCGGCGCGCGCCTCGTTCTTCTGGTTGCGTTCCCAGGCTTTCTCGATCGATTCCCATTCCACGCCGCTGTGTTCAGTGAAGCCGGCGTCTTCGCTGGCGATGACGGCGCGTTTCAGATGCGAGGACAGCGCAGCTTCGTCGGCCCAGCTCTGCGACCACTGCAACTGGCCCTGGCTGCTGAGCAGTCGCCAGGCTTCGCTGCGCTGAAAGCTGGTGGACTGCGGGTCCAGCAGGTTCATCAGCGCGATGCGGCCGATGAACACCCCCTGCAGGCAAACAGTGCACAGCAACAGCAGGCCCAAGCCGCGCCAGAGATGTTTTTTCACGCCGCGCCCATTTCCTGCCGCAGCGCCTGCAGCACCGGCACGGTATGGGGCCGCACGCCGCGCCACAACAAAAAAGCTTCTGCCGCTTGTTCTACCAGCATGCCCAGGCCGTCGCGCGCGATGGCGCCTGCGGCCTCGCCCCAGGCCAGAAAGGGTGCGGCGGCGGGGCCGTACATCAGGTCAACGACTGCGGCGCCAGGGGCCAGCACGGCTGCGGACACAGGCGGGTCCCCGCCGGCCAGGCTGCTGGCGCTGGCGTTGACCACGATGTCGAACGTTTCCCGTTCCGCGTCTGCCAGGCCGCCAGCGCGCAAGGGCACGCCCTGCTGCGCGGCCCAGGCAGCGTGCGTGGCAGCCAGCGCCTGCGCCTTGCCAGCCGTGCGATTGGCCAGCACCAGCACCGCTGGCCGGGCCGACAGCAGCGGGCCCAGTACCCCGGCTGCCGCGCCGCCTGCGCCCAGCAGCAGCACGCGCCGCCCGGCCAGCAGCCAGCCGGCGTTGCTTTGCAGGTCGCGCAGCAGGCCCGCGCCGTCGGTGTTGTCGGCCAGCCAGCCGTCTGCGTCGAAACGCAGGGTGTTGGCCGCGCCCGCCAGCCGCGCCCGGTCGGTGGCCCGTGCTGCCAGCGCCAGGGCCTCGAACTTGAAGGGCACGGTGACATTGCAGCCCCGGTTTCCAGCGGTGACTGCGAAAGCACGTACCGCCGCAGTGAATCCGTCCAGCGGGCATTCCAAGCGGCCGTAAGTCAGGTGCTGGCCGGTTTGCGCGGCAAAGGCAGCGTGGATGGCCGGGCTGCGGCTGTGCGCCACGGGGTGGCCGAGCACGGCATAGGCGCCAGGACTCGAAACAGCGTCCATAGGCATCTAGCGCCCGCCCAGTGTGGTTTGCAATTCGTCGTCGCGCGTGAAGCGAAAGCGCGACGTGACGACGATCTGATCGGCCTGCGCGCGCATGGCTGGCGTGAAGATGCCAAAGGGCGACGCGGCGCGCACGATGGCCAGCGCCTGCTGATCCAGGCGGCGGCTGGCCGAAGGGCGCACGATATCGGCTTCGATGACCTGGCCCTGCGCATCGACCGTGACGTTCATCGTCAGCTCGCCATACAGCTTGGCGCCCTGAAATTCCGGGAAATTGCGCGTGCCGCGCTCTTCAATGCGGCGGCGCAGCGCGTCGTAATACAGCGCGTAAACCTCTTCGCGCGTCGCCGGGCTGATGTAGCGCTTCTTCGGCCGCGCGTTTTCTTCGTTCACGCGCTTTTCGATCTCGGCCAGCAGCCGCAACAACTGGCGGCGCCGCTCTTCGAGCTGGCGCTGCTGGTCGACGCCCGCCTTCTGCCCAGGTTCCGGCTGCGGCAGCCCGGCGATTTCGCGGCGGATGCTGGTCAGCAGCGTTTGCTGTTCTTGCTGCAGCTGCTCGACGCGGCGCTGTGCATCATCGTTGGCGTATCCCAGCTGCATCACCGCTTCAGGCGGCAATGGCGATGTCGCGCGGCCCTGCGCAGCGTCGCCACCGCCTGTCAGATTGGCTTGCGCGATGGCTTGGGCCTGGTCCGGTGCCGTGTCTGATCTGGCGTTGACGAGAATCACCTCCAGCGGCTCGTCCTTGAAGACACGATCGAAGGTTTGCGGGGCCACGAAACGCACCAGGCCAATGGCGCCATGGGCCACCACCGACACCAGCAAAGCCAGGTGCAGGGTGTTCATGCGCAGCCCGGGCGTGGCCATGGTGTCAGCCGTGCTGCTTCAAGCAGGGGTTGGGATCGGGGGCGTTTCCGCCTCGCCAGGGTCTTGGTCGATGGCGAGTTTCAGACCCACGGCAGCGTCTTCGCCTTCATCGCTGTCTTCGATTTCCTGTGGTGGCGCATCGGCCGCTGTGGCAGCCGCGGGCTCGTCCAGGCGCGCCAGCAGCGTGGCGTGCAGTTCCAGTGTCAGCAGGTCCACGCCGGCCACCCGAACGCGCACCTGCGCGCCGCGGGGCAGGCTTTCCGTGCCGCCCACGCGGGCGACCAGGGGCAGCGTGTCGGCGCGCACCAGACCGTCTTTCATCACCGTGGCTTGCAGCTCGGTGACCTCGTTCTGCTCCAGCCAGCGCAAGGTCCAGAAGCGTTCAATGCCGTTCTGGAAGTCGTTGTAGGCCGCATAGGCTTCGTCGAAGCCGCTGATGATGGAAAACAGCCCCGCATCCTTGGGCTTGAAAGGTGCGGCCAGCGCGGCAGTGCGGCCGTGGCGGGCGCAGGCCACGATCTGCCACTGGTTGACCAGGTCGACATAACGGCGCAGGGGTGAGGTGGCCCAGGTGTACTGCGCCACGCCCATGCCGGCATGCGGCGCGGGGCGCGTGCCCATCTTCACCTTCACGCCCGGCATCATGCTGGCCTGGCTGCGGTAGATGCCGGGCACGCCGCAGTCGGCCAGCCAGCCGCCCCAGGTGCTGTTGGCCAGGATCATGGCCTCGGCCACGATCAGGTCCAGCGGCGCGCCGCGCTGGCGTGTGCTGATGTGGACGCGTTCATGGCCCTGGGGTTCGCCTTCCTCGCCAGGCGCGCGGTCCAGCTTGAAGTTGTAGTCGGGCCGGTTGAAGGTCTCAGGCTTGCCGCGCACCACTTCGCGCCTGCTCTTCAGATGTCTTGCCAGGCGGAAGGCGAACTTCAGTTCTGTCGCGAAGGCGTAGTCGGCTGGCGCCTGATCCGTCAGCGAGGCTTCGGTGACGATGCTGTCGAGCTGGTCGTGGCGCAGGTTGGCCGCCATCGGCACGCGTTCCAGCCGTGTTTCGCTGCCGCGCACTTCCAGCGTTTCCTCATCGAGCGTCACGTACAGGCTCACGGCCGGGCAGTCTCGCCCTGCTGTCAGCGTGTAGGCCTGCACCACGCTGTCGGGCAGCATGGTGATCTTCCACCCCGGCATGTACACCGTGGACAAACGATCTCGCGCCAGCTTGTCGATCGGCGAATCGGGCTCGAAAGCCAGCGCCGGTGCGGCAATGTGCACGCCGAAGACGATGGTGCCGGTGCCCAGGCCTTGAACCGACAGCGCGTCGTCGATCTCGGTGGTTTGCGAGTCGTCGATGGAAAAGGCCTGCACGGTGGCCAGTGGCAGGTCTTCCGTCACCGCGGGTGGCGCCAGTGCCGGGAACCCGGTGCCCTGCGGGAAGGTCTCGAACAGGAAGCGCTTCCAGTGGAACTGGTAAGGGCTGTCGATGGCGCCGGCGCCCTTCAGCAAGTCCAGCGGCGCGCGCTGCGCCCGCTTGGCGGCTTCGACCACGGCCTTGTATTCAGCGCCGTTCTTGTCGGGCTTGAAGAGGATGCGGTAGAGCTGCTCGCGTACCGGCGCCGGGCAGTTGCCGGCCACCAACTCGTCGGCCCAGGCGTCGATCTGCAATGCCAGCAGGCGCTTGCGTTCGATGCCCAGCAAGGCCGCCTTGACGATGTCTTCCGGCGCCTTCTTGAAGTTGCCCTTGCCCAGCCGGCGAAAGTAATGCGGGGCATCGAACAGGCGCAGCAGCGTGGCGGCCTGCTGGTCGTTCCCGGCCTGGGCGCTGAAATAGTCCTGCGCCAGTTCGACGAAGCTGAAATCGCCCTCGGGTGCGAATTCCCAGGCCAGTTCGAGCTCGATGGTCTCGGCAATGGCCTGCGCCTGAGCCAGAAACTCTGCGGGCGCAGGTTTGTCGAAACGCAGCATCACGGCGTTGGCTTTCACCTTCACGCGCTTGCCCGAGTCGAGTTCGACTTGCAGCGAAGTCTCGGCTTCTGACATCACTCGGCCGGCGTGGAATTTGCCGGCGTCTTCATATAAAGCATACATATCAAAGCATTGTCGCCGGCCCCAGTCCCAGCGCATCGACCACCCAGGGCAGGTGTGTTTCGAAGTCGGAGATGGCATGGTCGCCACCGGGCAGCACGCACAGCCTGGCGCCAGCGTAGCGCCCGGCCATCTCTTGCCAGTCCAGCACCTCGTCGCCCTGGGTGATGAGTGCGGCGTAGCGCTGCGGGTCGGTGACAGACCGTGGCGTCATCGCTTGCAGCTCGGTCACGTAATCAGTGTGGAAGTAGAAGCTTTCTTCGGGCGTGTGGAATGCGGTCTGCTGGCCAATGTAGGCCGCCAGATCCCGCGCAGGGTCCACGGCAGGGTTCAGCAGCAGCGCCGGCCAGCCGCGCGCTTGTGCCACAACGGTGGCATAGAAGCCGCCCAGTGAGCTGCCGACGACGACCGATCTGGCGGCCGGCCAATCTGCCGTGGCTGCAGCCACCCACTCGACGGCCGCGCGTGGCGAGGGCGGCAGTTGCGGGCACCAGGTATGAACCGCAGGCCGGTGCCGGGCCAGCCAGCCCAGCAGGCAGCGCGCCTTGAACGACAAGGGCGACGAGCGAAAACCGTGCAGATACAACAGATGGGTCGGTGACAGATGGGTAGGTGGGGACATGTCGGCAGGCTGGGCTCAGGGCTCCAGTCTATCCAGGCAAAATGAAGTTCTTCCTCTCTGCCACCGCATCCTGCCCGTGAACGAACTCTCTCACCGTACCCGCATCGCATCGGCCGCTGCCTTCGCCGTCGCCCTGGCCGGGTTGTCTGGTTGTGCCACCACGTCAAGTTCCACCCCGGCGGCTGCTGCAACCCCTCCCGTAGCCGCTGCACCCGGTGCATCCGGTGCGTCCGGTGTAATTGCCGGTACCGCCCCCGCTGCGCGCCCCGATCCCGCTGCGCCCAAACCTTTCGCCGAAGTGTCCAAGGACGCCACGCGCCAGGACGGATTCGTGCCTTTGTGGCGCAAGGACGACAAGGTTTGGCTGGAAATCAGCCCCGAGCTGCTGAACAAGCCGCTGCTGTTCACCGTCAACATCAACCAGTCCGTGGGCGAGCGCGGCCTGTATGCCAGCGCCATGGGGCGCGACTGGTTGGTGGAATTCCGCCGCGTGGGCCAGCAGATTCAGCTGCTGGCTCGCCAGACGGGTTTCCGCGCCGCGCGCGACCCGGCATCTGCCCGCGCCGTGGCTGAAGGTTTCAGCGACAGCCTGGTGGGTGCGGCAGCGGTGGCCAGCGCAGCGCACCCCGAGCGCAAGTCGGTGCTGGTGGATGCAGCCTTCCTGCTCGGCGACATCGCCGGCACCAGCACGCAGCTGGAAGCGGCCTTCCGCATGCCCTTTGCGGTGGACCGCGCCAATTCCTACTTCGAACGCACGCGCGCTGAAGCGGGGCTGACGACGCTGGGCGTGAAGGTGCATTACGCCGTGGCCCGCATTTCAGCGCCGCCCTTGCTGCCGCCGGGCGCACCTGCGCCCATGACCCCGCCGCCGCCGCGCACCACGCCTGACGCCCGCAGCCTGTTCATAGGCTATGTCTACAACTTCCGCGAGCTGCCTGCGCAGCCCATGGCCAGCCGCCCGGCCGACCCGCGCGTAGGCTTTTTCACCGACAGCTACACCGACCTGTCCGACGACCTGAAGTCGGTGACGCGCGTGGACACCATCACACGCTGGCGCCTGGAAAAGAAAGACCCTCAGGCGGCGATGTCCGAACCCGTCAAGCCCATCACCTTCTGGCTGGACCGCAACATTCCGCAGCGTTACCGCGCCTCGGTGACGGCCGGCATCCTGGAATGGAACAAGGCTTTCGAACGCATCGGGTTCAAGAACGCCATCGTCGCCCAGCAACAAGCCGACGACGCTGATTTCGACAACATGGACGCCAGCCATGCGTCTATCCGCTGGTTCCTGGGCGCCGATGTGGGCTTTGCCCAAGGCCCCAGCCAGACCGACCCGCGCACGGGAGAAATCCTGGACGCCGACATCCGCATGGCCGACGTTTTCGGCCGTGGTGCGCGCCGCTTGCTGCGCGAGGATTCGATGAGCTTCCTGGGCACTGAAAAGCCGGCGTGGCAGCAGACCATGGACACCTTGTGGAACGGGCAGGGCCAAGCCACGGCGGCGTGCACCTTTGCTGCTGACGGCGCACGCGAACTCGACTTCGCCATGGACCTGCTGGAAGCACGCGGCGACATCGCGCCCGACAGCCCGGAAGCCGAAGCGCTGGCGCAGGACTATGTCAAGGACGTGATCACCCACGAGGTCGGCCACACCCTGGGCATGCGCCACAACTTCCGCGCCAGCACCACCGTGTCTGCAGCGCAGCTGAAAGACCCGGCGCTGGCTGCAGCGCGCGGCATCAGCGGCTCGGTGATGGACTACAACCCCTTCAACCTGACGTTGAAGGGCGAGCCCCGGCGCGAGCTGAACATGACCACCCTGGGCACCTACGACTACTGGGCCATCGAGTACGCCTACAAGCCGTTGACCGCTGGCAAGGAAGCCGAAGAACTGAAGGCCATCGCCGAGCGCAGCCGCACCGACCCCAGCCTGGCCTTCGCCGACGACGGCGACACCCGCACCGCGCTGGACCCGCGCATCAACCTGTTCGATCTGGGCGACGACCCGCTGGCATTCGCCCAACGCCGCGTGGCCTTGAGCAAGGAACTGTGGCAGCGCGTGCAGGAACGCGGCTTGCAGCCTGGAGACGATTCGCAGCGCTTGCGCCGCAGCTTGATTGCTGGCCTGGGCCAACTGTCGCGCACGCCGCCTATGGCAGCCAAGTACGTGGGCGGCATGTACACCGAGCGCGACATCCAGGGCACGGGCAAAGTCGGTTTCAAACCCGTGGAGCCCGCTGTGCAGCGCCAGGCGCTGAAGTTTCTGACCGATGAGATCTTCGCCGTCGACAGCTTCCGCTTCAAGCCGGAATTCCTGGCCAGCCTGACGCCCGACTACATCGAGTTCCAGCGCGACATCGTGTCGATTCCCGACAGCGTGCTGCGCCTGCAAACCGCCACCATGGACAGCTTGCTGTCTGCCGGCACGGCGCGCCGCCTGCTGGAACTGCCGCTGTATCTGAAAGACAGCGACAAGGCCGGCGCCATCAGCCTGAACGAGGTCTACACCACGGTACAAAGCGCCGTGTGGAGCGAGCTGAAGACAGGCAAGGACATCGACCCCATGCGCCGCAGCCTGCAGCGCGAACACCTGAAGCGCCTGCAGGGCATCCTGACGCGACCGAACGGTGCCTTGCCCGCCGACGCCGTGAGTCTGGCGCGACTGCAGGCCACGGAATTGCAGTCGCAACTGCGCAGCGCAGTTTCCCGGCGTGGCATGGCGGTGGAGAACAAGGCGCATCTTCAGGACGCGCTGGCGCTGATCACCGAGGCGCTGCGCGCGACGTTGCAGCGGGGCTGAGGCCTCGCGCGCCAATTTTTTAGCGGAAGCCGCGGGGATGGGGCGGCGGGCTCCACGCATGTCCCCCGTGTCGGGCTGCGCCCGCCCCTCCTCCTTTACTTCGCGGAGCCCGCCACCCCATCCCCACGGCCGCCACCCGTCGTGGTGGTCCTGCAGGCATGGCTCAGGCGGTGGGTACCGCGGCCGTCGGCCGCTCGGCGGCCTTGGCAAGCGCGCGCAGATCGCACGCGCGACGCCGATATCAGCTTGCTGGCGCTATTCCAAAGCCTGCAACAGCTTGTCGTGCACGCCGCCGAAGCTGCCATTGCTCATGCACAGCACATGGTCGCCCGGCCTGGCGGCTTGTGCCACTGCAGCGACCAGGGCTTCGACGTTGTCGAATACCAAAGCACGCGCACCCAGCGGCGCCAGCGCTTCGGCAGCGCTCCAGCCATAGTCGCCCTGCAGACAAAAACTGAGATCGGCTTCTTCCAGCGCCCAGGGCAACTGCGCCTTCATCGTGCCCAGCTTCATGGTGTTGGAACGCGGCTCGAAAACGGCCAGGATGCGGGGGCTCAGGCCTGCAGTGGCGCCACGTTCCAGCTTGCTGCGCAGCCCGTCCACGGTGGTGCGCATGGCCGTGGGGTGGTGGGCGAAATCGTCGTAGACCGTGACGCCAGCGACCTCGCCGCGCACTTCCATGCGCCGGCGCACGTTCTGAAACCGGCCCAGGGCTTGTGCAGCCACATCGGGTGCCACGCCAACGTGCTCCGCCGCGCCAATGGCGGCCAGCGCGTTCAGCTGGTTGTGCTCGCCCATCAAAGCCCAGTCCACCCGGCCCAGTTTCAGACTGCCGCGCAAGACATCGAACGCATGCGCCGGGCCGCGCGCGCAAAGGCCGCCGGGTTCTTCGCGCTTGGTGCCGAATCGCAGCACGTCGCTCCAGCAACCGCGTTGCAGCACGCGTGCGACGGCTTCATCGCGGGCATTCACCACCAGGCGGCCACCTGCAGGCACCGTGCGCACCAGGTGATGGAACTGCGTCTCGATGGCCGCCAGGTCCGGGAAGATGTCGGCGTGGTCGAGTTCCAGGTTGTTCAGCACGGCGGTGCGCGGCCGGTAGTGCACGAACTTGCTGCGTTTGTCGAACAGGGCGGTGTCGTATTCGTCGGCTTCGATGACAAAGGTGTTGCCTGTGCCCAGGCGGGCCGATACGCCGAAGTTCTGCGGCACGCCGCCCACCAGAAAGCCCGGTTGCAGGCCCGCGCTTTCCAGAATCCAGGCCAGCATCGATGTGGTCGACGTCTTGCCGTGCGTGCCCGCCACCGCCAGCACATGCCGTGAACGCGAGGGGTGGTGCAGCACCTGCTCGGCCAGCCACTGCGGGCCGCTGGTGTAAGGCGCGCCAGCGTCCATCAGCGCTTCCATCAGCGCATTGCCGCGCTTGACGACATTGCCGATGACGAACAGATCGGGTTTCAGCGCCAGCTGCTCGGCACCGAAGCCTTCGATCACCTCGATGCCCAGGGCGCGCAACTGATCGCTCATTGGCGGGTAGACGCCAGCGTCGCAGCCGGTGACGCGGTGTCCGGCCTCGCGCGCCAGGGCCGCCAGGCCACCCATGAAGGTGCCGCAAATGCCCAGGATGTGGATGTGCATGGGTGGGGATTCTAGGAGCCGCTGTTGACGGCTCTGCACACTGCTCTGCTAGCGTCGGCCGATGTATCAGAGCCCCGCCTTCGCCGGCGTTCCCGCCATCGCCAGCAGCCCTTGGGCCTATCCGGTGCTGGAGATCATTCACATCGTCGGCATTGCCTTGCTGGTGGGTAACCTGGTGCTGCTGGAAATGCGTGTGTGGGGCCGCGGGGCTGATCTGCCTGTGCAGGCGCTGGCCGGTCTGGCGCTGCCGATTTCCGTGATCGGCTTTTGCTTGATAGCGTTATCAGGCCTGTTGATGTTTGCCGCTGCGCCGGGCGACATGCTGGCCAACCGCCTGTTCGTCATCAAGATGGGCCTGGTGATGCTGGCGGGTTTGAACGCTGCAGCCTTCCATGCCCGCCACAGCCTGCGCCTGCTGGACACCACGGCGCGCGTGCAGACCCTGGGCTCGCTGGGGCTGTGGCTGGCGGTCATCATTTGCGGCCGCTGGATCGCTTACTACTGAAAGGAACATTCCATGCAACGTCGTCAGTTCGTACTGGCAGCAAGTGCCTGTGCCGCGCTACCCAGCGCCTGGGCCCACCACGGCTGGAGCAGTTTCGACCAGGGTCGCCCCATCTACCTGGAAGGACGCGCCGCCAGCGTGGCCTGGCGCAGCCCGCACGCAGAGCTCACGCTGGAAGTACCCGCCGACCTGAAGCTGCCCACTGATCTCGCCAGCCGCAATGTGCCGGCGCAGTCCGCCCGTGTCGACGGCGCCGGCCTGCTCAAGGCGGCGCAGTTGCCCACGCGGAAAGACGCACGCTGGGCGATCGAACTGGCGCCGCTGACGCGCATGAACGCCTGGAGCGTGCCTGAGATCAAGAACGGCGACAGCCTGGCCGTGCTGGGCTTCACCTTCACGGGTGAGAAGGGCGACGCACTGATGCGCGTGGAATATCTTTTCCTAGGCGGCAAGGTTTACGGCCTGCGGTCTTCTCCGGCTTGATGCAGGGCGCTGGTCAGCGCCACCAACGGCGCAGTGCGCGCAGCAACTTGGCCAGCCGGTCGATGAGCTTTAGCTGCCATGCCCCGCCAGTTGCAGCGCGCTCAGGGCATTGCCGCACCCACCGCACTTACCGCACTTACCGCAGCGCGAAGCTGCGGCAAGTGCGGGCAGATCAGGCCTTCAGGGCTTCGGCGGCGGCGGCCACGGTTTTGGCGATGTCTTCAGCCGTATGTGCCGCGCTGACAAAGCCGGCTTCATACATTGCCGGCGCCAGGTAGACGCCGTTGTCCAGCATGCCGTGGAAGAAGCGGTTGAAGCGGTCTTTGTCGGTGGCCATGACCACGCCGTAGTTCTGCGGCAATTCGTCTGTGAAGAAGAAGCCGAACATGCCGCCCTGGCTGTCGCCGACGAAAGGTATGCCGGCGTCTTGCGCCACCTTCGTCAGCCCGGCCACCAGCGACTGTGTGCGCGCGCCCAGTGCTTCATAAAAGCCGGGTTTGCTGATTTCTTTCAGCGTGGCCAGCCCGCAGGCCGTGGCCACCGGGTTGCCGCTGAGCGTGCCGGCCTGGTACACCGAACCCAGCGGCGCCAGATGGCTCATCACCGCCCGGCTGCTGCCGAACGCGGCCAGCGGCATGCCGCCGCCGATGACTTTGCCGAACACGCTCATGTCGGGCGCAAATCCGGGGATCAGTTCGGCGTAGACGCTCTGCGCGCCGCCCAGAGCCACGCGAAAGCCCGTCATCACTTCGTCGAAAGCCAGCATGACGCCGTGCTGGGTACACAACTCACGCAGCCGTTTCATGAAGGGCACGCTGGCGCGCACGAAGTTCATGTTGCCGCAAATGGGCTCGATCATCACGCAGGCAATCTCGTCGCCCTGCGCCTTGAAGCAGGCTTCCAGTTCTTCGATGTTGTTGTATTCCAGAACGAGGGTGTGCTGCACCACTTCTGGCGGTACACCGGCGCTGGTGGGGTGGCCGAAGGTGGCCAGCCCGGAGCCGGCCTTGACCAGCAACGCATCGGCATGGCCGTGGTAACAGCCCTCGAACTTGACGATCTTGCTGCGCCCGGTGGCGCCGCGCGCCAGGCGGATGGCGCTCATGCCCGCCTCAGTGCCGCTGCTGACCAGACGCACCTGCTCGACGCTGGGCACGATGTCGATGATGGCTTCTGCCAGTTGCACTTCACGTTCGGTGGGTGCGCCGAAGCTGAAGCCATCCGCTGCGGCCTGCATCACCGCGTCCAGCACGGCCGGGTGGCCGTGGCCCAGGATCATCGGGCCCCAGCTGCCGATGTAGTCGATGTACTTCGTGCCTTCGGCGTCCCACATGTAGGCGCCCTGCGCGCGCTGGATGAAGCGCGGCGTACCGCCCACCGCGCGAAAAGCGCGTACGGGCGAATTCACACCGCCGGGAATGACGCCCTGGGCGCGCTGGAAGAGTTGTTCGTTGGTGCTGCTCATCTGGCGATCTTGCTTTCAATCTTTAATCCACAACGGTGTGTGCACCGCGATCAGTGCACCCGCCGTGGCGCGCCTTTGTTGTTCTTGCCATCGTCGAAGCTTTCTGGGCCGCCGGTGCCTCCCAGCCCGCCCGCGCCGCCCGGCCCGCTGCCGCCAAACTCACCGCCTTCGCCTTCTTCGCCCTCATCAGGCCCGGGCAGGGCCCAGAAGAAACGGTCGGGGACGATGTTGCCCATGCCGGGGCGAAAGCCCGCGTCCAGGCTCTGGTCCAGGAAAGACAGCGCTTCGCCCACGGCCGCCTGCAGTTCGCCGCCGGCGGCCAGCAGGGCGGCCAGTGCGGCCGAAAGCGTGTCGCCTGCGCCTACGAAGCCAGCGTCGAAGCGCTCGAACTTCTCGCCCGTGAGCGCACCCTGGGGTGAAGCCAGCACGTTGTCGATGTAGGACTCGGTGGCCGGTGCGTTGGCCTTGGCCGGCAGCATGATGCCGGTGACGAGCACATAGCGCGTACCGTGTTCGCCTGCGGCCACGGCCAGCTCACGTGCCGATGGCGGGCGTTCGCTGTCCCATTCCGGCAGCAAGAAGTCTTGCAGCGTCTTGTGGTTGCCCACCAGCACTTCGGTGGCCGGCAGGATGAGTTCGCGGAAGGCTTCCAGGTAGGGCTGAAGCTGGTCTTCTTCCAGCCAGGCCAGACTGGGCATGTAGCTGACCAGGGGCAGGTCGGTGTAATCAGACAAGATTTCAGCTACGGCCGCAACGCCATCGGCCGACCCCAAAAAACCCACCTTCCAGCCCGCCACGGTGACATCTTCCAGGATGGTGCGTGCCTGCTCGGCAATGACATCGGGGTCGATGGCGTGTTGATCAAACGTGTCGGCGGTATCGCGCATGACGATGGCCGTGACGACCGGCAAGGCATGCGCGCCCATGGCAGCGATGGTGGCCACGTCGCCGGCGGTGCCTGTGGCGCCGCTGGGGTCTGTTGCATTAAAGCTCATGACGCAGGCTGGCGCTGGCGGTTCGATGCCGGGTTCTTGCGGTTCCGTGTCCGTGGCGGGTTGGGGAGTCATGGATCGGGCCTCGGAGGGAAAACAACTGCAATTAGCTGCCCACAAATGCTCCTTTTTCGAGGAATGCGGGTCGCTAGAATCGGTCACCATTGTAGTGAGCTGACTAAGACATCGTGACTGAACCCCGTACCTGGATGTGCCTGATCTGTGGCTGGATCTACGATGAATCCGTTGGCGACCCCGAACATGACATTGCTCCAGGCACTGCCTGGGCCGATGTCTCCATGAACTGGACCTGCCCGGAATGCGGTGCTCGCAAGGAAGACTTCGAGATGGTCCAGATCTAGACCTGGCCCCAGGCCGCGCCGGCGTGCGCTTCCTGCGGTGGCCGCTGCAGGAGAACACTGCTTGGAAACGCTGATGCACCCGCTGCAAGGCGCGCCCGCGCGCGCTGAAGAAGAAGACGAAAACGCCACGGCTGGCGTGGTGGCAGGAGCGAAGGTGCTGGTCATCGACGACAGCAACACCATACGCCGCAGCGCAGAGATTTTTCTGCGCCAGGGCGGGCATGAAGTGGTGCTGGCCGAAGACGGCTTCGACGCGCTGGCCAAGGTCAATGACCACAACCCGGAACTGATCTTCTGCGACATCCTGATGCCGCGGCTCGACGGCTATCAGACCTGCGCCATCATCAAGCGCAATCCCAAATTTGCCCATGTGCCGGTGATCATGCTGTCCAGCAAGGACGGCCTGTTCGACAAGGCGCGCGGCCGCATGGTGGGCAGCCAGGAATACCTGACCAAGCCCTTCACCAAAGAACAACTGTTGCGCGCCGTTGAAACCTTCCGCCGCAAGGCGCCCTGACGGCCTCATGGCCTTGTCAGAACAGGACCCAGGAAACCCCGATGCCGATTCAGAAGATCCTTGTGGTCGATGACTCCAAGACCGAGCTGCACCACCTGTCAGATTTGCTGGGCCGGCGCGGCTATGCCGTGCGCACGGCTGAGAACGGCGATGAAGCCATGCGCAGGCTGAACGAGGAAAAGCCTGATCTGGTGTTGATGGATGTGGTGATGCCGGGCCAGAACGGTTTCCAGCTGACGCGCACCATCACCCGCGACCCTCGTTTTGCCGATGTGCCGGTGATCATGTGCACCAGCAAGAACCAGGAAACCGACAAGGTCTGGGGCATGCGCCAGGGCGCACGCGACTACATCGTCAAGCCGGTCAACGGCGACGAGCTGATCGCCAAGATCAAAGCCTTCGACTAAGTCAAACCGAACGAGACCATGTCCAACAGAGACGCCTTGCGCGACCTGCAAAGCCGGCTGGCCGAGCGCCTGCAACTGGCCCGCACCGAAGCCAGGCCGATGTCGTGGCTGGCGGTGGAATGCGCCGGCGCGGGCTTGCTGGTGCCGCTGGCTGGCGCAGGCGAGATTTTCGCGGTGGGCCAGCTGCTGCCGGTGCCGCATACCCAGCCCTGGTTCGTGGGCGTGGCCAATTTGCGCGGTGGCCTGCACGGCGTGGTGGACCTGGCGGTCTTTCTGGGCTTGCGGCAAACGCACATGCCTGAAGCCGCACGCGAACAGTCGCGCTTGCTGGCCTTGAATGCCAGCTTGGGCGCGCACAGCGCCTTGTTCATCGACCGCCTGGCCGGCCTGCGCAGTGGCGAACAACTGGTGGCAGAAGCGCCAGACGAAGTCGATCGGCCGCCCTTTGCACGCGGGCGCTGGCGCGATGCCGAAGGCCGCGTGTGGCAGGAAATCGACCTCGCCGCCCTGGCTCGCAACGACCAATTTCTTGCCATCGCCGCTTCCATTGCGGCATGAACCCCCTGCTTGACTGCTGTGCTGGTGCGAAGCCACTGCGCAGCGTCTGAATCGATGAGGACGACATGAGTTTCCTGGACAGGATCACGGGCCCGAACGGGCGCGACCGCGACAGCAGCGGAAATCGCGAGATGGGCCCAGTCACCAGTCGCTTCGACGACATGGCCCTCATCGACAACCCCATGGAGGCCACCGTGCGCCTGAGGGGTGGCGGCAGCCACACCGAAGCCGGGCCGTCGATCATTTCCGAGGCCACACCCTCGGGCGTGGCCGCCGACTATGGCGACACGCAAAACCTGGCCGCATTGCAAAGGGAAGGCGCGCCTTCGGCGTTTGACAGCGGTCTGCCGCTGATCGACCGCCTGCCGCTGTTGCGCCAGCAGCGCATCGCTGCTTTTGTTTTCGGACTGGGCGTGCTGGGCTTGCTGGCCGCAGTGGTGCTGATGCTCACTTCCAGCAGGCAGTCGGCTGCGCAGGTGTCGGCAGCAGCGCAGGCACAAACGCAGTCGCAGCGGCTGGCCAAGTCGGTGTCGCAGGCCCTGGTCGGCGAGGTCTCGGCTTTCCCCGAAGTGCGCGAGAGCCTGGAGGTGCTGGCCACCAATGTGCGCAGTCTGGGTGTGTCGGTACCCGCAGGCCTGCAGGCCATGACCCAGCCTTTGCTGCCCCTGGTCGAGAAAGCCGAGAAGAACGCGGGTGTCGTGCTGGAGCAGGAGCCCACGCTGACGCAGGTGAATCAGTCGTTGCGCGCCATCAACCGCCAAAGCGGCGATCTGCTGGAAGCCGCAGAAGCCATCACGGCGATGAAGATGGCTGCCGGCGCCTCCGCCAGCGAGATGCAGGCGCTGGGGCAGCTGTCGATGCTGACGCAGCGCATCGGCAAGAGCGCCAATGAGTTCATCACCGCAGACGGCGTCAGTGCCGAAGCCGTTTTCCTGCTCGGCAAAGACCTCAACACCTTCCGCGACCTGGTACGAGGTTTGAGCGACGGCGACGTGGAATTGCGCCTGCCTGCTGCGCGCGACGCCGCCACGCGTGAAGCCCTGCAGCAACTGGCCACGAAATACGAGCAGACGCGCACGGCGGCCTCAGCCATCCTGGGCAACCTGCAAGGGCTGGTGGCAGCGCGTGAAGCACAGCAAGCCATCGTGGCCGACAGCGAGCCGCTGCGTCAGGGGCTCGACGGTTTGCAGCGGGCTCTGGCGGACAAAGGCGGGCTGGCGGGCTGGCAACTGGCGATCGCTGCGCTTTCCGCGCTGGCTATCCTGGGCGGCGGTCTGGCGTTGCTGCGCTTGTTCGTCAGCGACCAGACATCGCGTTCACGCTTGGCCGAAGCCCAGCGGCGCGAAGCCGAGCGCCAGGAGCAGGAAGCCAAACGCGTCAACGACGCCAACCAGGCCGCCATCCTGCGTCTGATGAACGAGTTGCAAACCGTGGCCGAAGGCGACCTCACGCAACAGGCCACCGTCACCGAAGACATCACAGGTGCCATTGCCGACTCGGTGAACTACACCGTCGAAGAGCTGCGCACTCTGGTTGAGCAGGTGCAAAGCACGGTAGACCGCGTCACCGACACCACGCAGCAAGTCGAACAGACATCGACCGAGCTGCTGGCCGCATCCACCGAGCAGCTGCGCGAGATTCGTGACACGGGTGAGTCGGTGCTGCAGATGGCCGGGCGCATCAACGACGTCTCTGCGCAGGCGCAGCAAACCGCGTCGGTGGCCAGAGAGTCGCTGGTGGCGGCCGAGAGCGGCTTGAGTGCGGTGCAGGACACCATTGGCGGCATGAACGCCATCCGCGACCAGATTCAGGAAACCAGCAAGCGCATCAAGCGGCTGGGGGAAAGCTCTCAAGAGATCGGCGAGATCACCGAACTCATCTCCGACATCACCGAGCAGACCAACGTGCTGGCGCTGAATGCCGCCATCCAGGCCGCCAGCGCCGGTGAAGCCGGGCGCGGTTTCTCTGTCGTGGCTGAAGAAGTGCAGCGCCTGGCCGAACGCTCTGGCGACGCCACCAAGCAGATCGCCGCCCTCGTGCGCACCATCCAGACCGACACCCAGGATGCGGTGGCTGCCATGGAGCGCAGCACGCAGGGCGTGGTTGAAGGCGCGCGCCTGTCAGACGCCGCTGGCACTGCACTGGCCGACATCGACCGTGTGGTGCGCGAGCTGTCTGACCTGATCGCCCGCATTTCCCTGGAAGCCTTGAAGGAAGCGGACAACGCCAACGTGGTGGCAGCGAACATTCAGCATATCTTCGCCGTGACCGAACAGACCAGCGAAGGCACGCGTTCGACGGCACAGATGGTGCGCGAACTGTCGCGCACGGCCGAAGAACTCAAAGCCTCGGTCTCGCGCTTCAAGGTGGCATAAAGCATGGACGGCAGCATGACAGTGGAAGAGCCGGGTACGGATTCGGGTTCAAGCCAAGGCCCAGGCGCGGACAGCGACCTGAGCGCCATCGCCTGGGTCCAAGCTGAACTGCGGCGCACGCTGGAGGCAGCGCACAAATCGCTGCGCCGCTATCTGCGCGAAGCCCAAGCCATCGGCGACAGCGACCTCGACAGCGCCGACCCGGCGCCGCTTGCCGCTGCACGGCATCAGCTGCACCAGGGCGTGGGTGCGTTGGAATTGCTGTGCCTGCCAGCGCTGGCCCAGGTGCTGCGTGCCAGCGAAACCGCCGTGCAGCGCATGGTGGCGCGCCCAGCCCTGCTGGATGTTGCCGCGCTGGAATTGATCGAGCGCAATTCCTTCGCGCTGCTGGACTACCTGGCGCGCCAGCTCGCAGGCAAACCGGTGTCTGCGGTGATGCTGTTTCCACAGTACCGCGCCACGCAGAAACTGGCCGGTGCCGACCGCGTGCACCCCGCCGATCTGTCGCAAGCTGCCTGGCAATGGCGCGAGCTGCCGGCAGACCGCTCGGCCCATGCACGACAGGCCGGTGATTCACTGCGCGTGGAGATGGAAAGTCTGGTGCTGGGTCTGATGCGTCAGCCCGAAGGCAGCAAGCTCGCCCACATGAGCGACTTGTGTGCCGACATCGCTGCAGGCGCTGCCCAGGCGCCCGGCGCCAAAAGCCGCCTCACCACGTTCTGGCAGCTCGCTGCAGCCGTGTTCGAAGCCCAGGCTGGCGGCTTGCTGAAGAACGACCTGTACGTCAAACGCATTGCCTCGCGCTTGCTGGCGCAGCTGCGCATGGGCGAACGTGGTCAGTACGACCTGTCTGACCGACTGGCCAAAGATCTCTTGTTCTTCTGCCAGCATGCCGCCGCGCCGAACGCCGAGCACCCCGCACCGCGCCTGGCTGCCGTGCGGGCGGCTTGGCCAGCGCCCTCGGACGAAGGGCTGGAGATCGACTACGAGATGGCCAGCCTGGGCCGTTTCGACCCCGCCCTGCTGGCGCTGGGACGCAAGCGCGTGGGCGCGGCCAAAGAAGCCTGGTCGGGCGTGGCTGGCGGTGAACTGCATCGCCTGGGGTCGCTGAGTGAGACCTTCGCGCTCGTTGACGACTCGATCCGCCGCGTCTTTCCGGCCGGTCACACCCTCGGTGCAGCCCTGATCGAAGCCGCCGAGCAGACCGTGGCTGCAGAAGCCGAACCCATGCCGACGCTGGCCATGGAAGTGGCCACAGCATTGCTGTACCTGGACGCCTGCCTGGAGGACGGCGAGTTCGATCACCCTGCACTGGGCCCGCGCCTGGCGCGCCTGGCGGAACGCATCGGCGAGGTGGCTGCAGGCGCCGACCCGCAGCCGCTGGAAACCTGGATGGAAGAGCTGTACCGCCGCGTCAGCGACCGCCAGACCATGGGCAGCGTGGTGCAGGAATTGCGCGCGTCTTTGTCGGACGTTGAACAGCACATCGATCAGTTCTTCCGTCAGCCCACGCTGCGGCAAGGCCTGGTGCCGGTGCCGCAGCAGCTCGCATCCATGCGCGGCGTGCTGTCGGTGCTGGGCATGGGCCAGGCATCACAGGCCCTGCTGCACATGCGCGACGAGGTCGAAGCGCTGATCAGAGACGACGCGGCCGGTGCTGCAGCCCCGTCGCCGGTGGAGATGGAACGCCTGGCCGACAACCTGGGCGCGCTCAGTTTCCTCATCGACATGCTGGGCGTGCAGCCGCAACTGGCCAAGTCCTTGTTTCAATTCGATGCGGCCAAGGGCAGGCTCAGCGCGGTGATGGGGCAGCTGGCTCCCGCTCACGCGCCCGGCTCGGCTGGTTCGGCTGACGCGACTGCTGCGCACGACGCACACGACGCACACGACGCGCACGACGCGCACGCGCCGCCCGGCCAGGCCTCGCCCGCAGACCCGGTGGCGGCGCAGGCCGCTGCCCGGCCAACCGAAGCTCCCCCAGAGGGCGTGCCGCTGGCACAGCAGGTTCAGCAACTGGCGCACCAGCTGGCATCTGCGCCAGACCAGTCCAGCCCCGACCATCTGGACGATGAAACCCTGACGACGCGGCTGGAGCACCTGTCGCAGCAAGCCGTGGTGGCAGACGAAGCGGAGCTGGCGCGCACGCTCAGCGGCGCCGGCCTGGCCCTGCGCTCTGCGGGTGATGCCGCTACGCGCCAGGCCCTGCGCAGTGAACTGGCGCGAGGCCTGCTGGGCCTGGGGCCGGTTGGCGCGCCGCTGCCGCAGCAACATCTGGCACCCGTGCCTTTGTCGCCCTTTGCGGCTGGGCAGGGCCAGCGCGGTCTGGACGACGACCTGGAAATGCGCGAGATCTTCATCGAGGAAGCCCGCGAAGTCGTGGCCGATGCGCAAGCCGCCATGCAGCGCCTGCAGACCGATTCTGACGAGGCCGCCGATGCAACCGAGATGACGCTGCTGCGCCGCGCCTTCCACACGCTCAAGGGCAGCGGTCGCATGGTGGGGCTGAACGACTTCGGCGAAGCAGCCTGGGCATGCGAGCAGTTGTTCAATACCCGCTTGGCCGAGCAGCCGGTGACCATGGACGCGGAACTTCAGCGTTTCACCACCCACGCCCTGGCTACGCTAGGCCGTTGGACCGAGGCCATTGCCGAAGGCCAGGGCGATGCGTTCGCGCCCACCGAGCTGGTGCAGGCCGCCGATGCGTTGCGGTCGGGGCAGACGAAGGCACAGCCTCAGGCCCTGGCGCAGCCGCTGTCAGACGTTGAATCTGAGCAAGCTCTGGAAGATGAAACCGACGACGTCTTCCTCGTGGAGGACGACGCACCAGCACAGTCCGAGTCCGCAGCAGCACCCGCCTTCCCGGTTTTGCCAGCCGACGCCGCCGTCGTGCCTTTCGAGCTGAGCTTCGACGAAGAAGCAGAACGCGTTGAAGACGGCGATGAACCAGCCGCCCCAGGCTCGGACAGCAACGCGCTTGCCGATCTGAGCAGCCGCTTCCCAGATCTGCCCAGCGCGGCCGACCTGGACCTGGGCGCATCAGCGGCGCCGCGCGAAGAGGCGCTGCATTTCGAATTCGACCTGCAGCAGCTGGGCCAGTCCCCGTCGGCGTTGACGCCGGCTGCTGCCTTGCTGATCACCACCGAGCTGCCTGCTGCCGAGCCGACAGACATCGAACACATGCCCCTGGCGGGCACGCTGGAGATTCCCGCCGAGGGTCTGCTGGCGGGGCCAGACATGGACGGCCTGATGCTGGATCTGGCGGAACTCGATGTGCCGCCGAGTGCCGACGACGCCCCGCTGGACACTGCAGTGCGTTTGCTCGAATCCGATCTGCCGCTGGTGCTGGAGGGCGAAGAGCCCGTATTCGAACTGCCGCAGGGGATGGATCTGCCCGAATTGACAGAGCTGCTTGAGCTGCCTGAGCCGGATGTGCCGGATGGGCCGGCAGATTCGGCAGAGCCGAGCACAGCCGAGTCCAGCGACAGCAGCAACAGCAGCGACAGCAGCGCCGAAGAAGCGCCGCTGACCCTGAGCCCTGTACAGATGCTGCAGCCTCCGGCCGAGGTGGCACCTGAAGAAGAGCCCGTCAAGATCA
Organism: Burkholderiales bacterium; assembly: GCA_038209585.1. Lineage (GTDB taxonomy): Bacteria > Pseudomonadota > Gammaproteobacteria > Burkholderiales > Burkholderiaceae_C > Rubrivivax. The sequence goes on from JBBQXN010000052.1 coordinate 23,778, forward strand.
TCGGCTCGTTGCGCATCGGCATTCCGCTGTTCAACATCTTCTTGAATGAAGCCGACGAGCTCTCGCGCCGGCTGGGCACCGAGCTGGCGGAATGGGTACTGGAGTCCGAGCAACGGCCGATGGCCGACAGCGCCATCGCGCTGGCGCATTCGCTGGCCGGCAATTCGGCCACGGTGGGCTACACCGACCTGTCCGCTCTGAGCCGGGCGCTTGAGCACGCCTTGATGCGTTCGCAGGCAGCGGGTGTAGGCCGCGAAGGCGAGGGCGAGTTGTTCATCGACTCGGCCGACGAAGTGCGCCGGCTGCTGCATCAGTTTGCCGCGGGCTTCTTGCGCCCCGTGTCGCCTGAGCTGATGGAGCGACTGTTTGATCACGAGCGCTGGCCCGTCCTTGCACGCGCAGTTGCGGCCGACGCCGGCGACAGTGCGGCAGGTGAACTGTCCCACCTGCCCGACGAGACAGCGCCACGAGCCGAAGCCGAAGCCGAAGACCACATCGACGAAGACCTGTTCCCCATCTTCGAGGAAGAAGCAGAAGAACTGTTGCCGCAGTTGCAAGGCAAGCTGCGCGACTGGGCCGAGCACCCGTCTGACATGGACGCGCCATCGTCCTGCATGCGCACCCTGCACACCTTCAAGGGCGGCGCGCGTTTGGCCGGCGCCATGCGCCTGGGCGACATGGCGCACCGCCTGGAAGCGGCCATTGAAGCGCTGATGGTCAGCGAGCGGGCAAGCCGGCAGGAAATCGAACCGCTGCTGGCTTCGGCCGATGGCATGTCGGTGGCCTTCGCGGCTTTGCGCGCTCCAGAGGCAGT